>JALSLZ010000183.1 GCA_026988075.1 Flavobacteriaceae bacterium
GATGGAAAGAAATTTTAGAAAAACGAATTATAGAAGGTAAATTATTAGGTTTAAGTACTACGTTTATGGAGAAAATTTATAAAGCCATTCATCAAGCTTCTATTAAAATACAAGAAGAAGTTTTAAAAAAATAATTTACGTTAAAAATAAAAGGCTTAATATTATTTTTTAATAAATTTCTTAACTACTACTTTGTTATTTTGTAGTTTTATTCTAACAAAATAAATACCAGGATTCATCTTACTGGTGTTGATTCTCTTATTTTTAGTTGAAAACAATTCCTTGCCTAAAAAATTATAAATAGTAATATTGTCCATATTTAAATTAGACTCTTCTTTGATAATTAAAACATTTTTTACAGGGTTTGGATATAAAGAAAAAGATGCGTTAATAAAATCATCAACACTAACATATCGTGTTTCAAAAAGCGCTTGATTTCCATTAATATCGGTAATTACCAAACCAACATTACCGTGTACATCATTAAAGCTATCTAATTCGTATTGAAAAGCATTTGGCACATTGTTATTAAAAAAACCAAAATATAAATTTTGAAGGATAGTACTTTCTGTTGTTGAACAATCCATTGCTGTTTCAGTCAAATTAGTTAAGAAAAATTGAGTGTTATTTATATCAATATTCAAATCTGCTTGTAAGACTCCACAAAGAGTAGTTTCATAATGATTATTTAAAAAAGTAAGATTTTGATAATTAGATTCTGCCTCACTTTGAACAATATCAGACTCGTAAGAACTTCCATCAATAATTAAATCTATTAACGACCAATCATTGCCTTCTAATTGTGAAAACGCAAAAGAAGTATATAAAAATAGAATAAATAATGTAATTTTTCTCATGATAATTAAATTTTAAATGTGTTACAAATATATAACAATTTAACACACTAATACTTACAACAGTTGATATTCGCTAAGTATCAATAAATATTCGCTATTAATTTTTCAATTCAACTAATTCATTTTTCTCCCATTGTCTCAGTTTTTGAAAGTCGGCTAATTCAATAGCTTTGGTAATTAATTTTTGAGCAGCATTAGTCTTGTTTTGTTCTTTTTTTATTTTGGCATAGCTTTTAATTAAATCTACTGAGTTTGGTACTTGCTTTATTACTTCTTTATATAAACTATCTACTTTTTTAAATTGCTGCTTTTATAACATTATTAGAACAGTTTTTTAATACAGAATCTTTTTCAATTTCTACCTTTATTTTAGTTATTAAATTTTCTAAATCAGACTCATCTGTTGTTTTAAATTCATTTAATAAATTTGATAACTCTTCACAGCAATTAACATTTTTAACACTTAAACTCTCAATGGTAAATACTAAAGAAGGTATTTCTATATAACCAAATTCTGTTTTAATTTTATATTGAAAAAAAGGATTATAATTTATTAATTTAATTTGAAACGCCTCATTATCTCTTATTGTTTCAGAATGGGTGTTTGTATTAGATAAATCTATAACTCTCATCTTTTGAGCATTTAAAGAAACACTCAAAGTAAAAATAAATATTAGTATATATGTTTTCATTTTTTTAAGTTTGGTTAGGCTTTTAAAACTAATAACGCAAACATACAAGCATATAAAGATTTTTAAAATACCCAATATTGGGTATATTTATAATAAAACCACAAATAAAAAAAAAACTGTATCTTGCCACAACCCAAACCTACCAATTATGAAAACATCATACGTTAAAGTAATCTCATTTATTATAATAGTAGTAGCTATTTATTATGCTTTTATTTCACAAATGCCAACAAAAACAAGTGATTTAACAACATCAAAAACAGAATTTTCTACAGAAAGGGCTTTAGTTCATTTAAAAAAAATAAGTAAAAAACCACATTACGTAGGTACAGAAGCACATAAAAAAGTAAAAAACTACTTAATAGCAGAATTAGAAAAATTAGGTTTAGATGTAGAAACACAAAACCAAGTAGCTATAAATAAAAAATGGCGTGGCGCAGTAAAAGCACAAAACATTATTGCTAAAATAAAAGGTACAGAACAAGGTAAATCTTTAGTTTTATTGTCACATTACGATAGCGCTGTGCATTCATCTTATGGCGCAAGCGATGCAGGTTCTGGTGTGGTAACTATTTTAGAAACAGTTCGTGCTTTTTTAGAAAAAGGGAAACAACCTAAAAATGACATCATTATTTTAATTACCGATGCTGAAGAAGTCGGTTTATTAGGTGCTGTTGCTTTTGCAAAACATCATCCTTGGGCAAAAAATGTAGGTTTAATATTAAATTTAGAAGCACGTGGTTCAGGCGGACCAAGTTATATGTTACTCGAAACTAATGGTGGAAACAAAGCGCTTATTAAAGCGTTTAATAAAGCAAAATCAAATTATCCAGTAGCAAACTCGTTAATGTATAGCATTTATAAAATGTTGCCCAACGATACCGATTTAACACCTTTGCGTGAAGAAGGAAACCTTAACGGAATTAATTTTGCTTTTATTGATGATCATTTTGATTATCATACCTCACAAGACACGTATGATAATTTAGACCTTAAAACCTTAGAACATCAAGGCGATTATTTAACAACAGCTTTAAATTATTTTGCTTTTGCAGACTTAGACAATTTAAATTCAAAAAAAGACAATGTATATTTTAATTTCCCTCAAATGGGTTTAATAAATTATCCTTTTTCATGGATTTATGGCATGTTTATATTAGGCGCTTTATTGTTTTTTGGAATAACATATTATGGTGTTCAAAAAAACAAATTATCTACACCTGCTATGTTTGCAGGGTTTGTTCCTTTTTTAGGCGCTATAGTTTTTAGTGTTTTGGTAGCTGTTTTTGGTTGGAAACTTATTAAAACAATACATCCTCAATACAATGACATATTACATGGTTTTACTTACAACGGGCATTATTATATTTTTGCTTTTGTATTCATTACTATAGCAATTACATTTAGATTTTATAAGCGTTATTTTATTAAACATTCTGCTGCAAATTTAATGGTTGCTCCAATTTTTATTTGGGGAATTATAAATCTTTTAATAGCTATATATTTAAAAGGCGCAGCATTCTTTATTTTACCAGTTTTCGGCGCTTTAGCAACCTTAGCAATGCTTTTATACTCTAAAAGAGGTAAAAGCTTTAAAATAATAATAAGTACATTAATTGCTGTACCAACAATAGTTGTCTTTGCACCACTAATTAAGATGTTTCCTGTAGGTTTGGGTTTAAAAATGTTAGGTGTTTCTGCATTGTTTGTGGTTTTACTTTTCGGGTTGTTTTTACCGATTTTAAAAAAATGGAAGAACACACAAAACCTTTCTTATTTGTTTTTAGGTTTAGGTTTTGTTTTTTTAATTTCTGCTTCGTTTAAATCTGGTTATAATAATATGAGAAAACAACCAAATAGTTTAAATTATGTATTAGATATAGATAATAACAAGGCTTATTTTGCAAGTTACGACAAACAATTAAATGATTATAACAAGCCATATTTAACCAAAAACCCATTGATAGGTAGTTTTGATAAAACAGCAAGTGATAGCAAATATGGTACAAAATACAATCTGTATAAAGAAACAAAACCAATTGCTTTAGGTCAACCAATTATTACTATAATAAAAGATACTATTATGTTAAATAATCGATTTATAGAACTACAAATAATTCCGCAAAGAAAAACTAACAGAATAGAATTAATAGCAAAAAACGATATTCATTTTAAAACTTTTGCCGTTAACGAAGAAGCACTAATAACAAAAAACGATTTTGTTATTAATACAGAAAAACGCAAGAATATATTAACGTATTATTTTACTGAAGAAAATGAATTATTAAATATTAAATTTTCTATTTCTAAAAACGAAAAACCAGAGATTGTTATTTATGATTCAGCCTATGATTTATTAACAAACAAAAAATTAAATATAAAAAAGAGAAATATAAACAATACTTTTCCAACACCTTTTGTAATTAATGATGCTACCATTATAAAAAAAACAATCAAATTATAAGCTTAAGGTATATTTAAAAGAGACAAAACATAGCTTTTAAAATGTAATTTTTTCTAATCAACCGAAAAATACTCTTGTACTTTTTTCTTGTAACGAGATTTAAGCGGTAATGATTGTCGATTTAAAATTTCATTGGGATTAAAAAACAGTTTCTTTTTATTTAAATTTTTTATGTTTCGTTTTTCAAACGATGTTTTATTGGCATCTGCTTTTCGCTTACTGTCTTCGCCTTGTTCAAAAGTAGCTTTATCTAATTTTAAAAGTTCGTGTTTAAGGTTTTCCATTTTTTGAATAACCGATTGTGTTAATCCTTTATTTAACAATTCTTTTTCTAAATCTTCCATTTGTTTTAAGGCTTTATTGCCTGCACTACCTTTATTACCTGCATTTTGCATCATGTCTTTAAAGGCTTGTTTTAAGGCGTTTTGTTGTTTATAAATTTCATACATTTCGCCATTCATTTGTTCGGAGTTTTCTCCTTCACCTTGACCACTACTACCTTTTCCGTCTTTTCCGCTTTTCCCATCTTTCCCTTTTTCTCCTTTTCCTTTTTTCCCGTTTTCATCTTTTTTTTCTCCTTCGCCTTTTTTCCCTTTTTCTCCTTTCTTGGCTTTTTCAAGCATTTCGCCTTGTTTTTTAATGATATCTGGTAATTGAAAGCCTTTTCCAGAACCTTTTCCCTTTCCTTTACCTTTTCCTTTTCCAGAACCACTACCTTGACCCATAGATGGGTTTTGTTCATTATCTAATACATCACTTAAATAATTAGCTAAATTATTAGCTGCCATCATAGTTGTTTGTTGGTTTAATAAACCTTGTTTTATTTTGTTATCGGCTATATTATTAAGCGATTGATTTAGGTTATAATGCGCATTAACAATATCTTTATTTAGTTTTTCAGAAATTTTAGGGTTTCGCAAAGACAGCGAATAAATACTATCATCAATATGTTCAAAATGTTCTTTTAAAACCTGCTGAAATTTTAGTTTCTTAGAATATTCGGGATGTGCAGCAGTAATGGTATGAAAATCGTTCATTAAATCTTCTTGTTCTATTGAAAAACGGATTAAATTCTCAATAATAGCTCTAAGGTTGTCAATATCTTCTTGCATCATTTCACCACTTCCGCTCATCATAGACTGTTTCATGCCGCCACTCATTTTTTTCATTTTTTTAGCGGCAGATTTTTGTTTCTTTTTAGCAGATTGTTTACTTTCTTTTTTTTCCTCATCACTTTGTTCGTCATCTTGTTTTTCGCTATCTTCTAATTTTTCTTCAGCTTTTTTCATATCCTCATCAACCGCTTTTTGTTCCGCTTCTTTTTTAGGGATATCCATTGGTTTTTTTAAGGCTTTATTTTCCTTTTGAAGTTGCTCCATTTCTTTTTTTATGGCTTCAAACTCTTTGTTTAATTCCTTTTGTTTTTTTGAAGTGTTTTCTTCCGCTTTAGCTAATTTTTCTTGTTTTTTTGCCAATTCTTCTAATTTATTAGCTATTTCTTCCGCTTTTTTCTCTACATAAAAACGCTTAGTTAACTCCAATATACGCTCTAAAGATTTTTCGTCTTGTTTGTTTTTCTGCGTTAGTTTATCTAACTTTTTTAAGAAATTTTCTTTATCTAATTTTTCTG
>JALSLZ010000184.1 GCA_026988075.1 Flavobacteriaceae bacterium
GCTTTTTTCTCTACATAAAAACGCTTAGTTAACTCCAATATACGCTCTAAAGATTTTTCGTCTTGTTTGTTTTTCTGCGTTAGTTTATCTAACTTTTTTAAGAAATTTTCTTTATCTAATTTTTCTGCCAACTTTTTTAGTTCATCTAAAAGTTTTTCTTTTTTCTGCATCTTTTTCATTTCTTCAAGACGCTTTTTTAAATCTTCTTTTTTCTCTTGTAAGTTTGGGTTGTCTTCGTGTTTTAGCTCGTTAATATTTTTTTGAAGCTTTTGTGTATTGTTTTCTAACATTTGTTGGTATTGCTTTTGACGCTTAACAAATTGTTTAAATTCTTTTTTGTCTTGCCAATCCATATTAGCTTTACTTTTCATTTTTTTAGAAAAATCTTCTAAAGATTTATTTATTTTTTCGGTTTTTTTAGTGTTCTTTTTAAAGTTTTCTAGGTTTTGTTTTTGTTCTTTTAACACATCTTCGTTTAGTTCTTGATCTGTTTTGTTTCGATAATTATAAACTTTTGTTTTAACGGATTTATTTCCGTTTACCGCATCATTATCAAACAATTCAAAATAGAATTCATAATCAACACCTTTATCTAAATGTAAGTTTTTAGGAAACATATAATAAAACTCTTGAAAAGTGTTTTTGTTTATCGGAATTGAATATTCTTTTTTAGCAGCAGCATTTGTTTTATCATAATACACTAACTTAAGACTACTTAATCCGTAATCGTCACTTAATTGACCAATAAATTGAGCATCACCTCTACTTATGCTATCAATATCTGTTTTAACAATAATCTTAGGAAACTCATCTTTAATTACTTGAATTGAATAGGTTAAATTTTCATAATCCTTTAATTGTTTATTCGATGTTTTAATGGTATATTCTAAATTGTTTTTTAATCGTTTAATCAGTTTATATTTTAGTTTATTATCATCCGTTTTAAAAGTAGTTTCAGTACTGTCTAAAGTGTTTTTTAGAATAATATTTGTGGTATTTTTAGAGCTAATTTTCCAACTTATTGTTGTGCCTTCTGGAACAATGCCATTACCTGTATTTTTAATTTTTTCATCCGTTTTTAACGTATAATTAGGGTAATTAAAATACATTTCAAATTGATTAATATTTGGTGTTTTTACAACCGAAATAGTATAATTTTTAGATTGAACACCATTTGCTTCTATATAAAAATTGGTGTCTTTAGTTAATTTTGAAAAAGTATGACTAAACTTACCTAAAACGGACTCTTTTAAAAATAGTTCTGTATCATTAAAATGGATTTTTGCATTTTCGGGTACAACATTCCCTTTAGTAACCACATTAATTGTAAAAGGTTTGCCTTCTAAAGCAATTAACTCGTCATTGGTAATTAAAAAATGAAAAGGCGCAGGCGGTTCGTAAGCCATTTGGTGATTTACAACACGCTCTAAACTATCTTTAAACAACATGCTATTTCCTGTTATGTAAGTAACAAACCAAATCAATAAAGGTGCAGCAAGGTATTTTAAATATTTTTTATTAGCCGAAAAATTAATTGCTTGCTTAAACGGAATGGGTTCTAAATTTAATGATTTTTGTTCAATACTTGCTAAAAGTAATTCCGATTTATCAATATCATTATTTAATTGAAGTACATTTAATAATTTATCGTCAACTTCATTAAAATGTTTTCCTATAATTTTTGAAGCATCTGTATAAGAAATACCTTTTTGCAAACCTGTTATTTTTACTAACGGAAACAATATAAATTTTGCCAATAAAGCCAATTCAATTAGAATAAAAACCCAAAACAAGATTGTTCTTGCGGTTGGTCTTAACCATAAAAAGTATTCTATAAATAAAGTGAATATAAAGTATAATAAACCAAAAGAAAGGAAAAGAATAA
>JALSLZ010000185.1 GCA_026988075.1 Flavobacteriaceae bacterium
AAACAATTGGGGTAGAGCAAATGTTATTGACGATGTAACTGTTAAACCACAATGTACAGGTGTACTAGTAACTTGGGATGAAACAAGTGGTACTTGGTTAGGAGGAACACCTGATGCAACAACGCCAGTAGTATTACCTTTTGATACTGTAAATGGTACAGGTACAGATATGGGTAGTTTTACTGCTTGTAAATGTCAAATTGATGCAGGGGCATTTGTTGAAATTGATGCTGGTACTCATATAAAAGTGATTAATAACCTTGTAAACCATGGAAGTTTACTTGTTTATGATCAAGGTTCTTTTGTACAAGTAAGAGATTACGCTACTGTAACTGGTGCTGGTGCAAATTTTGACGTAGAAACAAAAACAACAAGCTTGGTTGATACTGGTAGATATACTTATGTTTCTTCGCCAACAGTTGGAGAAACTTTAGCTACTTTTAGTTGGTCAATGACTAATAGAATCTGGAAATTTAATTCAGCAACACAATTATGGGTATTAGCAGCAACTACTGATACGATGTTACCAGGTAGAGGTTATATTGTTAGACCAGATCCAGGGCAAACATTCCCTTATGTTGGTGTAACTGACTTTACAGGCGCATTTAATAATGGTGTAATTACAGTGCCTCTTACATATAATGCAGGTGGAACAGATGATGACAATACCTTAGTTGGTAATCCGTATCCTTCTGCAATTGATACACAAATATTATTAGTAAGAAATCCAAGAGCCAATGCTTTCTATTTCTGGACACATGAAAATGCTGCAAATGCAAATGGAACATTTGTATCAAATGATGATTATGCAGTATGGAATGCTTCAGGAGGACTTTCTGGAAATGCTACTGCTCCTGCTCCAGCTTTTATTGCAACTGGTCAAGGTTTCTTTGCAACTGCAGCTGCAGGTACTGAACCGTTAGAACTTTCTTTTAGAAATGCACTACGTGTTACAGGTAATAATGCAGGCTTATTAAGACCAGCAGCAGGTAATTTAGATAAAGTTTGGTTAAACTTAACAACAGCTGTTAATTTAAATAGCCAAATACTTATTGCATTTAACCCATTATGTAGTGACGGATTTGATGCGCAATACGATGCTGAAAGATCAAGTTTTGGTTTTGTATCAATGACATCGCAAGGTATAGGAAGCGATGTTGATAATTTAGCAATTCAAACAAGAGGTGAATTAACAAATGACGATACTACTATTCCATTACGTATTGATATTACAGATGCAAGTATTGTAAATTATACCATAAGTATTGATCATCTTGAAAATTTATCAAATGAAAACATCTACTTAAAAGATAATTTATTAAATGTAATACATGATTTAAAAGTATCAGAATACAACTTTACTTTAAGTGATGTTGGTACAGATAACACAAGATTTGAATTAGTATTTAGTAGAAATGCATTATCGGTTAATAATGATATTGTTTCTTCTAATGATTTATTTATTTCTGATGTTGACGCTACAAACTTTAAAGTAGTAATGAGAAACAATGCAATGATAACTAATTTCAAAGCATTTGACATATTAGGAAAATTAGTAATTGATATTAATCCTAATCAAAGTTCATTTAATGTTAATACTGATATCAAAGAAGGTACTGTTTTATTAACTAAATCAACTTTAGAAAATGGTCAAGTAATTTCTAAAAAGTTTATCAAGCTTTAAGAAACTATTAATCAATTTAAAAGGCTGTCAATTTATTTTGACAGCCTTTTTTTTTGAAATTTTGTTAATAATTAACATCAATGCTTAATTATTTTATTTAATTAAACAGTAACTTTGTATTAAACTAATAAATAACTATGTTTGGTAAAGCCTTTAAATCTCGCCCTAATTATGTATTTGATTACAAACCTCGTTATTATAACGAACGAAAAGAGCGCATAGAAAAATTAGAAAAAAAATATCAAAATAACGAAACCAATAACGACAATTTTAAATCTTCGTTAATACAAAGCAATTTAAAATCGGATTGGCAAAGAAATAAACACATCGCACACGATAAAAAAGCAAATATGCGCTTGGCAATTATTATTTCTATACTCGTTGGTGTATTTTCGTATATTTTAGAACTACATAAATTGTTTTAATGACCGACATTATACATTTATTACCAGATCATGTAGCAAATCAAATTGCTGCTGGCGAAGTGGTACAAAGACCTGCTTCTGTTGTAAAAGAATTATTAGAAAACGCCATTGATGCAAAAGCCAGCTCAATAAAATTGTTAATTAAAGATTCTGGTAAAACGCTAATTCAGGTTATTGATAACGGAATTGGAATGAGCCAAACTGATGCAAGAATGTCTTTTGAACGTCATGCAACATCAAAAATTAAATCTGCTTTTGACATTTATGCACTTCATACTAAAGGTTTTAGAGGCGAAGCCCTTGCTTCTATCGCTGCTATTGCACAAGTAGAACTTAAAACAAAACAAGAAAATCAAGATTTAGGTTCAATAATTAAAATTGAAGGTAGTACTATTTCTTTACAAGAAATGATTAACACGCCAAAAGGCACAAGTATTGCTGTTAAGAATTTATTTTTTAATATTCCTGCAAGACGCAATTTTTTAAAATCGAATGCAGTAGAAACCCGCCATATTATTAATGAATTTCAACGTATAGCTTTGGCACATGCAGATATTTCATTTTCTTTATACCATAATGACAATGAAGTTTACCATTTAAAAAGTGAAAATTTTAGACAACGAATTACAGCCATCTTTGGTGATCGCATCAATGACAAATTAGTACCTATTAACGAAACAACCGATTTGGTAAAAATTTACGGCTTTATTACCAGTCCAAAATTTGCAAAGAAAAAAAGAGGAGAACAATTTTTCTTTGCTAATAATCGTTTTATAAAAAGCAATTATTTAAACCATGCCGTTACAAAAGCTTATGATGGCTTATTATCAAGTGGATACTTTCCGTCTTACTTTTTATTTTTAGAAGTTGATGCAAAAACAATTGATATAAATATTCATCCAACAAAAACAGAGGTTAAATTTGAAAACGAATCGGATATATATGCCATAATTAGAGCTACAGTAAAACACAGCTTGGGTCAATATAATATTGCTCCACTATTAGATTTTAACCGTGACACATCAATGGATATTCCATATAAATTTAAAGATAGTATAAAAAAAACACCATCAATTACAGTAGATACAAATTTTAATCCGTTTAAAAACGAAGTAAATTCACAAAGAAAAGAAAAATCAAATTGGGAATCTCTTTATACAGATACTACAATTGAATCACAAGAATTTACAAAATTTGATACTAATAATAGTGATTTACAAATGGAGTTATTTAATGACACTAAAGATACTCATCAAATTAAATCATTACAAATACAACGTAAATACATTATAAGCTCTTTAAAAAACAGTTTAATTGTAATTAAACAAAATTTAGCCAGTCAGCGCATTATTTATGAAGATTTACTTACAAAAATAACGGTTGAAGAAGCTGTAAGTCAACAATTACTTATACCCATAGAAATTGAATTTACCAAACAAGATGTTGCTGTTTTATTCGAAACTAAGGAAGAACTTGAAAACATCGGCTTTCAATTTAAAGAATTTAGAAGTGATTGTATTATTATTGACGGCATACCAACAACAATACCTCAAGATAAATTAGTAACTACTTTAGAAGAAATTATCGATTCAATTCGCTTAGAAACAGCGCAAGAAAATTTTGGCCTTTTAGATACTATCATTAAAAGCATGGCAAAAAGTTTAGCTATAAAGACTGGTAAAATATTGAATTTAAAAGAACAAGAAGAAATTATTAACAAACTTTTTTCTTGTAAAGAGCCAAATTATTCACCTTACGGAAAAACTATTCACACCAATCTACATTTTAACGAATTAGAACAAAAATTTAATTAATGGTACAAATTACGGATACAGTTAAGCATTTAATCATTATAAATGTCCTTTTATTTTTAGCAACCAATGCATTTGGAGAACAAGTATATGATTTGTTAGCAATGCACTACATAGGTAATTCGCTATTTAAACCATGGCAAATTATTACACACCTTTTTATGCATGGTAGTGTGCAGCATATTCTATTTAATATGATTGGTTTATGGATGTTTGGCTCTTCGGTTGAACAACTAATTGGAAGAAATAAATTTTTAATTTTATATTTTATTGCTGGTATTGGTGCTGTTCTGTTTTCACTAGGAATTGATTACTTTCAGTTCAACTCCATTTTTAATGAATTATTAAATTCAGGTATGAGTGCATCTGAAATTCACAAAATAGTAAATACCGACTTGCCATACGGAAAAGCATACGTTAACCCAACTTTAAATGCCATTTACAAAATAAACAACACTTCATTAGTTGGAGCTTCTGGTGCTTTATATGGTGTTATGGTTGCATTTGGTGTATTATTGCCAAGAGCAAAAATGGGCTTAATGTTTTTACCAATAATGATTGAAGCAAGAATTTTTATACCATTACTATTATTGTCAGATGTACTTTTTGGTGTTTTTAAAGCAAACTCTAACATTGGTCATTTTGCACATGTTGGTGGTGCAATTTTTGGTTTTTTAGTTATTTGGTATTTTAAAAACAAATACAGTAATTTAAGACATCAATAAATGACAGACATTACAATCAAAACACTAAAAATAAAAGATTTAGAAGTAATTATCCCTTTAATAAAACAGTTAAATCCAAACACAGCTATTTTAGATCTTAAAAATAAACAAACAGCAATGTTTAAATTTGATAATTACACCTGTTTTGGTCTATTTAAAGAAAATAAATTAATAACCTGAGTTCAACCTAAATTTGCAATCAAAGTTTTCAGCCTTTTTCTTAGACGAGACATGGCTTTGAAGGACTATTTTTAGTTTAAAAAGACATAACGAAGTATAAGGAAAAGGCTGAAAATCCTTTGGAAAGCCTTATAAACAGCAATCTTTAAACAATAAAAGCCTTAATTTAATATTAAATCTTCGTTTTTATTATCCTACCGAGACTTCGGTATTACTATTTATAAGGCTTCTTTGATGTAAGTTTAGGTCGAACTCAGGTTAATAGGTCTATCAAGTGGCTGGATTACAGTAAGGCTATATTCTGGAAAACAGTTAGAAATAGATAATGTTATTATTGATAATTCAATCCAATCAAAAGGTTATGGAAAAACATTTATAGCTGAAATACAATCTTGGGCAAAAAATAACGGCTGTAAAACTATGGAATTAAACACGTATGTTCAAAATGATAAATCTCATAAATTTTACTTTAATCAAGGATTTCGTATTTTAGGATTTCATTTTCAAAAGGATTTATAAACTGAATGTGCTATGATTAAAAAAGTAATTTGTGATTTATTTTAAATTTTATTTTTTTATTTGAAAAATTAATTTATATTTGTGACTTATAGAAATCGAAAAATACTGCCTATAGCATAATTCTACTTTTTAAATTTAACAACTTTAGCCTTGAAACGCTATATTTAAAAACTGGATTATGAATAAAAAAATCGTACAAAACGACTCAGTATTAGTAGCACAATACATTAAAGGTAACGAAAAAGCACTTGAAACTTTAATTTTAAAACACAAACAGCGTATTTACGGCTTTATATATAGTAAAGTGTATAATCGTGAAATAACCGAAGATATTTTTCAAGACACATTTATAAAAGTAATTAACACCTTAAAAAAAGGCAAATACAACGAAGAAGGTAAGTTTTTACCTTGGGTTTTAAGAATTGCTCACAATTTGGTTATTGATCACTTTAGAAAAAATAACAGAATGCCAATCTTTAGAAATACAGACGAATTTAACATTTTTTCTGTATTATCTGACGACACTTTAAACGCAGAAAATCAGCTAATTAATAATCAAATTCTTAATGATGTAAAAGAATTGATTAAAGAATTACCAAACGACCAAAAAGAAGTTTTAATTATGCGTTTATACAAAGACATGAGCTTTAAAGAAATTGCATTAACTACCGACGTTAGTATTAACACAGCACTTGGAAGAATGCGATATGCTTTAATAAATTTACGCAAAATTGTTGAAGAAAAAAATATTATTTTAACTGCTTAACAATAAGTTGATTATTGCTACGTTATCTATTTATAACTAAAATATAACACAGATAATATGGCAAAAATCTACTCAAACAAATTAGAACGACATTATTTGAAACCTAAAAAGGAAACCATTTCATTTTTGTTAAATTATTCTAAGTCTTTTACCGAATTAAAAAGTGGTAAATCTTTATTTAGAATACATTTAAATTAATTGTTTTTAAAAGGGCTAACGAAAGTTAGCTCTTTTAGTTTTTATACATTATTAAATATGACTTAAAAACTCATCAACTCTTCTATTTAAAGAAAAATTAGCTGTAATTTGATTTCGTGCATCAATTGGTTTTATGGTATTATTAGGCAAATCACTAATAATTCGAAGTAACTCTTCTGCTCTTTTCTCTTTTAAAACATAGCCTTTCTTACCTATAATATCTGGAATTCCTGCCACATTAGAACCTATCGGAACACATCCACAAAGCATAGCTTCGCATAACGCATTTGGAAAACCCTCAAACATAGACAATTGCAAATAATATTCATGCAAATTGTAAATTTCTAACAATTTACTTTGCGGTACATTAGAAATTAAAGTTATGTTTTTAGGACATTCTTCTTTTAAAAACACTTTACCAACAATGGTAAATTTATAATTTGGATATGACTTTGCCAACAATAAAATCATATCAATTCCTTTACGATAATAACCTATTTCATTTAAAGCAAAAGTTACCGTTAAAAATGAATTTTTCACTCTTGTTTTATCTAACAATTTCCATTTATTAGTATCATAGCCATTTACCATTTCTATAATAGGCGTTTTTATTGTTGCATCAAACGATCTAATACCTTGATTCTTATATTTTACAGGTATGTAAGTATATTCGCTTTTTTCCAAACTTTTATGAACAGGTAAAATTAAAGATGCTTTTTTAAATGAAAACCGAGTAAACCAAGCTAATATTGGCTTTGTATGTGCTCCATAATTAATTTCTGGTAATTTTGCACAATCAGTTCCTATAGCAATAATGATAACAGGTATTGAAAAAATATTCCCAAAAATAACTGGTAAAAAAGAAACATATCCAGACGATTGAATTATTACTTTTTTATATTTACACATTGTAAATAACAAACTAAAAAATTGTTTTATAAAAGCAAAAGGCAATAAATATTTTTTTGAAGTATTAAAATGATACTTATCTACCTTATATTTTGTTTCTAAGATAGCAATATCACGCTTCACAAAGGTTGCAAAACCAACGTACATCATTAAAACAGCTTCCTTTTTCATTATTTAGAATTTCTATTAAAATTTTTAAACGATATTTTTTTAGTATTTAAAACTTTACAATAACATTTAAAATACAAAAATACGTATTTTTGTATTTACTTATGAAAGTATTAATTTTAACTTATTATTTTCCTCCTGCTGGTGGTTCAGGCGTACAACGTTGGCTTAAAT
>JALSLZ010000186.1 GCA_026988075.1 Flavobacteriaceae bacterium
CTAATAAGTAAAGTAAGGAGTAATAATTTTGTTTTCATGCTGCTTTAAATTGTTTATTTAGGAGAAATTAAAAATCGCTGTAATTTTGGTTACAGCGATTTTAAAATTATTTTTATTATTTAATAATAATTTTTTTTGTAAAATTGTTTTGTTTGTTTGCTATTTTTAAAAAGTAAATGCCTGCATGTAATTTAGCAACAGGTATTGTATTGTTTCCGTTTTGAATAGTTCCTTTTAAAATAGATTTACCTGTAATATTAAAAAGAGTGAAATTTAGTGCTAACTCGCTATTTATATAGATAATATCTTTTGCAGGATTTGGATAAACATCAAAATTACTATTAAATAAGGTTTCGTTAACCAATGCTGTACATGATGTGTTAAAAGTTGCTGTTGCATCTTTATACCACCATTGATAAATACCGTTCCCTGCATCTGCATCAGTAACATTTGCAACTACAATGACTAAATTTGGGTCGTTACTATTAACCTCGATACCTTCTAATAATGGATTTTGAGAAAGGTCTAAACATGTTAAATTATTATTTATTGCTGTTAAGCTGCTTAAATTAGTATTCGTGGTAAGATCTAAATCGTTTAAACTACAACTATCAACCGCTAAAAATGTTAAATTAGTTAAACCTGTTACATCAATAGAATTTAATGTGTTGTTAGACATTGTTAAAATATTAAGGTTTGTCCAATTGGTAAAATCCATATTACCTGTAAAAGCATTACCGCTTAAACGAACATTGTGATAAATAAAGTTTGGATGTGTAGTAATACTTGAAATATTACAACCTCTTGCATTAAGATCTACCAATAAAGGTGTTACCGATAAATCTAAAGTGCTAATTGCTGTGTTGTGATCAATATATAAAGTAGTTAAATTAGGCATGCCCGATAAATCAATACTTGTAAAATTATTGCGTTCTGCCGATAAGGTTTCTAAGTTAGGTAATACAAAAGTAAAATTAGACAAACCTAATTCATAACAAGAAAAATAGGTTAAATTGGTCATGCCGTTTACGCCTGTAATATCTGTTATACCTGTTTGATTTATTAATGATAAATTTGTTATTGCAAGTGCGTCTGCTGTTGAAATTTGTCCGTTTACTACGCCGTCAGTATCCATATTAAAACTGATTAAGGCTGTTTCAAAGGCTGCATCTGGTATAGATACTTGTGCTTTAGCTAAAAAAGAGGTTAAAAGTACTATTAGTGTGAATGTAATTTTCTGCATTGTTTATGTTTTTAAGTTTGTCTGTATATAAAACGATTATCTGTTTTGTTACCCTCAAAACTAAAATATACTCATAAATAAAAAAAGGGTCATTTGATAAACAAGGCAATTCATTCGATTAAACAGCTGTTTTTATCGATTACGTGGATTATTAAAAAAATATTTTGAATTATATTTTACCTAAATGAAATAAAGCATCACCCATATTTACAATAGGAAAGTTATTTGCAGCGATAATATAACCATTATATGGTGCTTTTACTTCTAATTGAGTTTCACCATAAGTGTCCATTATATGACCCAAAACTTGATTTTTAATTACTTTACTTCCGTTTTTAACTTTTAAACTAAATAAACCTGAACTTTTAGCTCTAATCCATTGTCGCTTTATAATAACAATGTTTGTGTTTTGTTTTTCTATTTTAACCGTATTGCTAATCATGTTAAAATGTTTCAAAACCCTTAATGTACCATTAATTCCTTCTTTAATTGATAGTTCATCCAAACGCAAAGATTCGCCACCTTCAAAAACTAAAACAGGAATTTCATTTTTAAAACATTCGTTTCTAAACGATTTAGGTATTAATTTAGAAGCAAATTGAAACGGAGCATTAAATAATTCAGCTAAAGCTATAGCTTTTTTATCTTGATCTGTATAGCGAATTTGCGGGTAATTATTTCGTTGTGCTCCACCTGTATGAAAATCGATTGCAAAATCAACATTAACTACTAATTCTTTCATTAAATAATAAGCAAAACGACTTGCTAAAGAGCCTTTTTTAGAGCCTGGAAAACTTCGGTTTACATCTTTTCCGTGCATGTTTCTTGAAAGGTTTAAAAAACCAAAAACATTAAGTAACGGAACAACAATAACACAACCTTGTTGAATTTTATAGTTTTTATCAATTAACATGCGTCTTATAAGCTCAATACTATTAACTTCATCGCCATGTAAACCACCTTGTAAAAGTACCGTTGGACCAGCTTTTTTACCATTAAAAACATAAACAGGAATTTCGATTAAAGTACCTGTTGGTAGTCGATCTACAGGTATTTTTATTAGTTTATTTTGCCCTAAACCTATTTTTTGTCCACGTATTTCAACCACTTCATTTTTAAAAGGTGTTTTAAACATTGCTTTCTATATATTTAATAATTTCTAAGGCAACATTTACTTTAGTATATGCTTCTATGCCTTGAATGCCTGGAGTAGAATTTGCTTCTATTAATAAAGCACCTCTTTTTGATCGAATTAAATCAATGCCACAAAGACCTAAACTTAAGTATTTAGCTGCTTTTACAGCTATTTTTTTTTCTTTGTTGGTAAGAGTAACTATTTCTGCTGTTCCGCCACGATGAATATTAGATCTAAAATCTCCTTCTATTCCTATTCTTTTCATTGCAGAAATTATTTTATTTCCCGCAACAATAATCCGTAAATCTTCGCCATTTGATTCTTTTACAAACTCTTGCATTAAAATACTTGCGTTCATATTATAAAAAGTATCCATAATAGATTTAGCAGATTTTTTTGAATCTGCTAAAATAACACCTAAACCTTGTGTGCCTTCTTGCAATTTTATTATTACAGGCGCTCCGCCAAGCGCTTCAATTTGTTCTTCAACTGTTTCGGCACAAATTGAAAAGATGGTTTTAGGTATTGGTATGTTTTTTCTGTTCATTATTTGAAGCGTTCGTACCTTGTTTTGGGCTCTTGCAATACCTAAAGAACTGGCGATGCTAAATACACCATTCATTTCAAATTCTTTTACAATAGCTGCTCCATGTTTAAAAACAGACGAGCCTATTCTTGGTATAATAGCATCAGCATCATTAATAATGTTTTTACCTTGATAAATAATTTGACGTTTTCCTCGACCAATTAAAATAGAACATTGTGTGTGATTTACTACACGTACATTATGCCCACGGTTTTCGGCTTCAACAAGAAGCCTATTTGTAGAGTATATTTGATCACTTACAGAAAGGATAATAATTCTCATTTTTCTTTTTCTTTGTAAAATAGCATAACAAATATATTGCTTTTTGATTAAACGACATAAAAAAACCGTAAAACTACTTGTTTTACGGTTTATATAATTTGTTTTCTATTAAATTTATAGCTTAAAGTTTAAACCTAAACCAAATGTTTCTCTAACTTGAAACCCTTCACGTTGTATTGTATCATCGTAAATAGTTTGAAAAGTAATGTTTGTAGAAATGTATTTGTTTATTGTCATTACTAAATTTAAAGTATAGTCTAAATCTACATTTTGAGGGTCTTCTAAGTAGTTAGAATATAAACCTAAAATGTTTTCCATTGAAATACCTTTCATTAAATTTGTTTTATAGTAAGCTCTTAAAGATGCACCTACTTCATAACGTAATGTTTCGTTTGCATCAACACCATAATAACCTCCATTAGCATTAAAAGCATCTACAGCTAAAGCATTAACCTCTGTAAAATGACCATGAATATAAGTCATTTTTAAAGCTGCTGGAGAAATATTTACATTTAAATTATCCGATTTTTTCCATAACATACCTGGACCTATTTGAAAAAATGCAGGAGAAAAGAAATGAGATGTTCCTATTTCTTGATCAAAATCATCTGTAGTAATTAATGGTGTTCCGTTATCATTTTTAACTGTTGTAAAACTGGTATCCATTTGAGTTTTTAAGTTAAAATATGCTGAGTAATACCAAAATCCTTTTGCTTTTTTACCAGCTAAAGAGTTAAATTCTAAACGGTCGTTGTTTTTATTGAATTTTTCATCTCCTTTATTTTTGTTAATTCCATAGTCAAGAATTAATTTGTTATCCCAAACCAAATTCCCTTTTGTTAAATTAAAATCGTAGTTTAATAATGCATTTGCTGCAATATTTGAAATTCCACCACCTTTCCATTCGTTGTTAAATGCAGATTGGTTAAAAGTAATAGCTACATTGCCTCCTTTTTTCCAACCGTCTTTTTTTTCTTCTTTTTTGTCTTGTGCAAATGTAAAAGCTATTGAAAGTGCTAATGCAATTGTTAATAATCTTTGTTTGTTCATAATTTTTCTTTTTAATTAATTTTAGTTGTTAAACGGCTGCAAATTTACAATATTTTATTCTATTATAAAAGCTTGATAATCAGTAGTGTTGTTTACAATAAAACCCTCAAAATTAATTTTTTTGAGGGTTTTGTTATCGTAAATTTTATGCTGTTTTAGAATAAATTTTTGTATTCACTCCAATTTACATATATTAAATAAGCATTTAAAACAAATACTATTGCCGCAGGGGCAATTCCTGCAGGAGCCATTGCTGCGTGAAATAGTACCATATTTACAGCTAAAGGAGCTAATAATATTAAAGCAAAAGGCACTGCTTTTTTAAGAATTAATAAAACACCTATTAAGATTTCTAATATTCCTAACAAAGGAAACATATAACCAGAAACTCCAAGTCCATTCATAAATATAGCCGCATTGCCTTCCATTGGTGGCATTGGCATAAAATGGAAAAATTTATTCATTCCGAAAATAATTAATACAATTCCTAATACAATTCTTGCTATTACTGGTAATTTTGTCATAATGGTATAGTTTAATTTGGTTAATATTCTATTTAGTTAGACGTGTAATTTACAACAATCTTACAACTGTAATAAAAGTTACAATAATATTACAAAATTTACAGTCAATTTGTCATTGCAAATTAATGGTATATTAATTGCTATAAAACAAGTGTAATTAAATTAATTGATTACTATTAAACAATAAAAAAATGACTGAATTATTAAATAAAAAAACATTTTTAGAGAAGGTTTTTAACTACGAAGAAAATAAAGAATGGAAATTTGAAGGCGATTTGCCATGTATTATTGATTTTTATGCAGATTGGTGTGGACCATGTAAAATGGTTGCTCCTATTTTAGAAGAATTATCAAATGAATTTGAAGGAAAAATAAATATTTATAAAATTGATACAGAGGTAGAACAAGAATTAGCTGCAGCTTTTGCTGTACGTAGTATACCAACTATGTTGTTTGTACCTATGGGTGAAGCGCCACAAATGGCTCAAGGCGCACTTCCAAAAGCACAATTAATACAAGTAATAAAAGACTTTTTAAAAGTGGAATAAAGAAGTAAACTAACAGCTACTCTTTAAACCGTACAAATTAATTTTTGTGCGGTTTTCTATTTTATTAGCTCTAAATTTAATCTAAATTTTAAATAGGTAATTGCTTTGTTTTTATCTAAATATTGCTTTTCGTAAAAAGTCTGTATGTCTGTAGCTTCTTTAGGTGATTCAGAGTTATTGTAAATATTATGATGTGCATAAATTATATCTTGACCTAAACCTTGTAATAGACCAATAGTATAACCGTGCATAAATTCACTATCTGTTTTTAAATGAATAACACCATCTTTTTTTAAGATTTGTTGGTATTTTTTTAAGAAATCGATATTTGTTAATCGATGAACAAGTCGTGTAAATTTAATTTGTGGATCTGGAAAAGTTATCCATATTTCTGAAACTTCATTTGCTTCAAAACACAAATCTATTAATTCTATTTGAGTTCTTAAAAAAGCAATATTTTCTAAATTTTCTTCAATAGCTGTTTTTGCACCTCGCCAAAACCGAGCTCCTTTAATATCAACACCAATATAATTAATGTTTGGATTGTTTTTAGCTAAAGCAACTGTATATTCGCCTTTACCACAACCTAATTCTAAGACAATAGGGTTGTCGTTATTAAAAAATTTATTCCATACTCCTTTTTGAGAAAAACCTTTTAAAACTTCTTCTCTACTTGGCTGAATGACGTTTTTAAACGAATCGTTTTCTCGAAACCGTTTTAACTTATTTTTACTTCCCACAGATGTTAATTATAGTCTTCGGTTCCGTCTTTAGAAAACTTCATTAGTTGACCAAACCACCAAATAAATAACGCTGCAGCAATCAAAAACATAATAACGTTAAATACATTAGCAGTCCACCAATTTTCACTGTTATTTATGCCTCTAAAAAAATTATACGGAGCAAATGCAACGTTTGAGAAAAAACTGCCTATTGCTCTCCAAATATTTAATCCAATCATAATATACTTTTTAAAACCTAAAATAATTTAGGTTAATTTGTAATAAGTTTTTACTTTCGTGTTAGAATGCAAAAATATAAAAATAATTATGATTGTTAACTATTTTAATAATACAAAACCTGTAAATTTTATTTTTTTAAGCATTTTATTGGCTTTTGTTGTTGGTTTTTCGTTGTATAGTCAAGAAATTAGCCTGTCAATTACTGCTATTTTTAATATCGTTTTTTCTGTATTGACTTTTGCTCTTTTTTATTTTAGCTCTAAAGACAAAGTACTTTCTTCAAAAAACGATTTCGGAATTCTATTTTACGTGCTTTTAAGTAGTCTTTTTATTGATTCTTTTCATGATTTGCACAAAACAGTTTCGTACTTTTTTGTCTTACTTGGTTTACAACAATTATATGCTTTACAGCATAAAAATGTTTTAGCTAAAAAAAAACTGTTTAATAACGGCTTGTTTTTTGGTGTTGCTGCTGTTTTTTACCCTTTAAGTATTGTATTTATACTACTTACTTATGTAGCTAATTTAATATTTAATAAAATAACTTGGCGCATGTTTGTGATACCGATCATTGGTTTTATAACACCTATTTTTTTTATTTTTGTATTGGATGATTTATTTAGTTTTAGACTAACAACTAATTTAACATTCTTATTTCAATTAGAAAACGCATTGTTTTTAAAACCGGCAAACCATTATTTTATTGCTGCTTTTATTTTTATACTAACGGTATTTTCTATATTAAATATTTCAAGTAATTTAAATTCAAAATTATTTTTTTATAAACAGTATCATGCTTTAGTAATTCTATTTTTAATTATCGCTTTGTTTTTATTGTTTTTTACGCCAAATAAAAATGGTTCTGAAACGATTTTTATTATTTATCCATTAAGTATTTTATTCGCCAATTATATTGCTGTAATTCAGAAAAAGTGGATTTCTAACTTCATCATTATTTCTTTGCTATTTGTAGTGGTTTTAAAAAACACGCTGTTTTAATTTGCAACTACCTATCATGAATGTAACAGGAATTAAACTAAAAAAAACCTGCTCTTGAGCAGGTTTTTTTTATTGTTTTTAGAGTTTTGTATTAAAATTTAATTGCTACTTCATCTAATTCATAAGTTCCGTCAAAGTCTGAGCTTCCTGAACCTGTATATTTAAATGCAAGGTAAAAATTCGTACCTTCT
>JALSLZ010000187.1 GCA_026988075.1 Flavobacteriaceae bacterium
TAATTGTACGCTTAAAAGGTGGTAATGATGGTTTAAATACAGTAATACCAAAATACGATTATAGTACTTACGCTAATTTAAGACCAAGTTTAAGAATAAATGATGCAGATTCATTTGCTTTATCTAATGAATTTAGAATGCCAAATTATATGAATTCATTATTGCCAATATGGAATGATGGTAAAATGAAAATTGTACATGGCGTTGGATATCCAAATCAAAGTTTGTCCCATTTTAGCTCTGCCGATTTATGGTCTTCTGCTGCCGATAACGGAAATCCATTACAAACTGGAGTATTTGGTCGTTTTTATGAAGATTTATATCCAGACTATTTATTAAATCCACCAGTAATTCCACCAGCAATACAAATTGGTAGTTTAAGTAATTTGCTCTTTAATGGCGACAATGCAGGTTATGCTTTTTCGGTTGCTAATCCTGACCAGCTACAACAAATTGCAGAAAATGGTACTGCTTACGATATGCAAAATTTACCAAATTGCGAATACGGTTCACAATTAGAATTTATGCGTAGTGTAACAAACTCAACTTATAATTATGCAAGCGTTATTAATGTTGCCTATACTTCTGCCAGTAATACAACTACGTATAATGTTGATGATATTTCAAAACAATTAGCAATTGTTTCAAGGTTAATTAAAGGTAATTTAGGTACTAAAATTTACATGGTAACTTTAGATGGTTTTGATACGCATGCCAATCAGCCAGAAAGACATCAAGAATTAATGTCGCAATTAACACAAGGTATTGCTTCTTTTTATGATGATTTGGCAGATGTAGCAATGAGTCAAGACGTGCTAACAATGACCATATCAGAATTTGGAAGACGTGCAGAAGAGAATGCTTCAAGCGGAACAGATCATGGTGCAGCCTCGGCAATGATGCTTTTTGGCGAAGGTTTAAACGGAAATGGTTTTGTTGGTAATCATCCAGATTTAAATAATTTAGACGATACTGGTAATTTACAATTTACAACCGATTATCGTGATGTCTATGCCAGTATTTTAGAAAATTGGCTATGTATAGATACCAATATTGTAAATCAAACATTACTAAACAATTACAATAGAGCTGATTTGGGCTTAGCTTGTAATTCGGCTTCTGTTTTAAATAATAGTTACGAATCCGCATTTCAACACAAACCAATTTACAAAGAAAATTCTGTGTTTGTTGCTATAAAATTAGAAACAGCAATGGAAATTAAAATAGAACTTTTTGATGTGTTAAGTAGAAATTTAGGCGTTATACATCATCAAAGACATCTTTCTGGGAATTACCAAGTAAACTTAAATCCGAAATACAAAAACTATGCAGGACAATATTTTTACAGAATCACAGCAAATGGGAAAGCATACAGTAAGGCAGTTATTTTTGTAAAATAATGCAAGTAAATTATTTATTAAATTAAATTTATGTATTTTTGTCAAAAATTAAACGATTAATTATTTTCCTTTTAAAAACTCAATTTAGTTAACTCTTTTTACAAAAAAAACATGAAAACAACTACCTTATTATTTACCCTTTTTATAATACATTTTACTTTTGGACAAGGTTCAGAAACATTTGAATCTGTACTTCTACCTACATCGTATGCAACAGGTTCATTTATTGGTGATAACTCACTCACATGGAATTATACTCAATCAAGAAATGATGCAGGATATGAAATAACAACTGAAGGAATTATGCTTAGAAAACTTTCATCTAATAGTAAAGTTGGAACGACAAGTGTTTCGGGAGGTATCGGAAACTTTACTTGCAAATTAAAAAAAGCATATACAGGTGCAGGAAATAGACAAGTAGAATTATTTATTAACGGTGTTTCTAAAGGAACTTCTATTGCTTGGGATAATACAACCGTTCAAGTGTTTTCTGTAAATAATATTAATATTTCTGGTAATGTAGATATTGAAATTAGAAATATTACAAGCAAACAAGTAATTATTGACGACATATCTTGGACTGGATATACTCCAAACGCAACAGATTCAGATGCAATAGCACCAACCACTCAAATACCAGCTGCAACTATTAGTTCAATAGCAGACACAAGCATAGAAGCTGTGAATGTTTTTGACATTGAAATACGAGATAGCGGTTTAGTAGACATTTTACCTACAAAAGTTACTTCAATTAAAATAAAACCTGCTGCAACAAACACCGCAGATTGGACAGATTTTATACAAGGCTTAACTTTTAATATTGGTGCAGGTTTAATAACACCAACATCAATAAATATTACAGATAATTTTATTGAAGCAACATTTAACTCAGGAATACTTATACCTGATAATGACTCTATGCTATTAACTATTGGCGTTTATTTAAATACCACAAATATATTAGACGGCAAAATTCTATCCTTTATGGTAGATGCAAGCGATCATGGTTTTACAGCAACTAATACAGGTAGTACTTTTGTAACTCCTTTTCCTAATGGTAATTTTAGCTCTAATGACTTTACAGTAGATGTTGATGCTACAGAATTAAGATTTACACAACAACCAACAAATGTAGAAGTGCAATCTGTAATGGTTCCTGCTGTTACCGTTTATTATTCAGACGAAAACGGAAATAGAGATAGAGATTATAATGGTATTGGTGCAACTGCTACACTATCGGCTACAGGCGCTACTTTAATCAGTACAACATCTGGAACTCCAGTAAATGGTATACTAACTTTTAATGATGTAGAGTTTAGCACAACCAATACAGGCGTAACATTAACAATAACAGATAGTGGTAACATAACAAATACCACGATAACAAGTACAACATTTGATGTAACGGGCGAGCAAGAAATGGAAATTGAAGGCGCTAATAACGGTTTTATCATAGTGAGTGGAAGTTATATACCAGACGAAGATCATGATACTTTATTTGGCACAATAAGTACTGCAGGCGCAACATTTTCACAAACTTATACTATTAAAAATCTTGGTATTTTAGACTTAAATTTAACAGATCCAAGTCCGTATATTAATATTGGCGGAATTAACCCAGGAGATTTTTCAGTAACAGTTATACCTACAACACCAATTGCAGGTCTAAGTAGTGTTAATTTTGAAATTACTTTTGATCCAAGTGCAGCTGGTTTAAGAGAAGCTGTAATAAATATAGCAAATAATGACGCTAATGAAAGCAATTATTCTTTTGCTATTGAAGGTAATGGTTATGACCCTTGTACACAATTATTCATATCAGAGTATGCTAATGCTGTTGGTGGAAATTATATTGAAATTTACAACCCAACAAATGCCGATGTTGATATGAGTAACTATAAAATATGGAGAGCATTAAACGGAGGCGCTTGGTCTGGAGCAGGAACAACAGATGTTATTTCATTATCAGGCACATTAGCTTCTGGTAACGTATATGTTGTTGCAAGAGATCCTTTAGACATGCCATTTGCAAATAAATATGATGTTGATTTAGATTATAACGGTGATGATAATATTGGTTTAGCTTGGAATGGTGGTTCTGGTACTACTTTTACCTTAATAGATTCTGTTGGTGATGAAAACGGAGATCCTGGTACTGGTTGGACAGTAGCAGGTACAGCAAACGCAACAAAAGACCATACTTTAGTTAGAAAAGCGAGTGTAGATTATTCAAATACAAATTGGGATAATGCAAGAGGTACAAATGCTGTAGATTCTGAATGGATTGTATTAAATTATGTGGACTATACAAAATTCCATCACGTATCTGACTGCCAACAAATACCATTAATGGCAATTTCAGGTTATTTACCTGGAACTCCAAGAGATTTACTTGTTATAAACGAAGGTTTGGTTGGAGCACAAACTCCAAAAGCATCTAATAATACACTTTTTGAAGATCAACAAGTTGGTGTTACTACAGTTAGTCACACCTTTAGAATTTACAATGCTGGTAACACAGATTTAAATCTAAATGGCGGAACTATTGTTGAAATTCTTGGAGCTAATGCATCTGACTTTACAGTTACAGCAAATCCAACAACACCAGTTGCAGCAAACAACGGTTTTACAAGTTTTACCGTTACGTTTAACCCAACAGATTATGGTGTACGTACAGCTACTGTAAGTATAGCTAATGATAACCCTTTTGAAAACCCTTATATTTTTACTATTCAAGGTACAGGTTTAAATTATACGGCTTGTAATGTAACTGCAGGTGTAGATTTAGGTTCTGAAAGTTTTGAAGGAAGTGGTAGTTGGACAAATACACTATCACCAGCGACTTATGATGCTGCTTCACATAGTGATGTATGGGCAATATCAAATGTATTAGGAACTGGTACTAATACAATTTCAAGTGGTTCTGATGGTAGTAAATTTTTTGGGATGCGTGATTTAAATAATAATAATGGTGGTAGTGGAGCATATCATACCATTATTTTCGATGCTCTTGATATTTCTAATAATACTAACGTAGTTTTAAGTTTTGATTATTATTCTCATGGTTATGATGGTACTGATGAAATTAGATATTTAGTAAAATATGATAATAATACTACTTGGGCTGGAGAAGTTACTTTATCTAAAAATACAAATGCTTGGACAACAGTTACAGTTAATGTGCCAGCAAATTCACCATACATAAGGTTAAAATTAGAAGCAAAACAAGATGGCGGTAATGATTGGGCTGCTTTTGATAACATCAAACTTACTGGAGATTTAACAAATTCAACTACATGGAACGGTACAGTATGGTCAAACGGCGCACCAACCGCAACAATCAAAGCCATTTTTGATGCAGATTATAATACAAGCACTGCTAATATAGAAGCTTGTGCATGTCAAGTAAATAGTGGAAACACATTAACTGTTGCAGCAGGGAATTATTTATTAATTGAAACAGATTTAGAAAATAACGGAATAATAGAAGTTGCACATGAAGCCTCTATCGTTCAACATAAAAGTGACGCTGTACTTTCTGGCGCTGGTTTATATAAAATTCAAAAAACAACACCATCTTATGCGTTTTATGATTATACCTATTGGTCATCACCAATAGATAACGAAACTATTGGCAGTGTTTTTAATGGAAATGAACCAAGTAAAATTTATGGTTTTACAACTGCTAACTTTTCAGATGAATTTAGTGGTGCTTATCCACAAACAACAGGTAATCCAGATTCTTTTGATGATGATAATGATGACTGGTATGTTGCTGCTGGCGCAACAGTAATGCAAAAAGGTGTTGGTTATATTGCAATGGGTGCAGGTTCGCCTTTCCCATTATCAAGTCCTTTAGTAACTGGTACTGCTACGCAATCGGTTGTATTTGATGGCGGAATTATTAATAATGGTAATATTACTGTTAATGTTAGCTTAGATAAATACAACACAGCTCATGGTTCTGGTAACGCAAATAATACCAATATTAATTTAATAGGGAATCCATATCCTTCAGCAATTGATTTAACAAAATTAAGAACAGATAGTAGCAATGGTTTATTAGAAGGTACATTTTATTTTTGGACTCACGATGACCCAATTGGTTCAGGTGCAAATAACGGTCCTGACGCATATAATTTTAATAATGACGATTATTCTATTGCAACAGTTGGTCCTGGAGGAGTTTTTAGTGCAACAGCCAGTAGTAATTTTGTTGGTTCTGGAGCAATTACAGCAAGTCAATATGTTGCATCTGGTCAAGGTTTCTTTGCTAATGTTAACGGTAACGGAACGATTCGTTTTACAAACCAAATGCGTGTTGTAAATGAGAATAATCATTTTTTAAGACCTGCAAGTAACAACCAGATAGATAGAGTATGGTTAAATTTAACTAAGACAGACAATACTATATTCCGTCAAATATATGTTGGTTTTCATGATGCTGCAACTGATGGTTTTATAAACGGACAAGATGGAGCAAGAATGGCAAATGGTAGTAACACGGATTTCTATTCTATAATACCTAATGATGATAGACGTTTTGCTATTCAGAATTTAGGAACATTTAATGATACTAAAACTGTTAATTTAGGTCTTGAAATTATTGAAGATGGAACTTACACAATAAGTATTGATCACGTTGAAGGAATTTTTGACAATAATCAAACTGTATATTTAGAAGATATTCAAACCAATACGATTCATAATCTTTCAAGTGGAGCGTATACTTTTAACACTTTAATTGGCGATAATATAGATACTCGTTTTACTTTAAGGTTTACCAATACAGCTTTAAGCACTTCTAATAATACGTTAGCTACAAATTTAATTGTCGCTCAAAATTCAACTAATTTTAAAGTAACTACTTCAGATCAATCTGAATTAAATTCAGTTGAATTATTTAATTTATTAGGACAAAAATTAGGAGAATATCATACTCAGAATAAGACCATTCAAATACCAAATAGTAAATATAATAATGGCACTATTCTTATATTAAAAGCTACTTTAGCTAATGGGTCAATTATTACTAAAAAAGTAATTAAACAATAATTAAATACTTAGAGCAACAGGTATTTATACCTGTTGCTCTATTTAAATCAAATTAATTATAAGTATAAAATTCAAACAAAAAATATGATATAATAAATTTTATATTATTGTTTGTGTTTTCTTTTCCAGTAATGCTTTTTTAAATAATTATATTGAAAAAACAAATGCATTTCAAAAGGATAATACAATTAGTACTACTAAAATTAGTATAAAACAAGCATTCAATTATATTGAAAAAAACACTTCATATCATTTTTTTTACAATAATAAATTAGTTGATTTAAATACAAAAATTAGTTTTGATGATAAAAATAGTAAAAGATACTACTTTAAAACGTATAAATTACGAAGACTCAAGAGGTACTATTGGCAAACAAAGAATCGGAGGAGCAATTTTTAAAGTTGACTTAGATATTACACATCCATTAGCTTACGGCTATCATGATAAAGAATTACCTGTATATAAAAACAATAGTATTTTTATAAAACCAAGTAAAAACCCTTTTTCAACCGTAGCAAAGTACACTTCAAATCCACATATTGATGGCTTTGTAACTCAAGAAAACATTGATAATCACATCACAAAATCTGCTGCAATTGTGGTAAGTAAAATAGGTAAAGGAAGAGTTATTTTGTTTGCTGATAATCCTAATTTTAGAGGTGCTTGGTATGGTACAAATAAACTATTTATGAATGCTGTATTTTTTGGTAGCTTAATTAAAGTTCCGTATTATTAATCCTATTAATCTGAATATTTTATGCTTACTAAAAAGAAAGTTTAAAGACTTTTTTAATAAAAATGTAGCAATGTAGTAAAAGAAAAGAGATACCATAAATTCATAGTTTTCTCGAAATTTGGGGACTTGAGGCGTAAAAAAAATACTATATTCCATTGTGTTTTTTGTTTTCAAATTTCCCCATTATACATTATCTCTACATTCTATATTCAAAACCTTGACCGATATTATATTAAAGAAATTTCAAAATTTAAAAATATCTGCTTTTTATTCACAAAAACACCTTATTTTTGTTAAAAAACTAAT
>JALSLZ010000188.1 GCA_026988075.1 Flavobacteriaceae bacterium
GGTAAATTAATGGAAGAAGCTATTCAATTAAAACCAAATGACGCAACTTTACATTTTAATGTAGGCGTTATTAAACAACAACAAGGAGATATTGAAGGTGCTAAAAAATCATACAAAAAATCTATTGAATTAAATCCTGAAAATGGTAACGCATACTTAAATCTTGGCTTGGCAGAATTAGACAGAGATAAGGCAATTGTTGAAGAAATGAATGCTAATCTAAACGATTTTGATAAATATGACGAAATTAAACTTAAACAATTGGCTTTATACAAAGAGGTTTTACCTACATTTGAAAAAGCAAGTTCTTTATTAAAAAATGACAAAGATTTACTACGTACATTAATGAATCTTTATGAAAATTTAGAAATGTATGATAAACAAAAAGCTACACAAGCTATATTTGATAAATTATAACATTTAAAAACAATTACTTAAAATCGTTTAAATTAATTTTTAAACGATTTTTTTTTGTTCCAATTTAATCCTTAACTTTGACTTATGAATTTAGAGTTTTTTAAATACCAAGGCACAGGAAACGATTTTGTGTTAATAGATAATAGAAATCAATTGTTTAATAAAAACGATAATAAACACATCAACAAACTTTGTGACAGAAAATTTGGAATAGGCGCTGATGGTTTAATTTTATTAGAAAAATCAAATAAATATGATTTTAAAATGATTTATTACAATGCCGATGGTAATGAAAGTAGTATGTGTGGAAATGGTGGTAGATGTATTGTTGCATTCGCAAACAAACTAAACATTATAAAAAACAAAACCACTTTCGAAGCAATTGATGGTTTACATTATGCCGAAATTACAGACAGTAAAATCAGTTTACAAATGACAAATGTTGATTCGGTTTCAGAAGTAGGAAATGACCTCTTTTTAAATACAGGTTCGCCACATCATGTTACTTTTACCGAAAACGTAAATAAAATAAACATAAAAGAAAAAGGTAGTGCAATACGCTATGGTAAAATTTATAAAGATAAAGGAGGTGCAAATATAAATTTTGTTGAACAAATCAACAACAACACCTTTAAAGTCAGAACTTACGAAAGAGGTGTTGAAGACGAAACTCTAAGTTGCGGAACTGGTGTTACTGCGGTTGCAATAGCTGCTTTTGAATTAAAAAAAACAAACTCAAACAATATATCATTACAAACAGAAGGCGGTTTATTAGAAGTCAGTTTTAACACAAACAATGATAGATACAATGCTATTTTTTTAAAAGGACCAGCAACTTTTGTATTTAAAGGAAAAATATAAATGATGCAAGACAATTTTATTTCTAAAAAAAAACCATCCTATAAAATAACTAACCAGTTAAAAACGTATTTAAAAAGATACGAAAGAGATGTAGAAATTTCAATAACATACGATGATTTATTACGTTTTTCTGGAGGTATCGAAATTTTTGACAAAGACGATAAAGATACACTTTGGCTAAGTGTCTATTACAACGAATTTGAACGTAAAGAAATTGACCAGTCGCTTAAACACATTTATTCAAAACTTCATCACGATGGAAAAGATTTTATCTCAAAAAGCCTAATTGTAGAAAGCATTGACTTTTGTACATTTGGAAATTCAAAACCTTTTCGAGTTAAAATTAAAAATATTCTCAATCAAAATTACACTTACTTTTATGTAAAACAAGCCGATGCTTCAAGAGTTTACGGTTTAGAATTAGAAGAACTACTATCGCCAAATAATATTAATTTTATATACTGTAATGACACATTAATTGAAGAACACATTATAGGTATTCCTGGTGATGCTTATATAAAAGACAACTTAAATAATGCAACAACATCTGCAAAATCACAAATAGCAAAAGAATTTGTTAAATTTAACGAACGTTGTTTTATACGTCTTTTAGGCGATATGCGTTCTTATAATTATGTCTTTGTATTAAGTCACGACTTTGACCGAATTCAATACAGAATAAGAGCAATAGATTTTGATCAACAAAATTTTGAAGGCGCATCAAACATATACAAACCTCAGTTCTTTAAAGAAAACTTTAATTTAGTAAAAATGGTTAGTTCTGTTTTAACTAAAGATTCAATAGAGCAATATATTATTGAAGAACGATCGGCTGTTGCAAAAAGAGCTTTAAGTGAGCACGATCGATTAAACGACTTAATAAACTGTATGATTAATGACTCAATTTCATTAGAAAAACACATCCATAAATTAAAATCTGATTTATTTAATTTAACAAGCGATGTCAATTTTAAATATGCTACCAATATGGGCGAAATTTTAAAAGCTTCTTTAGATTTTGTTATTAGAAACTACAAAAGCACCTAAAAACATTTTAAACAATTATATTATTTATTGCCTAATATTTAAAAATAAAATACCTTTACACTCTAATCAATACACAAATGAAAAACACAGCATTAACACATATACACGAAGCTCTTGGAGCAAAATTAGTTGAATTTGCAGGCTACAAAATGCCTGTACAATACGAAGGCGTTAATGCAGAACACGAAACGGTAAGAAAAGCTGTTGGTGTTTTTGATGTATCGCATATGGGCGAATTTTTAATATCTGGCGATAAAGCCTTGCAACTAATTCAAAAAGTAACAAGTAATGATGCCGAAAAATTAAAAATTGGCGATGCTCAATATTCTTGTTTCCCAAATGAAAATGGAGGAATTGTTGATGATTTAATTTGCTATAGAATTAAAGAACAAACATACATGTTAGTAGTTAACGCATCTAATATTGAAAAAGATTGGAACTGGATTTCTAAATATAACGAAACTATTGGTGCCGAAATGCGTGATTTATCTGAAGATTATTCACTTCTTGCAATTCAAGGACCAAAAGCTGTTGAAGCAATGCAAAGTTTAACTTCTGAAGATTTATCATCAATTAAATTTTACACTTTTAAAATAAATGATTTTGCTGGTATTGATAATGTAATTATTTCAGCAACTGGCTATACAGGTTCTGGCGGTTTTGAAATTTATTGTAAAAATGATGAAGTAGAACAAATTTGGAAAAAAGTTTTTGAAGCTGGCTCAGATTTTGGTATCAAACCAATTGGTTTAGCTGCTCGTGATACTTTACGTTTAGAAATGGGTTATTGCCTTTACGGAAATGACATCAATGATACTACTTCGCCTATTGAAGCTGGATTAGGTTGGATTACTAAGTTTTCTAAATGCTTTGTTAATGACAATTACCTAAAAAAACAAAAAGAAGATGGCGTTAATAAAAAATTAGTCGCTTTTGAATTAACCGAACGTGGAATTCCTCGTCACGATTATGAAATTATAGATGCCAACGGAAATAAAATAGGAATTGTTACCAGCGGAACCATGAGTCCAAGTCTAAAAAAAGGCATTGGAATGGGTTATGTACCGAAAGATTTTTCAAAAAAAGGAACGGAGATTTTTATTCAAGTACGCAAAAAACAAATACCTGCTACTGTTGTAAAACTACCTTTTTACAAACAGTAATTTATCTTTTATAAACGATTCAAAATTTAGCAGCCTGATTAATTACCACTAATATGTATTAAAAAAACAACTTTTGATACTTAATTAGTAACTTTACATCGATGAAAAAAAAATATGATTTTATTATTGTCGGCGCTGGTATTGTTGGTTTAGCAACTGCCTATAAATTACAATTAAAATTTCCGCACAAAACAATTGCAATTATTGAAAAAGAAGATAGAATTGGCAAACATCAAACAGGTAGAAATTCTGGTGTTATACATTCTGGCATTTACTATACACCAAACTCATATAAGGCAAAAAATTGCAAAAACGGCAGAGAACAACTTGTTACATTTGCTAAAGAAAATAATATAAATTATGAAATTTGTGGTAAAGTTATTGTTGCAACAAAAGAAGAAGAACTTCCTCTATTAGAAGCAATTTTTAAAAAAGGCATTCAAAATAAAACACCAAAAATAAAATATTTAAACCCTGAAGAAACCAAACAAAAAGAACCTTTTATCAAGGCTTTAAAATCCATTTGGGTACCAACAGCAGGAATTATTAATTACCCTGAAGTTGCTGAAAAATTTATAACAATTATACAAAAAACAAACAATGAAAGCCAACTAATTACATCGTGCAACGTTTATAAAATAAATAGTAATCGTACTAATAAAAAAACGATTACCACATCAAAAGGAGAATTTACAACAGAAAAACTAATTTTTTGCACTGGTTTACATTCCGATAGAAATGCTAAAAAGAATAATGTCAAAATAAACATGCAAGTTGTTGGCTTTAGAGGTGATTATTACAAACTAAAAAAAGAAGCAGAACACAAAATAAAAAGTTTAGTTTATCCTGTACCTGACCCAAAATTTCCTTTTTTAGGTGTTCATTTTACCAAAATGATTGCTGGCGGAATTGAATGTGGTCCGAATGCTGTTTTTTCATTCAAAAGAGAAGGTTATTCCACTACAAGTTTTAATTTAAAAGATACGTTAGAAGCTTTGACTTTTAAAGGTACTTGGAAATTATTTGGTAAACATTGGCGTAAAGGCATTGATGAATACAAACGTGCTTTTTCAAAACGATTATTTGTAAATGAGCTACAAAAAATGATGCCTGAATTAACTATTAATGATGTAGAAACTGCTCGTTCTGGAGTAAGAGCACAAATAGTAAACTCAAATGGCGAAATGGTTGATGATTTTTTAATTAAAAATAAAAATGGTGTTATTCATGTATTAAATGCGCCATCTCCTGCGGCGACAGCATGCTTAGCTATTGCTGATGAAATAGTAACTAAAGCGTTATCTTTTTCTACAAATTGCGACATCAAATTAGACCAAGGCACTTGTTGTTATCACGAAAATTAAACGAACAAAAGCTGTTCAGAAATTATTCTAAACAGCTTTTAGTCAATCAATATAAAAATTATAAAGTACCTCTTCTTGCTTGTTCCGCTTCAATAGACTCAAACAATGCTTTAAAGTTTCCTTTACCAAAAGATTGTGCTCCTTTACGTTGAATAATTTCAAAGAAAAGTGTAGGTCTATCAGTTACTGGTTTTGTGAAAATTTGTAATAAATAGCCTTCATCATCTCTATCTACCATAATACCATGTTTCTTAAGCAAAGCCATATCTTCGGCTATCTCTCCTACTCTATCACCAACGGTATCGTAATATTCTCCTGGAACGTATAAAAACTCGACACCTCGTTTTTTCATTTCAGAAACTGTAAAAACAATATCATCGGTTGCAACTGCAATGTGCTGAACTCCTGCTCCATTATAAAAATCAATATATTCTTCAATTTGCGATTTCTTTTTACCTTTTGCTGGCTCATTAATAGGAAACTTTATCCTACCATTTCCGTTAGTCATCACTTTACTCATTAAAGCAGTATATTCTGTTGAAATATCTTTATCATCAAAAGAAATTAATTGGGCAAACCCCATAACATCTTGGTAAAACTTACCCCAAACATTCATTTGATTCCAATCTACATTACCAACCATATGATCGATAAATTTTAAACCACAACTTGACGGATTATAATGACTTTCCCATTTTTGATATTTTGGTAAAAAAGTACCATTGTAATTTTTTCTTTCTACAAAAATATGAACAGTATCTCCATAAGTGTGTATTCCTGCTCTAATTACTTCGCCATCGTCATCTTTTTCTACTCTTGGTTCAAAATAAGATTTTGCTCCACGCTTTGTAGTTTCTTCCCAAGATTTTTTTGCGTCTTCTACCCAAAGAGCTATTACTTTTACCCCATCGCCATGTTTTGTTATATGCTCAAAAATTTCGGTATTATCAGTTCCTGGCATTGGCGTTGTAAAAACCAATTTTATCTTATCTTGAACAACTACATACGAAGTTCTATCTTTCATACCTGTTTCTAAACCTGCATAAGCGTGCGACTGAAAACCTAAGGCTGTTTTGTAAAAATGTGCAGCTTGTTTTGCATTTCCCACATAATATTCTACATAATCGGTACCCATAATTGGAAGAAAGTCTTCTGCTTCTTCAAATATTTTTTCTAATCCGTAATTAAAATTTTTTATATTTTTTAAATCTGACATAATTTATTTTTTCTAATGTGTTTTAATAAATTGCTTTATTCTTTAAATTTAACTTTTTAATACTACAAGCCTTACAATTACTATGAATATTGACGCTTATAGAACTTTGCATACTTACATCAACCAACTTTTATAATAATCGCCTACTTCTAACTTTAAAGCTTCCTCAGTAATCATTACAGGTTTAAATGGATCTATCATAACAGCTAATTCTTCTGTTTTTGTTTTTCCTACACTACGCTCAATTGCTCCAGGATGTGGACCATGAGGAATTCCTCCAGGATGCAATGTGAATTGCCCTTCTTCAATACCATTTCTACTCATAAAATCGCCATCTACATAATACAATATCTCATCTGAATCTATATTACTATGATGATATGGTGCAGGAATTGCTTCTGGGTGATAATCATACATTCTTGGCACAAACGAACAAACCACAAAGCCTGCTGCTTCCCATTGTTGATGTATTGGCGGCGGCATATGTACTCTACCGGTTATTGGCTCAAAATCATGAATTGAAAACGCATACGGATAATGAAATCCGTCCCAACCTATTACGTCAAAAGGATGGTTTTTATGTGTATATTCATATAAAATTCCTTGTTTTTTAGAAAGAATTTTAAAAACGCCTTTTTCATCGTGTGTTTTTAAGTCTTTTGGCAACCTAAAATCACGTTCACAAAATGGCGAATGCTCTAATAGTTGTCCAAAATTATTACGATAGCGCTTTGGAGTTAATATCGGACTAAACGATTCTATATATAATATTTTATTATCTTCTGAATCAAAATCTATCTGATACGTTGTTCCTCTTGGAATAATTAGATAATCGCCATATTTAAATTCAATATTTCCATACATGGTTCTTAATAAACCTGAGCCTTTATGAATAAAAAGCATTTCGTCGGCATCGCCATTTCTATAAAAATAATCTTGATTAAATGTTTTTGGAGCAGCCAAACCTATATGTAGTTCATTATTAACAAAGAGTGTTTTTCTACTGGCTAAATACTCTTCTTCTTTTGGTAATGAAAAACCTTGAAAACTCATTGCTTTCATGTGTTTTTCTATGGCAATTTTAGGTGTTAAATCGGCTACTTTTCTTACCTCACTAACTACAGTTGGCGGATATAAATGATAAATTAATGATGACATTCCTGCAAAACCTGCAGTAGTAAAAAGCTCCTCTTGGTACAAACTACCATCTGGTTTTTTAAAAGTTGTATGTCGTTTATGTGGTATTTTTCCTAAGGTATGGTATCTTGGCATTTTTTATTGTGTTAAAGGTTTTTATTAAATATTTTATCCAAATAACAAATAAAATTACTCTGGATTTCTTTTAACAACAATAAATAAAAAATTAAAGGTCATCTTTGTTTAGTTATACCGTAAATATACAAATTTTTATGA
>JALSLZ010000189.1 GCA_026988075.1 Flavobacteriaceae bacterium
AAATTTAAACAAAATAATGCAATTAGTGATTTTATAATTTCGGATAGTAAAACGTATATTTTACCAAGAATTATTATGTTTAAGGTAGCTTATAAATTATAAAACATACTATCTAATTATGATTGCTACTTTTAGCCTGTTGTTTTTATACTTTAATTGGCTACTCAAAAGCTGTAAAAAACACGTGTTTATTGTTTAAATTTTAAATATTCTTAAAATTTATTTATATTTGATTGATTTTGTGATATTTATAGTCTTATTTTTTTTTAATAAAAAACATTTAAGAATGAAATAAATTTTACATTTGCCGCTAATTTTTAAAAAAAGTAATAATTAAAAACTCATTAAAATGAGTTTGTAAAAAAAATAAAAAATGGAATTCGATTTAGGTTTTAATATTAAAGAAATAGTTACTGCAACATTAATATTATTTGCAGTAATAGATATTGTTGGAAGCATACCTGTAATTATTGATTTACGTAAAAAAGTAGGTCATATTGAGTCTGAAAAAGCCTCGTTAGTTGCAATAATAATCATGATTTTATTCCTATTTATAGGTAATGAAATATTACTTTTAATTGGTATTGATGTCAATTCATTTGCAGTAGCAGGTGCTTTTATTTTATTGTTTTTAGCGTTTGAAATGGTGTTAGGTATTGAATTGTTTAAAGATGATTCGCCAAAAACAGCAAGTGTTGTTCCTTTGGCTTTTCCATTAATTGCAGGAGCTGGAACAATGACAACTATTTTATCGCTTAAAGCGGAATACCAAACTATTAATATAATCGTGGCAATTGTTATTAATATGATTTTTGTTTATGGTGTTTTAAAATCATCTGGAAAGATTGAAAAGTTTTTTGGTAAAGGTGGTATTGCTATTATTAGAAAAGTATTTGGTATTATTTTATTAGCGATTGCTGTAAAACTTTTTGCAACAAATATTCAAGGTTTATTACATTAGTGTTTAAAAATAACGTTAAAAAAAACCTTCAAATTTTAATTTGAAGGCTTTTTTTTTTGAAATATTGACTAAATAAAATCCGTTTTTGCCATTACATGATATCTTGGGTCGTCTATACTTTCTTCAATTACACGAACTAATTTAGGCGATGCCTTTGTCATTATTTCTTTACATTCTTCCGATAAATGTTTTAGTTTAAGCTCTTTACCTAATTTTTCATAGCGCTCAACTAAATTATACAATGCTTCAAGTGCAGAATGATCTGTTACTTTAGATTCTAAAAAATCAATTTCTACTTTATCAGGGTCATTTTTTACATCAAACTTACTATTAAAAGTTTGTATGCTTCCAAAAAATAAAGGTCCGTAAATATCGTATACTTTGGTTCCGTCTTCTTTAAAACGCATTTTAGCTCTAATTTTTTTTGCGTTTTCCCATGCAAAAACTAAGGCAGACATAATAATACCAACAATAACAGCAATAGCTAAATCTTGCCAAACAGTAACTAAAGAAACCGTTATTAACACCAAAGCATCAGGTAATGGTATTTTACCAAGTATTCTAAAACTTGACCATGCAAAAGTGCCTATTACAACCATAAACATAACACCAACTAAAGCTGCAATTGGTACTTTTTCTATTAAGCCAGAAGCAAATAATATAAAAAACAATAGTAAAAGTGCAGCTGTTATACCAGAAAGTCTGTTTCTTCCGCCACCTTTAATGTTAATTAACGATTGACCAATCATGGCACAACCGCCCATTCCGCCAAACAAACCAGTAACAATATTTGCGCCACCTTGTGCTAAGCATTCTCTGTTTGAGTTTCCTCTTGTTTCGGTTAATTCGTCAATTAAATTAAGAGTCATTAATGATTCAATTAAACCTATTGCTGCTAATATAAATGCATAAGGACCAATAAACCACAATGTTTCTAAAGTAAACGGTATTTTTGTAAAAATATCAAACTGAAATTGCGGTAAACTTCCTTTTAAGCCATCGCCGCCACCATTTTTAATAAAACTACCAACCGTTGCTACATCTAACTTGCCAAAAATAACAATTGCAGAAACAACAACAATGGCAACTAAACCGTTTGGAATTTTATTTGATATTTTAGGTAAAAAATACATTAGTGCCATGGTTAATAAAACCAAACCAAGCATTAGTATCATTTTTGATTGTGGCAAAAACTTTTTTTCTAAGCCTTTTTTTTCTATTTGATAAATTCCGTCATTTTTAATATTGAATTTTACTTTTTTTGTTTTTAAATCATATACTTGCCCATCAATAATTTCGTAAGAAGCATTGTTTAAATCATATGGTAAATATAATTTATTCTCTTTTAATTCAAACATTGGGTTGCCTGTATTTGCATCATAAACATGATTAGCTTTGATGTCCATTATTTTAGTAACCGATGCTGTTTTTATTTTATTGTTTCCGTATTTATCTACTACATTTTCTTTAAACATACCTAATTGCGATAGAAAAATAACAATAGCTAATCCGTTTACAAAACCCATCATTACAGGATGCGGAATTAACCGAACAAATTTACCAAGTTTAAATAAACCTGCCAACATTTGAATAATTCCCATTAAAATTACGGTAGCAAATAAATAGTATAAACCTAAATTTTCTGCTTCTGTACCAAACTCATTACCTTTTGCAACCAAAGAAACCATAACTACTGCTAAAGCACCTGTTGCTCCAGAAATCATACCAGGTCTTCCTCCAAAAACAGCCGTAATTAAACCAATCATAAAAGCAGCGTACAAACCTACTAACGGATCTACACCTGCGACAAAAGCAAAAGCAACCGCTTCAGGAACTAAGGCAAGCGCCACAGTCATTCCAGACAAAATGTCGTTTTTTACATTATTGGCGTGTTTTTGAATAAAAGCATTCATAATTACTTGTTTTTTTAGTTAGAAATAAGCGTGCAAAAGTAAACTAATAATTTTGTTAAGCGTGGCTTATACTTAAAAAAATGAATCTATTAAAAGTATTATGAAAGTATTTTGAAAGGTTGGTTGTATTTAAAACAAACCGTTAATTTCGGTATTTACTTTTTCAATTATAAAACCTAAATCTTCTTGATTTTTAACAAAATCTAAGTTGTCTACATCAATAATTAAAAGTTTTCCTTTGGTGTAATTCGTTATCCAAGCTTCGTAACGTTCGTTCAATCTACTTAAATAATCAATACTAATTGAGTTTTCGTAATCTCTACCACGTTTATGAATATTACCAACTAATGATTTAATATCTGCTCGTAAATAAATTAATAAATCTGGTGGAGTTACTAATTTTTCCATTAATTCAAATAATGAGGTGTAATTATTAAAATCACGATTGGTCATTAAACCCATTGCGTGTAAATTTGGTGCAAATATTTGTGAATCTTCATAAATAGTTCTGTCTTGAATTATATCGTTTCCTTTGTCTCGTAATTCTAATATTTGTCTAAACCTACTATTTAAAAAATACACTTGAAGATTGAATGACCAACGTTCCATTTCGCTATAAAAATCATCTAAATAAGGGTTTTCATCTACAGATTCGAAATGAGGATTCCATTTAAAATGTTTGGCTAATAATTTGGTAAGTGTTGTCTTTCCAGCTCCAATGTTTCCAGCAATTGCTACATGCATGTCTTAATTTTTTAAATAATAGTAAAACGTAAAAATACTTATTTTTTTATGATTTAGACAGATTGCACATGAAATATATTTTTAATTTAAAGCTTTTTGTAGTATTGCATCTACACCATTTATATAATTACTAATTGATGGTGTTGCAATAATATTGGGTTCTATTGTAATAATTTTGCATTTTTGGTCAGGAACAAATAGTTTAAATTTTGAGTATGGTAAAGAAAAACTACTAATTAAATTCGTACTACACGATGCGCCTTTAACTTTATCGCCTATAATTAAAATATTGAGTTCGTTTTTTAATGTAATAATTGTTTTAAGTGTAGCAGAAGAACTGTTTTTATCAATAAATACATACAATCTGTTTTTTTTATTTATTCGCTTTAACTTTTTTAGTTTACTAATAAACTTTTTTAAAGCTATTACGTTACCTGTTGTTTGATTTCTTAAATCTATAAATAATTTTTTATAATGCCTTTTTTTAAATTTATCAAACAGTTTATTTGTAAAATCATTAAATGTTGGTGCGTCATAAATTTCTTGTAGAGGCAATTTATAATCTCTCGAAATTGTTAATTCAGATATTTTAAAGCTGTCTTTTATTTTTTCGATAAATTCTTTACTCAAACCTATATTGTATTTAAAATAAACTTGCTTACCAAAGTTTATACCATACTTCCAAAACCATTTATTGGGTTTTCGTAAATAAAAAGGTGTTTTTTTTGGTGTTATTTTAACTAAATTATTTGAGTTTACTTCTGATAATGAAATATTAATTTTTATCTTTTTATTGTCTTTTGTAAGTAAGGTTAGTTTTAAATTATTAGAATTTGAAAAGCCATAATATTGTAAAAACGATTGTATGTTTAGTTTGTTAACCGATTTAGAAACCTTCATAACTGTTTCAATATTAAAATCATTAATAGCAATTAATTCATAAGCTAAGCAATAATCAAAATCACTATGAATACTTGTTAGGTAATATTTTTTTTGAAATTGTTTTATTGTAAAAGGAAACCTTTTAAATGGTACGTTATCTAACGTTAAACTATATGTTTTAAAATTTTCTAAAAGTTTAAATAATTCCCAATACTTAAAAGCGATACTTTTGGTCTTGTTTTTTCGAAGTATATCAATTTTTAGTTGAAATTCTTGTTTGGAAATTTCAGTAAATAAGTAGTCTTTTTTTAATAACCTTTTTTCTAATGTGTCTAAATCCGTTTTCCAATTTTGATGGCTCTGAGTATGAGCTGTGGAAAATAGAAAAAACACAAAAAGGAGTGTAAAAATCCTTTTCATAGCGTTTAATTTTTATTAAAAGTAGTGAAAATTTTGATATATTTGAAGAAAATCAACTTAAATTAACTAATAAATGCAAAATAAAATTAAAATTCAATATTATAAATCGCCTGTTGGTGAATTAATTTTAGGTTCTTTTAATGAAAAACTTTGTTTGGCAGATTGGCGATATAGAAAAATGAGAAGTACTATTGATACTAGGATAAAAAAAGGGTTAAATGCTGAATTTATTGAAGAATCATCTACAACAATTAAAAAAACAATAGACCAATTAAATGACTATTTTAACCAAAAAAGAACAATTTTTAATATTGATTTACTTTTTGTTGGCACTGATTTTCAGAAAACTGTTTGGAATGAATTAATAAAAATACCTTACGGAACAACTTTTTCATATTTGCAATTATCAAATAATTTAAATAATCCAAAAGCAATTAGAGCCGTTGCAAGTGCTAATGGCGCTAATTCAATTTCTATTCTTGTTCCATGTCATCGAATTATAGGTGCTAACGGTAAATTAATCGGTTATGCTGGCGGTTTACCTACAAAGAAAAAGCTTTTACAGCTTGAAGGAGCCATTGTAGATAATCAATTAAAGTTGTTTAACAACCTAAATATTTTGGATTAATATATTTACCAATACAATCTAAATAAAAAATTAGGTGTAAACCTTATACCATAATGATTTACTATCCTTATTGGGTCATCAACAGTATTATTACCTTCAAAATCTGTACTGATATGATTTTTTTTATTGTAAAGATTCCTTAGAGAAACACCTACTTTACTTTTTATTTTTTTTGTTAAGTCAAACTCATAGGTAGACGATAAATCTAAACGATGATAATCTGGCACTTGTTCTGTATTTATACCATCAAAATAAGCATTACCATCATTATCATAATCTAAATCGGTTAAAGGTTTTCCGGTTCGATATTTCCAAGCCAAGCTTATATCAAAATTTTTTATATGGTAGCTTGTTGATGCCGAAATAACATGCGTAATGTTATTATTTGCCGTAAAAAAAGCATTGTTGTTTATTTGCTCATATTTATTTTTAACATCCATAAACGAATAGCTTATCCAAGTATTAAAATGAGTAAATTCTCTTTTTAAATAAAAGTCTATTCCATTTGCTTTTTGTATTCCTTGATGAAAAGTATTATCTAAAGGATTTAAAAAACCTAATGCTAATGAAGTTAAGCCTTTGGTGTTTTTATAATAAAAATCTAAATCGGCTGTCCATTTATCCTTTGTAAAAATTAAGCTACTCGATATTTGATAACTATTTATAATTGGGTAATCTTTTCCATCTGCCAATCGCCATATTTTTTTTTCTAAAGTAAGGTTACTTAAAACCGTTTCATTAATATGACTTATTATTTGGTTTTTAACTTCGCCCGTTACTTGAATTTTAAGGTATTGGTTTAATTTTTTATTCAACACCAATCTTGGCTCAAATTTAAATTGATTAAGTTGTTGGTAATAATTTAATCTACCACCTAAATAAAAATCAAATAATTTTAAATTATTAAGGTTGTAATTTATAAAAATAGCATGGGTTGTTATTTGCGAAGTGTCTTGATCTAACAAATAAACAATATCTTTATCTTCTTTAAATAAAAAATCTATATTTTTCACTGAATTTTGATACCCTAAATCTATCGTATTAAACTCTTTTTGCTTTATATGAAGTGTCGTTGAAAAATCTGTATTTAATATTTTATTTGTTTTATGAAAAATAGACGTTAACTCATTGGCTATTTTTTTTTCTGAACTAAACTCTAAAAAGTAATGAGAATGCGAAATTTGTGATGTTAAACTATACTTTTTATTCCATTTTTTATTCCATTTTAAACTATAACCATTATTTTCTGTGTCTAATTCATCAAAATAGTTCGTGCTATTATCTTCTTCGTAATTATTATATAAGTCATTATCTATGTGAATTAAACTAAAGTAAAAATCATTGTTTTTATTTGGTTTAAAATTCAGTTTTACATTATAATCCTTAAAATGAAAATCTTCCTCTAATATATTGGTATTTTGAAATGCTTTTTCTTCATATCTATAAAATGTTTTCGTTTCGTATAAATCTTCATACGAACGCCTAAAAGAAGTTTGAATACTTAATTTATTTTTAATAATTGGCATTTCTAAAACAACATCACTACTAATACCATTAAGTCCAAATTCAAAATGTGTTTTTTTTGCTATTTTATTAGATGTATTTACATCAATAACACTCGAAATTCGCTGACCATATTTAGCATTTGTACCTTTGTTAATAAAAGCAACGGTATTTGCTATATTTGGGTTAAAAACCGATACCATTCCGAATAAATGACCACTATGATAAATATTTATGCCATCCCAAATCAACCTGTTTTGATCTGAATTTCCACCTCTAACCGATAATTCGGTAGCGTTTTCATTAATACTTACAACGCCAGGTAATTGCTGTATACTTTCTAAAACATCTTGCTCGGTTAAACCTGCTAAAAGTCCTAATTTTTTAAGGTTAATTAAATAGGAAGCATCATTGT
>JALSLZ010000190.1 GCA_026988075.1 Flavobacteriaceae bacterium
ATAAAGATTACTTAAAATGCGAATTCAATAATTTAATAAATAAGTCTTAGTGGCTGCTTAAAAATATTTTTTTATAAATGAAATAAAATACCAACTAATTGATAATTTGTTTCTTAGACTAAGTGTAAATAAATTGCTTTATGCTTTTTTTTAATGGTCTTAAATCTATGTTTTGTGATTTTTATTAAAAAAAATAAATGGTTCTACTACAAATTTAATGGAATTATTGATAATTTTCGTTTTTTTAAAAAGTTGTAAACACTATAAATTAGCAAAATATGATAGTCTTTTATTGCTAAGATCAGGGTCTTAAATTTTAAAAATAAAAAATATGGGCATTTTAATGGTTGTTCTATTGTGTTTTTTAATAGAAATAATGGCGAATCAAATACTGCTTTTAAAGCATTGTACTAATTTATTAAAATCTTCTTTTGTATTATAAACATGAGGAGATATTCGTATTGCATTGCCTCGATATGAAACATATACATTGCTTTTTGAAAATTCATTTTTTAATTTATCTAAATTGATGTTTTTGCTAAGGTAGATTCCAAAAAGATGTGAGCTTCTATATTTAGAATCTTCAATGTAACAGCCTAATTTTCTAATCTCATTAATTGCATATTTTGAAATGGAATCACAATATGTTTGAATGTTTTTGGGTTGCCATTTTATTAATTGATTGATAGATTCAATGAGCATTGGTGTTAATGCAAAATTACTCATTTCGCCAACATTAAATCGACCAGCTTTGGGTTGGTAGTCGCTTTCGTAGTTTACAAGCCCTGTAAAATCTTCGCTGTTTTTTCGGTTAATCCAGTTTTCTTCAATGGGTAAACCTTTACAAAGTTCATCAGAATAGTAAGCAACACCAATTGAATATGGTCCAAGTAGCCATTTGTAGCCTGCGCAAATTAAAGCGTCAGGTTTAATATCTTCTACCGAAAAAGGAAGTGCACCAACACTTTGTGTTGCATCAATAATAAGGTATGCATTATGTGTTTTGGTTTTTTTTCTGATGGCTTTTAAATCAAAAAGTGTTCCGTCGCTCCAATGAACATGTGGTAATGCAACCACTTTTGTTTTGGTTGTAATTGCATTTAATATTTGTTTATTCCAGTTTTTACCACGATTTTCAAAATCATTATTTGAAACAACAGTGATTTTTGCATTATATTTAGTGGCTAATTTTTGCCAAGAGTATATATTGCTTGGAAATTGTTCGCCTACAACTAAAATTTCATCATCTTTATCTAATTTAATACCATTTGCAGCATTTGCAATTCCGTAAGAAACAGAAGGTATAATTGCTACATTGTTATAATCTTTGATAGTTACTAATTTTGAAAATGCTTTTTTTAGTTTATTGGTTAGCATAAAAAAGTCGTCTCCTTTTATTTCAAAAGGCAAGCATTTTTTACTTACTGCTTCATGTCCAGCCAATTCAACAGATTTTAAAAATGGAGACATAAATGCGCAGTTTAAATAAGTAACATTGTTTGGTAATTTAAATTTGTCTTTTTGATGAGTAAGCATATTTTTTAGATAAAAATGAATAGTTGAATTTTAAGCAAAAAAAAACTGCCATTTCTGACAGTTTTAGAATTGTAATTAGATTATTTTTTTGCTCCTGGAGAATTAGCTCCTTTGCCATGACAAGATGCTTTTGCTTTTCCATCGCAAGATGCTTTAGCTTTTCCATCGCAAGATGCTTTTTTAGCTTTCCCATCACAAGACGCTTTAGCTTTTCCATCGCAAGATGCTTTTTTAGCTTTCCCATCACAAGATGCTTTAGCTCCTTTTCCTGCACAACAAGCTTTTGCTTTAGCGCCTTTTTGAGCTTTTAAGTCCATTTTACAAACTGGACACGTGCCAGCTTTGTCATAAGTCTTACCTTTTTCACAATCCATTGGGCATTGGTATGCAGCAGCAGATTTTTCTTTGTTTACTGTAAATTCTTCTTTTTTAGTATCTGTTTGTGCACTAGAAAATGCAACAAAAAATAAACCAAATACTAAGGCTAATATTACTTTTTTCATTTTAATGGTTTTATAAATTAATAATTTTGATAAAAATATAATTTTTTTTTGAGGTAAAAGTTTTTTTAACAGTTTATATGTATTAATTATATGTTAAAGTTTTTTTTGGAAGTTTGGAAGATGAAAAATGAAAAGTGAAAAATGAAAAGTGAAAAGTGAAAAATGAAAAATGAAAAGTGAAAAGTGAAAATGAAGTATATTAGATGTTGTTTTATGTTAAATTTAAAAAAAAACTGTCAAACTGTCAGTGAAAATACAATGGCATAAAGATTGACTAAACCTAAGTGTTAATGAAAAACAAATAACTAAAAAAATAAATATATAATTATGAGTAAAATAATAGGAATAGATTTAGGTACTACAAACTCGTGTGTTTCTGTAATGGAAGGTAATGAAGCGGTTGTTATACCTAATGCAGAAGGAAAAAGAACAACACCGTCAATAGTTGCATTTATTGAAGGTGGAGAACGTAAAATTGGTGATCCTGCAAAAAGACAAGCAGTAACAAATCCAACAAAAACAATAGCGTCAATTAAACGTTTTATGGGTAATAAATTTTCTGAATGTAAATCAGAAGTTGATAGAGTGCCTTATAAAGTAGTAAAAGGCGATAATGACACACCAAGAGTTGATATTGATGGTAGATTATATACGCCACAAGAAATATCGGCAATGGTTTTACAAAAAATGAAAAAAACTGCCGAAGACTATTTAGGTCATGATGTTAGTGAAGCAGTTATTACTGTGCCAGCATACTTTAATGATGCACAACGTCAAGCAACTAAAGAAGCAGGGCAAATTGCAGGTTTAAAAGTAGCACGTATTATTAATGAACCAACTGCAGCTGCCTTGGCTTATGGTATGGATAAAGCTAATGAAGACAAAGTTATTGCGGTTTACGATTTAGGTGGTGGAACTTTTGACGTTTCTATCTTAGAAATTGGCGATGGTGTTTTTGAAGTGCTTTCTACAAATGGAGATACTCACTTAGGTGGAGATGATTTTGACCAAGTAATAATTGATTGGTTGGCTGATGAATTTAATAAAGATGAAAGTATCGATTTACGTAAAGATCCAATGGCTTTACAACGTTTAAAAGAAGCTGCTGAAAAAGCAAAAATTGAATTATCATCTTCAAGTCAAACAGAAATTAACTTGCCATATGTAACAGCAACAGCTTCAGGACCAAAGCACTTAGTTAAAACTTTAACAAGAGCTGCTTTTGAAAAATTAGCTGATGATTTAATAAAACGTTCAATGGCGCCAGTTGCTAAAGCATTAAAAGATGCTGATTTAAAAACGAGTGAAATTGATGAAGTTATTTTAGTTGGTGGTTCTACTCGTATTCCAAGAATACAAGAGGAAGTGAAAAAATTCTTTGGTAAAGAACCAAATAAAGGTGTAAACCCTGATGAAGTTGTTGCAATTGGAGCAGCTATTCAAGGTGGAGTTTTAACTGGTGATGTAAAAGATGTGTTGTTATTAGATGTTACTCCTTTATCATTAGGTATTGAAACTATGGGTAATGTATTTACTAAGTTAATTGATGCAAATACAACAATTCCAACAAAAAAATCACAAGTATTTTCTACAGCTGTAGATAATCAACCATCTGTTGAAATTCACGTTTTACAAGGTGAGCGAGCAATGGCAGCTGATAATAATACAATTGGTAGGTTTCATTTAGATGGAATTCCACCAGCAGGAAGAGGAGTTCCTCAAATTGAAGTGACTTTTGATATTGATGCAAACGGACTTATTAATGTTTCGGCAAAAGATAAAGGTACAGGTAAAGAGCATAATATTCGTATTGAGGCATCTTCAGGTTTAACCGAAGAAGAAATTCAAAAAATGAAAGCTGATGCTGAAGCAAATGCAGATGCTGATAAGAAAGTGAAAGAAGAAGCTGAAAAAATTAATGCAGCAGATTCAATGATTTTTCAAACAGAAAAACAATTGAAAGAGTTTGGTGAAAAATTATCGGACGATAAAAAAGCACCAATCGAATCTTCTTTAGAAGTATTAAAAAAAGCACACGAGAGTAAAGATTTAGCTCAAATTGATACTGCAATGGAAAAAATAAACGAAGCTTGGAAAGCTGCAAGCGAAGAAATGTATGCTGCTCAACAAGATGGTCAAGGAGCTGCAGATACTCAAGGACAACCACAAGCAAATGATAACGCGGCAGACAATGTAGAAGATGTAGATTTTGAAGAGGTTGAAGAAGAAAAATAAATAATTTTATTTTAACTGAATTTAAAAAACCTGTTTTTAGCTAAACAGGTTTTTTTTTCATAATTATATTATTTGGTCTAAAGTTTAAAAATGTAATTGTTATTTCTACTGTAGATTTGATATAAAATATTTTCAGTATTACTGATTGCCTTTATTGATTAAAATAAATGGTGTTTTTAAATTAAAAAAAAAGAACACATAAAAAGGCAGCAATTTAAATTGCTGCCTTTTATTAAATTTAGTCACTCTAAATAAATGTAGCTTATTTAGTACGTGACAGATTATTGTTTATTTTTCTGGAGCACCATCTAAAATAGTTTGGTTTGCGCCTTCTTTAAATGTTTTAAAATTCTCGTGGAATTGTTTTGCTAAATGTTTTGCTTTTTCATCGTAAGCAGCTTTGTCACTCCAAGTGTTTCTTGGGTTTAATACTTCTGTTGGTACGTTTTCACAAGTAGTTGGCATAGCCAATTTAAAAATAGGATGTGTAATATAATCTATCTTATCTAATTTTCCATCTAAAGCAGCATTTATCATTGCTCTTGTGTACTTTAGTTTCATTCTGTTGCCAATTCCGTAAGGTCCACCAGTCCATCCGGTATTAACTAACCAAACATTTACATTGTGTTTACTCATTTTATCGCTTAACATTTCTGCATACTTTGTAGGATGTAATGGCATAAAAGGAGCGCCAAAGCATGCAGAAAATGACGGTACAGGTTCTGTAATACCAGCTTCTGTACCTGCAACTTTAGCAGTGTATCCAGAAATAAAATGATAAGCAGCTTGACCTGGCGTCAATTTTGAAATTGGAGGTAAAACTCCAAACGCATCAGCAGTTAAAAAGAAAATATTTTTAGGGTTTTCTCCAACTGATGGTTCTTGAATGTTGTCAATGTAGTTAATAGGATAACTTACACGTGTATTTTGTGTTATTGAAACGTCGCTAAAATCAACTTCATTTCCATTTTTAAAGACGATGTTTTCTAATAATGCACCTTCTTTAATTGCTCCAAATATTTCTGGTTCATTTTCAGCAGATAAGTCAATTACTTTAGCATAACAACCGCCTTCCATATTAAAAACTTTATTGTCTTCTGTCCAGCCATGTTCGTCATCACCAATTAGTTTTCTTTTAACATCGGCAGATAATGTTGTTTTGCCAGTACCTGATAAGCCAAAGAAAATAGCCGTTTCTCCGTTATCACCTACATTAGATGAGCAATGCATCGGAAAAGTATTCATGTTTACAGGCAGAATAAAATTCATTACTGAGAAAATACCTTTTTTAACTTCGCCAGTATAACCAGAACCACCAATTAAAATCACTTTTTTAGTAAAGTTAATGATACTAAAATTGTGTTGTCGAGTTCCGTCTTCATCAGCGACAGCCATAAATGAAGGTGCTTGTAATACAACCCATTCAGGAGAAAAGTCTTTTAATTCTTCTTGGGTTGGATTGATAAACATGTTGTTGGTAAATAAACTTACCCATGCTAACTCTGTTATAACTCTTAACGAAACTTGATAATTTTTATCAGCTCCAGAAAAAGCATCACGAACATAAAGTTCTTTAGTTGATAAATAATCAACTACTTTTTTGTGTAGTTTGTCAAATTTATCAGAATCAAAAGGCTGGTTTATTGTTCCGTCCCACCAAACTTGGTCTTTTGTTATTTGGTCTTTAACAATAAAACGATCCTTAGGCGATCGTCCAGTAAATTCACCTGTATTTACAGCTAAAGCGCCTGTATTTGCTAATTTACCAAGATTTTGCTCGATACAAATTGTAGTTAATTCTTTTGAGCTAAGATTGTAATGAGTCTTTGTACTTGTTATTCCGTATTGTTTCAACGAAATCTTTCTAGTATCCATATTTTAAATATAAAAGTTATATATATCGTGCAAATTTAAACAATATTATAAAAAACAATAATTATAAATTTTTTTTTATTAACCGCTTATTGTTAATTACTTTTTAAGTGTATTGTAAAACGTAAATAGCCAGCCAATTATAAATAATAATCCGCCAATAGGCGTAATAAACCAAATGGTTTTTGGGTTAATATTACCAGCGCTTATAGCGTATAATGAGCCGGAAAAAAATAATATCCCTATAAAAAAGAAGATGCTAATTTTATTTTTAACCTTATTTGTAAAATTTGAATGTGAATTGACAAATAATAACGCAAACACATGATACATTTGGTATCTAACGCCAGTTTCAAATGTTTTTAATTGGTCAATTCCTAATTTTTCTTTTAAGGCATGAGCGCCAAAAGCACCTAATACAATGCCTATTGCTCCTAATAATGCCGTAATACTTGTATTTTTATTCATCTTATTTATTTATTGTTTGTAATGTCTTTTTGTTATTGTAATGTAAAGGTAGCTTAAATATTTAGAATTAAATTGGTAAAGATTCTTCGATTAACATTTATATTAAAATCAATTTTGTAACTTTGAAATCTATTTTTTATAAACAATTGAATTAAAGAACTATATATAATTATGAGAAAAATATTAGTTATTGGAGCTGGAAAGTCAGCTTCATCATTAATAAAATATCTATTAGATAAATCGGATAAAGAAAATTTACAAGTAATAGTAGCAGATTTGAATATTGAATCGGCAAAAAAACTAACCAAAAACCATAAAAATGCTAAAGCTATTGTTTTAGATGTCTTTAAAGAAGATGATAGAAATGAGGCAGTTAAAAATGCCGATATTATTATTTCTATGTTGCCAGCAAGATTTCATTTAGAAGTAGCAAAAGATTGTGTTAAGTATGGTAAAAGTTTAGTAACGGCATCGTATATTTCAAAAGAAATGCAAGCTTTAAATAACGATGTTGTAGCAAAAGGCTTGGTGTTTATGAATGAAATAGGTTTGGATCCAGGTATTGACCATATGAGTGCTATGCAGGTGATTGATAGAATTCGTGATAATGGTGCAGAATTAATGCTTTTTGAATCGTTTACAGGTGGTCTTGTTGCTCCAGAAAGTGATGATAATCTATGGAATTATAAATTTACTTGGAATCCACGAAATGTAGTAGTTGCTGGGCAAGGTGCTGCTGCTAAGTTTATTCAAGAAGGAAAGTATAAATACATTCCTTATCATAAATTATTTAGACGTACAGAAATTTTAGACTTAGGCGAATTTGGTAAGTTTGAAGGACTTG
>JALSLZ010000191.1 GCA_026988075.1 Flavobacteriaceae bacterium
TATTCATACGATTACACATTAACAGATTTAGGAGATTACAACAACGGTTCGCATGAAATATTATTACAATATGATGTAAACATGTCACGTAAAAACTTAAAATCGCCAAGATTCTTTTAATCAAAACTAAAACCTTAATATAATGAAAAAAATAAATATTTTAATAGCAATATTGCTGTTGAGTGTCAGCTTTAGTTTTGCACAAGATACAGAGAGATATACCGTTAAATTGTTAGAAGAATGCAATGATGAATTAGCAAATTTCGGAACAACTTTTTATGGTGAAAATCAAGTAATTTATTCTTCACCTAAAAAAGGAGGGGCAATAATTAAAAACAATTGGAAACCAAATGAACAAGCTTATTTAGAGTTGTTTATTGCAGATGTTAATGAAGATGGCGAATTGGTAAATAGACAAAAAATTGGTAAAGAAATTAATTCAAAATACCATGAGTCAAATGTAGTTTTTACAAATGATATGAGTACTGTTTATTTTTCAAGAGATAAATACTTTGATAAAAAATTGGATAAAGATGAGGCAGGAATGACACATATTTCTATCTATAGAGCAGATGTCGTTTCACCAACTGAATGGACAAATGTAGTGCCAATGCCATTTAATAATCGTGAGTATAGTGTTGGGCATCCAGCATTAAGTAATGATAATAAAACCTTGTATTTTTCATCTAATATGAATGGTAATGATGATATTTATAGTGTTTCAATAAATGGAGATACTTATGGCGATCCTGTTAATTTAAGACAAATAAACACATTAGGTAGTGAGCGTTTTCCTTTTGTTGGAGATAAAATGTTTTATTTCTCTTCAGATAAACCAGGCGGAATGGGTAAATTAGATGTTTATGCTGTTAAATTAGACGGTAAAAGTGAAGCTGTAAATTTAGGTATGCCAATTAATAGTTATAATGATGATTTTTCATTTACTATGAAAAAAGGTGCAGATTATGGTTATTTTTCTTCGAATAGAGGTTCAGGAAAAGGAGATGATGATATTTATTATTTCAAACAAACAGGCGAATTGCCATGTAACCAATTGGCTGAAGGTATTGTAACAGATAAGAAAACAGGTAGAAGAATACCAAATGCTTTGGTTATATTATATGCTGAAAATGGTGATGAAATAGATTCACAAGTTGTAGGCGAAGATGCTGCATTTTCATTTGATATCAATTGTACATCAAAGTACAAAGTTGTTGGTTCAAAAGAAATGTATTCAGAAGACTCAAAAGAATTTACTTCAAATGCTGAGTTAGAATTAGGTTTAGATTTAGGTTTGTCTATTGAAAGAGGAACTTCAAAATCGACTGTAAGTTCAGAACCAGTAACTACATCACAATACGATAGATGTCAAGGTGCTTTAGATTTAATTAACAATATTTATTTTGATTTAGATAAATCTTACATTAGAGCAGATGCAGCTAGTGAGTTAGATAAAGTAATTAAAATAATGAAACGTTGTAAAAACATTCATGTTGAAGCTTCTTCGCATACAGATAGTAGAGCGCCAGAAGCATATAACGAAGCTTTATCTCAAAGAAGAGCACAAGCAACAGTTGATTATATTACAAATGTTGGAGGTATTCAAGGTTCAAGAGTCAATGCAATTGGTTATGGAGAAACAAGACTACGTAACAGATGTAAAGATAATGTAAAATGTTCTGAGGCAGAGCATCAAATGAATCGTAGAACTCAATTTGATATAACTAATTATTAAACATTAGTTAAAATTACATATTTAAAAACCCGCTTTTAGCGGGTTTTTTTTATTTTAAAAATTTTGTTATAACTCAAATTTAAAAGAGTCAATCAATTTTTTTAATTAATATTTGGATTAAATATTGTCTTTGTATTCTATTAGATTCGTTATCGAATCGTTTTATGTGACATTAAAAATTAGGCGTAAAATCATACTTATCATAAAACTTATTTAAGTAGTTAATTATTTCTTCATCTGTGTCAAAAAGTTGAATTAAATCTAAATCACCTGGGCTAACAGTTTTATGTTTTTCGACTAAGGTAGATTTAATCCAATCAAACAATCCAGACCAAAACTCAGAACCAACAAGTATTATTGGAAACTTACCAATTTTTTTAGTTTGAATTAAAGTAATCGCTTCGAATAATTCATCAAGTGTGCCAAAACCACCAGGCATAACAATAAAGCCTTGAGAATATTTTACAAACATTACTTTTCTTACAAAAAAGTAGTCAAAATCTAAGCTTTTATCACGATCAATATATGGGTTGTCATGTTGCTCAAACGGAAGTTCAATATTTAAACCAACAGAGATTCCTTTGCCACGAAAAGCACCTTTGTTACCTGCTTCCATAATACCAGGTCCACCACCAGTTATTACACCGTATCCATTTTGAGTTAGCGCATAAGCTATGCGTTCTGCTTGTTTGTAATATTTTTCATCTTGTTTGGTTCTAGCAGAACCAAAAATACTAACACATGGTCCCACTTTACTTAATCTTTCATAACCTTCAACAAATTCAGACATAATTTTGAATATCGCCCAAGAATCATTTGTTTTAATTTCATTCCATGTTTTTTGTTTCAGTTTTTCACTGATTTTTTTATCTTTCATATATAAATATTTTGAAAATTTAGCTTAATTAAAAATTTAGTAAGCCATTATTAATTGTATTATACTAATGATAAAGTTACATAAATATTTTATGTTATAAGCAGTATAAGTAGTATTTATTATGTAAATATTGCTACCCATGAAAATTATTAGGAGTACGTTTAGCTTGTTTAATTTAAAATGAGAACTATTCGCTTGTAGAATAATAGGTTTTAAAGTATTTTTGTAGCACGAAACATATTAATTTTATTTAAAACGATATTTCCTATGAGTATTATAATTAGCGTACACGCAAGACAAATATTTGATTCAAGAGGTAACCCAACAATAGAAGTTGATGTAATTACAGAAACTGGTATTTTGGGAAGAGCAGCAGTACCATCAGGAGCATCTACAGGAGAACATGAAGCTGTAGAATTACGCGATGGAGGAAAAAATTATATGGGTAAAGCTGTATTTAAAGCTATTAAAAACGTCAATGAAAAAATAGCGATTGAATTGTTAGGTGTTTCAATATTTGAACAAAATACAATTGATAAAATAATGATTGATTTAGATGGTACGCCAAATAAAGCAAACTTAGGAGCAAATGCAATATTAGGGGTTTCTTTAGCTGTCGCAAAAGCAGCGGCAAATGAAATGGGTATGCCATTATATAGATACATTGGTGGTGTTTCTGCAAATACATTACCAGTACCAATGATGAATATTGTTAATGGAGGTTCGCATTCTGATGCGCCAATAGCTTTTCAAGAGTTTATGATTATGCCAGTAGGAGCAAATACTTTTACAGAAGCATTAAAAATGGGGTCTGAAATATTTCATAATTTAAAGAAAATATTACACGATAGAGGTTTAAGTACTGCAGTTGGAGATGAAGGTGGTTTTGCTCCAAATTTTAAAGGTACGGAAGATGCCATAGAAACAATTTTACAAGCCATTAAAAATGCAGGATATAAAGTTGGTAGTGAAATTAAATTGGCTTTAGATTGTGCCGCTTCTGAATTTTATGTAAATGGAAAATACGATTACACAAAATTTGAAGGCGCAAATGGTGCCATTAGAAATTCAGACGAACAAGCGAGCTATTTGGCAGAATTATCTGAAAAATACCCAATTATTTCTATAGAAGATGGTATGGATGAGAACGATTGGCAAGGTTGGAATGAGTTAACCAAGCAAATAGGCGATAAAGTACAAATAGTAGGTGATGATTTATTTGTTACTAACGTTGATTTGTTAAAAAGAGGTATTGATGAAAAATCGGCTAATTCCATTTTAATTAAATTAAACCAAATAGGTACATTAACCGAAACTATTGCAGCAGTTAATATGGCAAGTAATGCAGGTTTTACAAGTGTTATTTCGCATAGGTCAGGAGAAACAGAAGACACAACAATAGCCGATTTAGCAGTTGCCTTAAACACAGGTCAAATAAAAACTGGTTCGGCTTCAAGAACCGACCGTATAGCAAAATACAATCAATTATTACGAATAGAAGAAGAATTAGGAGATGTTGCTTATTTTCCTAAAATGAATGCTTTTAAAGTTCAAAGTTAATTATTTTGCGTAACTTTGAGTACTAATATAGAAATGATATTTATTGCGATTAATTTAGCAATAGTAAGTTTAAACATCACTAAAATAGAATATAAAAAATGACAGAAACAGGCGTATTTGAATTTCAAGGAAAAAGATATGAATTTCCAGTAGAAATTGGGTCAGAAGGAGAAATAGGAATTGATATAAAAAAATTAAGAGGTTTAACAGGTGGTATTATCACTTTAGATCCTGGTTTTAAAAATACGGGTTCTTGTAAGTCTGAAATTACCTTTTTAGATGGTGAAAAAGGAATTTTAAGATATAGAGGTTATGCTTTAGAAGATTTGGCTGAAAAAGCAAGTTTTTTAGAGGTTTCGTATTTGGTTATTTTTGGGGAATTGCCTACCGAAAAAGAATTAGAGCGATTTGAAAACACCATCAAATCTCACACAATGCTTAATGAAGAGATGAAAGATATTTTAGATGGCTTTCCTAAAAAAGCACATCCAATGGGTATTTTATCGTCATTAACAGGAGCTTTAACAGCTTTTAATCCTAAAGCGGTTGATGTAAATAATGAAGAGGAAATGTATCAAGCTATTTGTAAAACAATGGCGAAAATTCCTGTCATTGCAGCATGGGCACATAGTAAAAATTTAGGTAAGCCTATGAATTACCCTCATAACGATTTTGACTATATAGAAAACATCTTACAAATGATGTTTACAAATCGTAATGAAAGATATGAAACTAATAAAATTATTGCCGAAGCTTTAGATAACTTACTAATTTTACACATAGATCATGAGCAAAATTGTTCAACATCAACAGTACGTATTGTAGGTTCTTCACATGCTGGTTTATTTGCTTCTATTTCAGCAGGAGTTTCTGCACTTTGGGGTCCATTACATGGTGGTGCTAACCAAGCAGTTATTGAAATGTTAGAAGAAATTATTGCTGATGGTGGAGATGTAGAAAAATTTATTAATAAAGCAAAAGATAAAAATGATCCATTTAGATTAATGGGCTTTGGTCACCGAGTATACAAAAACTTTGACCCAAGAGCTTTAATTATTAAAAAAAGTGCTGATGCAGTATTAGCAGAATTAGATGTTAATGATCCAATTCTAGAAGTAGCAAAGCATTTAGAAGAAGTAGCATTGAATGATTCTTATTTTATAGATAGAAAACTGTTTCCGAATGTAGATTTTTACTCGGGTATTATTTATAAAGCTTTAGGTATACCTGTTGAAATGTTTACCGTTATGTTTGCTATTGGTAGATTGCCAGGTTGGATTGCACAATGGAAAGAAATGAGAATAAATTCTGAGCCAATTGGACGTCCTCGTCAATTATATACAGGAGAAAATCTAAGGGCTTTTAAGGCTATTAATGAAAGATAATAAAATATTGTAAATGTCGATTAGTTGTTGCTAATCGACATTTTAATTTAGTAAATATAGAAATGAAAGAGATTAGGATAATAAAAAACAGATCGGATGTTGGTGCAGGAACAAGAGGTTCAGATATGGGCGTTGATGCTATTGAAATTGCAGCTATAAATCAAGAGAACAATTATTTTAGCAAATATAAATACGAAGATGTAAAAACTGAAAATGAATCGATATATAACAAAGTAAATAATTCTTTTGCTAAAAGGATAGATAGCGTTTTGCATCAATGTACTCGATTAGCAAATTCAGTTAAAGTAAACTTAAAAGAAGGTCGATTTCCAATAGTTTTGTCAGGCGATCATTCTTCGGCATTAGGAACAATTAGTGGTGTAAAAGGCGCTTATCCACAACAAAGAGTAGGTGTAGTTTGGATTGATGCACATGCCGATATTCATTCACCTTATAGTACACCATCTGGAAATATACACGGTATGCCTTTGGCGGCAGCTTTAGCTGATGATAATTTAGACTTTGAAATAAATGAAGTTAGTAGGCATACTGCCGAAATTTGGGAAAGAATGAAAAATATTTCAATTCCTGGCACAAAACTTAAAGCAGAAGATTTAGTGTATTTTGGTGTTCGAGATACAGAAGAACCAGAAGATGTTCAAATTGAAAAATTAGGCATTAAGAATTATATGGTACACGAAGTGCGTTATCGTGGATTGAAAACTTGTGTGAATGAAGCCTTAGAACGATTGTCAAATTGTGATATAATATACATATCATTTGATGTTGATAGTATGGATTGTGATTTAATATCGTATGGAACAGGAACACCAGTTTCTAAAGGTTTTGACCAACATGAAATTATACAAATAATTAATGAATTTGTAGCAACTGAAAAAGTAGTGTGTATAGAATTTGTAGAGGTAAATCCGTTATTAGATAATAGAGGTAATAAAATGGCGGAAACAGCTTTTGAGATTTTAAATGCAATTACTCCAAATATTAAATTAGGATAATTTTTAGGTTTATAAGTTAAAAGTAAAAAACCATTTATCAATTTGATAAATGGTTTTTTTAATTGTAATAAGTAGTATAAACTATCTTCTTCTTTCTTTAATTCTTGCTTTTTTACCAGTAAGACCTCTAAAGTAAAAGATACGAGCTCTACGAACTTTACCTCTTTTGTTTACTTCAATTTTTTGAATAGCTGGCATGTTTACTGGGAATATTCTTTCTACTCCAACAGTACCAGACATTTTTCTAATTGTAAAAGTTTCAGTACTTCCTGTACCTTTACGTTGTAAAACTACACCTCTAAAAAACTGTGTACGAACTTTTTTACCTTCTTTAATTTCATAGAAAACAGTAATTGTATCACCTGCTTGGAATTTTGGTAAATCATTTCTTGTACCAAATTCACTATCTACATATTTTAATAAATCCATTATTAATTATTTTATTGATTCTTACAATAACAACATACACGATTATCGTCAGAGGTTATTTTTGCGTGTGCAAATTTATGCTTTTTTTTTTAATTGAAAAGCTTAATGTATTAAAAAACACAAAATTTTATAATTTTTCTAAATTACTGCTTAGTGTATCTATGAATTTTTGCAATGGTTTTTTTACCATCATAGTAATCATAGGGTTAAATTTACCGTCAAATTTAAAATTAATTTTACTTTTTTCTCCATCGGCTGTAATATTCGCAATTAAAGTAAATGGAAATTTCTCTGCTGCAGAAGCTAATACTATTTTTGAGTTTGGAACTTTTTCATCTAATTTTAATTTAATTTTTGGCATACCTTTTAATCCAAAAACAAAACCGTTTTCACGTAATTCAAAAGTTTCTGTATTCTCGGGCATTATTTGTTCGAAGTTTTTAACATCCGATA
>JALSLZ010000192.1 GCA_026988075.1 Flavobacteriaceae bacterium
CTTGGATCTTCCCATTGAATTACCGATCTGAATTGATTTACTATTCCCATTGTTATTTTTATTTTATATTGGTAAAAGTATATCTATTTAACCTTTTTTAAAAATTTGATTGATAAGTGCACTTATTGGATTGATAAGTGCTATTTTAAACTAAATCTAGCAACCATTTCCACACAGGACAAACGGATATTTCTAAGTTTTTATGTTTCACTATTTCTACATCGTCATTATAAGTGAGTAATAGATGCTTGGTGTTTTTTAATTCTTTATTGGCATCTAAAAAAGCATTTAATTCTCTCTTTTTTGTATCAAAATTAGCATTAGTAATGCTTAAAAGTGAATAATATTAACTTTAGTAAAGTGTAAAATTATATATTTATCAACTTTAGTAAAGTTAATAATTACAAAAAAAAGGATTTTAAATGAATAAAAGCCTTTTTTTATAAACGATATTTATCTACTATCTTTTTATGATTTTACTAAAAGAAGTAGTATCATTCAAAGTAGCTCTCATAAGATAAACACCCGAATTTAATTCAGATAAATCAATATTAGTATTTGTTGTGTTTGCTTTTTTAGTAAAGATTAATTTCCCTGTATAGTCATATATAGTATAAATAGTATTTGCTTTTCCTTTAATAGTAACAAAATCTTTTGTAGGATTTGGATATATATTTAGCTCATTTAACTGTTTTTCTTCAACTGACACAGTATTATGTATAGTTGCAATAAAATCATAGGCTACATCATTATTATTTGGAGCAGTACCAAAATCTGATTTAAAACAAACTTTGTCTCCATTAGGTGATGCGACTGCCATTGGCGCTTTATCATAACTATTATCACTACTAAAATGATGTCCAAAATGCTCAACAGTATTTGTGTTATCCAACTTTACAGCAATTATCTGCCCTGTTGAATTTGCTTTGGTTTGCGTAACATAAGCCCATCCTGGACGGTTTATGTTTCTACAAGACACGTGACCTGTTGCAAAAAAATCATAATTTGGTTCTGTAACAACTTGCGTGTTTCCTCCTCCATTTAATTTTTGCATATAAACACCTGATTGTCCTACGGCAAACTGTACATAAACTTCATCTCCATCAACAGCATACCCTAAATCTCCGTGACCACCAACATCAGCAATACGATTTTGAAATTGCATAGTTGCTCTATCATAAACTTCTACTCCGTAGTGTTGCATATTGTTTTGGTCTGTGTACCAATTATTGGTGATATTATAAGGATTTGACCATAAAACAACAACATAATCACCAGATTGCGATATAGAAACCCAATCAATAAATTGTGGTGCATAATCTGTCCCATTTCCCCAACCATTAGCAAATGTTAGTGTTTGTATTGTTTGGTTAGTTTGTAAGTCAAAAACAATAACATCTAAATCGTTATTTGCTTTTTTTCCTACTAAGGCAACGTAGTGGTCATTTTTGTCAATATTTCCCTCTCCTGGACCTAGTTTTACTAGTTCGTAACCAGAAATAGTTGCTACTACTTGGGTTATATCTGTAGAAACATTATGTTTTTTTATAGTTCCATCTTCTCTAAAACTCCAAATTACATCTGGATCTGTATTGGACCAATAACTTGGATACATACCAGATAACTCTTGTTCTTCTACGTAAGTAGTTGCGTTATACACTTTCCAAGAAGCAACCTTATATTTGGTTTGATCAGCATTCCAAACTTGCGTTTTGGAATATTCGTGCGTTGGATACCAATCCCATTGGGCTTGATATTCTGTAATTCTAGTAATTTGAATAGGTGTGGGTACAGAATTATCAATTACCGATAGTCCATAATTTGGCATTGCAGGGAGGGCAGGAGTTGCGATACTTTGATAGGGACCATTTTGCGGAAATTGTGCGCTAATTATTTGACTGAAAAATAATCCAATAATTGCTAATACGTATGTTTTTTTAGGCATTGTGTTATAGTTTAGCGTTTAAGTTTACAAAGTTACATTTTTATAGTTAATATTAAATAATTTTAAATATCCCTGATGTTTTTTTTTATTCATTAGTTCTAAAATAAAAAAGACTTTCAAATTGAATTTTGAAAGTCTTTTTATTTATTATTTCTTAAAAATCAATATCATCACTTAAATCCACTGATGCATCTTTGAATTTTTCTTTATAATAAGCAGACCATTTGTCCATTAATTCTGTTTGAAGATGGAAAACTCTATAACGCTCCTCTTGTTCTGGTGTTATTGCTGGACCACCTTCTTCTTCGAAAGCATAACTATCAAAGTTTTCTACATCTAGTACTTTTTCTTTGTAATATGCAGACCAATGACCTCCTAATTGTGCATATTCTGTAACGGTAATGCCAAATTCTTTTTCAAAATCTATTTCTATTCCCACTTCTGATGCCTCTGTGCTATACGCTTGCATTTTTAAGAAATCACTCCATTCTGGATATTTCTTTAAAACATCTTCTACACCTCCAACAGCACCTTCTGCATTGGCAAATTTCCCTTGTTTTGGATTGGTGAATACTTCACCATAGAATTTCATATCATCCATAGACATAGATGCCATATTGTTATTCCAAAACTCTTGTACTTCTGCCCAAAGTGGTTCTTCTATACCTAATACTTTACATACTTGTTCTACGCTCATTCCTGCTGCAAGGTTTGCGCCTGCACAAGCATAATCTCTAAATGTTACTCCGTGTTTTTCCATAATTTCTGTTTTTAATTGTTATTATTTGTTTTATAATTTTTTTTGTTTTTAATAATTATATTCTCGTTTACGCATTTCGTAAAACCATTTCATTTTTACATCAATATCGTGTTCAATCGTTTCTTGATATTCTGGCAAGTATTCTGAACGTTCGGTGAAATACTTAAACCAAAATGTTCTGCTTGCGTCTTCTTGTTTTTTTAAGGCAATTTTATAAGGAGTGATGTCTTCGTTTTCACTCCAAGAACGTAATTCACTTCGTTCATTTTCGACTTTAAGTTTTTCGTCCCATTCATTAATGGCTTTATATTTTGCAATATTATCTACAACCCAACGAATTTGGCTTATTTTATCGTTTGGCGTAAAAGTGTTTACCGTATTACAATAATCACAACTTACATAGTGCGGTCTAAAAATATCTTTTCGGACTTGCAATTTAGCACTACACTGCGTACAGTTAAACTCTTCATTTAAAAATGAAACTGCGTGATTATAGAATTTTGTAGACACTTTTCCTTCTAAAACTATTTCGAAACGTTCTATATTATTAAAGATGATTTTTTCTCTTAAAAAAGTTCCTTTTGCGGCTTGGTCTAAAATATCATAGTGTTCTTTGTGTTGCAACATTTGAGGTTTTACTTTTTCATCAAAAGTGCTATCTACTTTATTGCCTAAAGCCATTAATTGTGCTTTTATTCCGTGCCAAGCCGTCATTGTTGGGTTGATATCGTAATCGCTTTCTTCTAAATTGTCCAGTAAGGCTTCTTCTGCATTGACTAATGATTCAAAAAAACGTGTTTTAATTTTTGCTAAAAAACCGTCCCATTTTTCTACTAAAGCCAAAAATTCTAGATTTTCTTCTTTTGGTGTTTTTGGTGTTTTTGGTGTTTTTTTACTGAAAAATCCCATAATTAATTATTGTTTTTTTCTACTCTGATTTCACCTTCAATATCCATAAATTTAAAACCACAATAATCGCAAGTGGTTAAATTTGTGTCTGCTGGTCTTGCTGCTCCACAACCTTCACATTTTCGTGTTTTGGTTTCTGATGTAGTTCGTTCTGTACCATAAACCTTTTTGGTTTTGTTGGCGTTGTTTATTGTTTTTTTGAATGGATTTGCCATATTTTTGATATATTTACTTCAAAAGTAGGGCGAAAAATGATTAGTCAAAAATAGAATTGATAAGTGAAAGAAAGCGATTGATATTCGCTATAATTTGGAAATTATTTCAGTAATTTCAGCTTTTTTACGAGTTGAAACAGGAACAAAATCACCCTTAGAGAGTGCTATTTGATTTTGTTTATTCAATCCTTTAATATGGTTTTTATTCACTAAAAAAGATTGATGACATCTAATAAAATCGGACGATAAAATATCTTGATAGTATTTCAAATTTTTAGATACTATAATCGTATTATTTATTGTAAAAAACACGGTATAAGCACCGTCTGCTTCTAAATAAATAATATCTTTCACGGCAATTACGTAGCGTTGTTCTGTGGTTTTTAATATGATTTTTTGTTCTTTTTCTTGCAGATTATTTTTTAGAACATTTAATAAATCTTGGTGTTCTTTTTTGTTTTTAATATCTTTTATAGCTCTATGTGTAGCCTTTTGTAATTCTTCAGGGTCAATGGGTTTTAATAAGTAATCTACTGCACTATATTTAAAAGCTTTTAGCGCATATTGATTGTATGCTGTGGTGAAAATAATTTTAGCATCAATGTTTTCAACTTGTTTTAAAATATCAAAACCTGTTCCGTCTTCTAGCTCAATATCTAAAAAAATTAAATCTGGTTTTTGGGTCTTTATTAGTTTAATTGCTTCGCTTACCAAACCAGTTTCTGCTACAATTTCAATGTTTGATGTTATGATATGAAGCATCTTTTTTAACGCGCTTCTCACATTTATTTCGTCTTCTACTAATAGTGCTTTTATCATTGTTTTAAGCAGAATTTTATGGTTGTACCTTTTGAGGAGCTTTCTATATTAAACGTTTTTTCATCACCTTTTTCTAAAAGTTGCAATCGTTTTTTAAATACAGATAATGAATGTGTTTTATGGTCTTTTTTTGATTGGTCAATACCTTTGCCGTTATCCTTTATTTCATAACAAATGCTCTTGTTTTGTTTAGATACGGTAATACTTATTTTACCTTTTTCTTTTTTATTTTTAAAACCGTGTTCGATAGCGTTTTCTATAAATGGTTGTAATAATAATGGTGGAATTTCTATTTGATGGATATCAATATCACTATGAAGGTTTATTTCATAGTCAAATTTATCGGCAAAACGCATTTTTTGTGTATCCATATAATTAATGAGCGCATCTATTTCATATTTTAAAAGAATAGATTTTTCATTAATAAAATCAAAATTCTGACGAATAAGTTTAGCGAATTTAGATAAATATGAAGCCGATTTTATAGGATTATTATCTAATAATGAATTTTGAATAGCAGCTAAAGCGTTAAAAATAAAATGCGGATTCATTTGACTTCTCAACACGCGTTGCTCTAGCATTACTTTCTCTTTTTCGTTTTTTAAACGTTTATTTTTTACCGATAACATCCAAAAAAAAGCAAAACTAAATAGGAGTAAAGCCAGTGTTCCAAAAATAATTTTATCTTTTTTGTTAATTTGTTTTTGCTGTTTTAATTCTGTTTCTTTTGCGACTAATTTGTATTGGTTCTTTGTAAGTTGTAATTTTTCTTCGTTATCTATTTTGGATTGAATAAATGATAAAGAGTCTCTTTTAGTTTGATATATTAATGAGTTTTTAAAATCTTTTTCATTAAGAGATATTTTCAACAAAATATTGTAAATTTTTTTCAATTTTGAGCTGTTTTGCGTCTTTTTTTCAATTTCAAGTGCTTTTAAGTAGCTTTTTTTTGAAGGACTGATTTTATTTCCGCTGAGGTAAAGTGCACCTAAATTTTGTAATGGAGAAGAGTTGAAATTTTTAATGGAATTGTTTAATAAAATAGCCTTTTTATAATATTTTTCCGCTTGTTTGTAATCAGAAAACGCTTCATATACCAAGCCAATATTATTGTAAGATTTTGCAATGGCGCTTTTATCATTTAAAAGTGTATTTAGTCTTAGTGATTCTTTATTATTATCTAAAGCTAAATTAAAATTTCCCATATTTTTATAAATAACAGCTAAATTGTTATATGTTGCTGATAATGACAAAGTATCTTTAATTTTCTTTTGTATTTCAATAGCTTTTATAGTGTAACCAGCGGCTTGGTTGAAATCTTTGTATAAATAATGCACGTGAGCTAAAGAACCATAAATATTGGCTTCTAATTTTTGTTGTTTTAACACTTTATTGAATTCCAAGGCTTTAAGTAGGTAATCGGTTGCTTTTACTTTTTCGTTTAAAAACGCATATTCACTTCCTAAATGCCAATAGGTTTCTGCTATCAATTCTTTATTATGCTGTTTTTTAAATAAATTTAAGGCTTTTTCAAAATTTTCTGATGCTGCTTTGTCCTTTTGAAGTATCGACAAAAGTTTTCCTTTTTTAAAGTAAAGTTTAGCCAAATCTATTTCGTTTAGGTCTTCAATTGAAATTAAACTATCAATTTCAGTAATATTTATGTCAGAATTTAATTTTTTTTCATTGCTAATTTCTTCTTTTATTTGCTGTTTTGTACAGCTAAAAAAAAGAAGTATTATACTAATTAGCGATATAAAATAAATAAATTTTGAATGCACCTATTTTTGAATAATAATTTTACGATGTATTTTATCCTTACCAAAGTTCACTTCTAAAGAGTAAATACCTGAACTCATATTAGATAAATTTAATCGTTGATTATTTACAAAAGGTGTAAATTTCACCAATTCTCCTAAGCTGTTGTAAATTTTAATACTTTGGATATTTTTCTCAGTTTTAACCGTTAAAATATCTTTTACAGGATTTGGATAAATTTCAAGTTTTACTAGTGGACTATCATTGACAGATGCTGCATTACTCAATTGAGTTTCAAACACATAAATAACATCAGCAGTTGCATCACCAAAATCTGATTTAAACATAATTTTATCACCATTTGGATTTGGGCAAGGCATAGGTGATTTTAAATAAGAAGATGAAGTGCTGTAATGATGTCCAAAATGTTCTACTAAGCCAGAATTGTCTAATTTAAAAGCGACTATTTGTCCTGAATGATCTGCATAATCTTGACTAACATACGCATAACCTGGACGATTTAGGTTTCTACAAGACACATGCCCTTCGCTATTGAAATCGGCATTAGAAGATAATACAACTCGCCCATTACCATTTAAGTAATACATATTTAATGTTCCTGTTTCGCCCCAAAACTGAACGAATACTTCATCACCATTTATGGCATAACCAAAATCACCATGATTACCATAGCTTGCAATACGTCTTAGGTATTGCATATCGGTTGCATTATATATTTCCACACCATAATGTGTATTATATGGATTTGCTTGTGAAGTATTATTGTGATTCCACATAATGCCAATATAATTTCCAGACTGAGAAACCGAAACCCAATCTACATACGCTGGAGCATCATTATTATTTCCCCAAGCACCTGCAAACAATTCTGTATGAACTACTTGGTTGGTTTGCAAATTGTATGTTATTACATACATATCGGTGTTTTTTTTAGCAACA
>JALSLZ010000193.1 GCA_026988075.1 Flavobacteriaceae bacterium
CTAAAACAGGAATGTAACGATGCATTTCTCCATATACATCTACACTTTTTACTACTTCGTTTTTATAGGCTTTAAGTCCGCAATTAAAATCGTGTAATTTTAAACCTGAAGTTTTTCTTGCGGCTGCATTAAAAAGCTTTGATGGTATGTTTTTTTTAATTTTGGAATCATAGCGTTTCTTTTTCCAACCAGAAATTAAATCAAAATTATCTTTATTAATTAAATTATACAATTCTGGTATTTCGTCTGGACTGTCTTGCAAATCGGCATCCATTGTAATAACAACATCTCCTTTTACAACTTTAAAAGCGGCATTTAATGCTTGTGACTTACCATAATTTGTTTGAAAACGTATTCCTTTTACATTCGTGTTTTTATTAGACAGCTCTGAAATTATTTTCCATGAATCGTCTGTACTACCATCGTCAATAAAAATAATTTCATAGCTGTATTTATTTTCATCCATAACACGAACTATCCAATCATGCAATTCGGGCAATGATTCTACTTCGTTTAATAATGGTATTACAATGGATATATTCATAAATTTATCTTAATGATGGGTCTTTTTTCTTGAAAATTGCTGACAAAATTAAGCCAAAAATTAAATATGCACCTATGGATTTAATAAAATTTAATATTTGTGCACCAAAAGTGTATTGATTAACATCTTTTATTTTATCAATACTTTTATCAAAACTTTCTTCTACATTCTCTATTGTTGCTTCAGGCGTGTTTCTATTATACATTTGTTGCAAAGTTTTGTCTTTTTGCTTTTCTAAGCCATCTACTTGAATTTGTTGAACAATTTTATAAAAATCAGTATCAACAACATTAAAAATCACAATACTTGTTACTGTCGAAATGAATAAACCTAAAGCAATAGTTAATGTGTAATTTTTCATTGCTTCTTTAAAACTAATAAATCCTCCTGCTTTTTTCTTAGCAGATATAATAGCTATCAAACCAAAAATTGGTACTGATAATAAAAGAATTCCAAGTGCTAAATAACTAAAATACATTGAATTATCAATAGCATAACTGTAAGCGGTAAATAAAGATAAAATTACGCCTAAAATAATTGCATAATTAAAATTAAGTTTGTTGGTTGGTTGATTAGTCATGTTTTATAGTTTTTAAGGTTTAACAAAAATACAATTTGTTTACTTATCTGTATGATTTTTTAAAATTTGTTACATTTTTTATTGTAGAATTAAAATAGGATTGTACCTTTGCAGCGGCAAGTCCTACACAACTAGCTCCCTTTGAATCCTCCAGGGCGGGAACGCAGCAAAGGTATTAGGTTGTAGCAGTGTGATGTAGGTAGCTTGCCATTTTTTATGCGCCACACTTTCCTTTATCAATAATAAAACACCAAATAACCATTTAAATATCGGTTATTTTTTTATGCCAAACAACTTGAGTTCGGTTTAAAGACTTTTTTATATTTTTGCTAAATGAAAAAAGTAGTATTAATTACAGGCGCTTCATCTGGTATTGGCAAATCTATTGGTGATTTTTTAATCAACCAAAATTTTACAGTTTACGGAACAAGTAGAAATCCTTCAAATTATAAAAACAGTAATTTTAGTTTATTACAATTAGATGTTAATGATATTGATTCTATTAACAAGTCAATAGCAATAATTATTAAAAAAGAAGGTCGCATTGATGTTTTGATTAATAATGCTGGAAAAGGAATTACTGGTCCGCTTGAAGAAACCCCAATAATTGAAATAAAAAAAACTTTTGATACCAACTTTTTTGGCGTCATGCAAGTTTGCAATGCTGTTTTACCAAAAATGCGCAAACAAAAAAGCGGACTTATAATTAACATAAGTTCGATTGCTGGCGATATGGGTTTGCCTTATAGGGGAATTTATTCCGCTTCGAAAGCTGCTTTATCTATATATACAGAAACTTTACGTTTAGAAACCAAGCAATTTAATATTAATGTTATTGATGTTGCGCCTGGAGATTTTGCAACTAATATTGCCGCTGGAAGATTCCATTCACCATTATTAAAAAACTCTGCTTACAAAAAACATTACAGCAGGGTTTTAGAACAAATAGACAGTGAGGTTGATGGCGGTTTACAACCGATTATTATGGCAAAATCGATTGCTAAAATTATTAATAAAACTTCGCCTAAACCAAAATATAGAATTGGCAGCTTATTGCAAAAAGCAGCGTACAAAATAAAATTTTTATTACCTGATACTATTTTTGAAAAGATAATGATAAAGCAATATGAGCTATAAAAACCTGTGATAAACTAAAAACACAAATGCAATGCTATTGTTCAATACATGTAATACTATTGATGAAATAATTCCTATTTTCAACCTTGCATAGCTCATAATAAATCCTCCTACAAATTTTGTTAGTAAAATTATTGGGGAAAGCAATATCAATTTCAATGTAATGCTATCGTAATTTGCCAAATGTAAATAAGAAAAAGATAACAGTAAACAATAGAGAATAAGCACTCTATTTTGCATCCAAAAATTATTTAAAATTAATAGCACTCTATCTGCTATTATTAAGTATAATATAATACCTAAAAGTAAACTGAATAGACCTACGTGTGTTTTTGAAAGCTCAAAAAACATATTTAACATCAAAAATACCATAGAGCTAATCATTACACTAAAATTTAATTTAGTAAATTTTAAACATAATCTAAATATTAATTCTTCAATTATTGGAGCAAAAACAACTCCTCTAAAGAATATTTCTAAAGTACTTAAATCATTTAGTTTACTAAGCTTATCTGGTCGTGGTAATTCAATAATATGATGATTTATTAATTGCATCATTACAATTATTAAGAACGAAGAAATAGTTAGTACTAAAAATAATTTTAAAACAAATTTAACCTTTTTTACAATACTAAAATTAGCACTTGTTACATAACCCTTTCTTGCAAAATCAATTATTTCTTTCATGCAACTTAGAATGTTATTTTTTTGGATGCACAAAATCAATTTCTTTAATAATACGTTTTGCACCAGCATATTTATCAATAACAAACATAATATAACGTGCATCTACCATAATATTTCTACAAATTTCTGGGTCATAATTATAATCACTCATTGTGCCTTCCCAAACTCGATCAAAATTTAAGCCTATAAGATTTCCATGCGCATCAATAACTGGCGAACCACTATTCCCACCAGTTGTATGGTTTGTACCTAAAAAATTAACTGGTAATTTTCCATTATCTGCATAACATCCAAAATCTTTGTCTTTATACAAACTTAATAATTTTGGAGAAACGTCAAATTCGTAATCATTTGGTTTGTATTTTTCTTTAATTCCTTTTAAATAAGAAACTGGTTGATAATACACGGCATCTTTTGGCGAATAACCTTTTACTTGACCATAGGTTACACGCAAAGTACTGTTTGCATCTGGAAAAAATCGATCTTCAGGAAATGTGCTCATTAATGCTTTCATATACTTTTTTTGAACTGCAGCTATTTGATTGTTTATCTTAAAATAATCAGGATTTATTGTTTTATAAAAACTCTCGGCTAATTGTTTCCCAAAAGAATAGCCTATATCTTTATTTATTTTTTTAACAACATCTTCCATACTTCCATTTAATAACGAAGTCATTTTTTCTAAACTCACTAAGCTTGAGTTACTAAAAATTGCTTCTGTAATTGCTTTTACATCTGTATTTGCCAATCCGTTAGGTGTATATTTTTCAGGGTTGTTTTTAAAATACATGCTCATTAATTTTTCAAAAACATCTTTATCTACACGTGCATTGTAGTTTTTATAAAAGCCATCATATTTTTTTAGCAAAGCTGTTCTTTGTTTATTAAAAGTTTCTTCGCCTTTAGACGAACTACGTTCTAACTGATACAATCTAAAACTTGCATTTAACAATTCAACGTTTCTATACACTGTTTCTACCCAAATATCACGAGCTAAAGCTACGTTTTCAACTTCTTTATATAATGTATTAAATTCTGACAATAGATTTTCATTTTCCGTGCCTTTAACTTTTTCCGCAAAAGCGTTTTCCATTTGCTGCTTTTTTTCAATTGCACCAGAACGCTCAATACCTTGATTTTCGCCAATCCATTTTTTCCAATAATTAGCAATACCTGCAAATTTTGAAGCGTACTGAATTTTAATTTGTTTATCATTACGCATATACTTATCAACTATTTTAAGCGCTGCATCTCTAATTGCAATTTTTTTAGGATTTAAAACATGTACAATTTGATCTAAAGCAACCGAAGGCAAATACTCATTTGTACTACCAGGAAAACCAAAAACCAAGGTAAAATCACCTTCTTCAACACCATCTAAAGAAACTGGTAAATGATGTTTTGGTTTGTATGGTTTGTTTTTTTTATTAAATACGGCTGGCTTATTATCTTTATCCGCATAAATACGAAATAATGAAAAATCTCCTGAATGCCTTGGCCACATCCAATTGTCGGTATCTGCACCAAACTTACCAATGCTCGATGGTGGCGCACCAACTAATCTAATGTCTTTAAAGGTTTCCGTAATAAATATAAAATATTGATTTCCGTTATAAAAAGATTTTATTTTTGCTTCTTGCCATGTTTCTTTTTTAGCTGACTTAACTATTTTATTTATATTTTGACTTATTTTATCTCTTTTTTCCTTATCGGATAAACTTTTAACTACTCCATCAAAAACTTGCACAGAAACATCATCAATTCGTTTGATAAAAGTAACGACCATACCTGGGTTTGCCAATTCGTCTTTTGCTTTCATTGCCCAAAAACCATCTGTTAAATAATCGTGTTCTGTAGTTGAGTGCGATTGAATTGCACCAAAACCACAATGATGATTGGTAAGTAGCAATCCTTTTTTAGAAATAACCTCAGCAGTACAACCTCCGTTAAAATGCACAATAGCATCTTTTAAACTTGGTTTGTCAATATCATACACCTCTTTTGCAGTCATTTTTGAACCCAAAGCTGTCATTTCTTTTTCGTTCATTCCTTCTAACTGTGAAGGTATCCACATTCCACCTTGTTGCGCAAAAACAGTTACTCCAACAAATAAGATGAGTACTTTAATATATTTTATCATGATTTTGTTTTTATTCCTACAAATATAAGCATTGAAAGGTTATTTTTTCTTAAAAGAAATTTAAAAATTTTATATTAGCGTTTTATTGACAAATAACACTACTAACCAATTATCAAATACCATGGAACAACCATTATTTACAAACGATACAATTGTATTCGGATTACTAATGCTAAGTTTAGGATTTATTTTTTACACTTCAGATAAAAAAACAGGCTTTTGGAAATCATTTTACAAAATAGTTCCTGCTCTTTTTATGGCATATATGCTGCCTGCAATTTTAACCACTTTAGGTATTATTGCTCCAGAATGGACAACAACAAGTGCTACTGGCGAAATAGTAACACATCATACCAGCTTGTATTTTGTAGCAAGTAGGTATTTATTACCTGCCGCTTTAGTTTTAATGACTTTAAGTTTAGATTTAAAAGCTGTTTTTAGTTTAGGTCCAAAAGCATTAATTATGTTTTTTACAGGAACGGTTGGAATTATTATTGGTGGACCAATAGCAATCTTACTTATCTCGATGGTTTCTCCTGAAACTGTTGGCGGTGTTGGTCCTGATGCTGTTTGGCGTGGTTTGGCTACCTTGGCTGGCTCATGGATTGGCGGTGGAGCGAATCAAACTGCCATGTTAGAAGTCTACGGTTTTAATCAAAAACTATATGGAGGAATGGTTTTTGTTGATATTGTTGTGGCTAATATTTGGATGGCGCTTTTACTTATTGGAATTGGTAAGACTAAAAAAATAGATAAATGGCTAAAAGCCGATACTTCTGCCATTGAAGCCTTGAAAGAAAAAGTGTCAAAATTCAGTAAAGATGTAGAAAAAAACCCAACAGTTAAAGACATGATTATTATGGCTGCAATTGCATTTGGAACGGTTAGTTTTGCTCATTTTGGTGCAGGATATTTAAGTACTTTCTTTAAAACCACTATTGGCAATATGGAAAGTGAAACCTTTAGAAATTCACTTACCTTTTTAGGTAGTAGCTTTTTTTGGATGATTAGTATTGCTACAATAATCGCAATTGCTCTATCCTTTACAAAAGCACGTAATTTAGAAGGTGCTGGCGCAAGTAAATTTGGTAGTGTTTTCATCTACATTTTAGTAGCTTCTATTGGGATGAAAATGGACTTAACCATGATTTTTGACAACCTTGGCTTAGTTGCTATTGGTGTAGTTTGGATGACAATTCATGCCATTTTATTAATTGTTGTAGCTAAACTTATTAAAGCACCTTATTTTTTCTTAGCTGTTGGTAGTCAAGCCAATGTTGGTGGAGCAGCTTCTGCTCCTATTGTAGCTTCTGCATTTCACCCATCATTAGCTACTGTTGGTGTATTATTAGCTGTAATGGGCTATGCTGTAGGCACACTTGGCGCTATTATTACTGCCGAATTAATGCGTGTTGTTTCTGGAGGATAAAACAACATGATTTATAAGCATAAAAAAAGACTGTCGTAATAAATGACAGTCTTTTTTTATGAGTTTAAATCTAAAGACTAACAACCTTCTTCTCCGCCGCCAACTGAATGCACATTTTCACCTTCAACAGCCATTCCGTTTTTCTTCCAATCAATCATTCCGTGATCTAAATTATACACTTTAAAGCCCATTTTTTCTAATACTTTCATTGCTCTACCAGATCTTCCACCAGAACGACAATATATTAAAACAGGCACTTTTTTATCTAATTTTTCAAACTCCGTTTTAAAGTTATCGTTTTTATAATCAATCATTTTAGCACCAGGAATATGATAATCACTATATTCTTTAGGAGTTCTAACATCAATTAATGTACCTACTTTACCTTTAATTGCATTGTTAAAATTAGCAACATCTAAATGACGAATATCGCCTTTAACCTCTAAAGTTTTAACTGGCATGTTTGCGTTATTCCAAGATTTTAAACCGTGTTCTAAGTTATACACTTCATTAAATCCTAAAGCTGCCATAGCATACATTGCTCTTGTTGCTCTGTTTCCAGAACGACAATAAATAGCAACAGGTTTATCATTAGTGATATTTTTTAAAGCATTCGCAGCAAAATGTCT
>JALSLZ010000194.1 GCA_026988075.1 Flavobacteriaceae bacterium
ACTTTTTCATCGGATAAAGAAGCAGAATAACCAACCGCTTGCATATTTAAACGTTGACCAATAATTCGTTCAATGCCATCAAAAGCACCACCAGCAATAAACAGTATATTTTGTGTGTTTACTTGTATAAATTTTTGATCTGGATGTTTTCTTCCGCCTTTTGGAGGTACATTTACTACTGTGCCTTCTAGTAGTTTTAACAAAGCTTGTTGAACACCTTCGCCAGAAACATCACGAGTAATTGAAGGGTTGGCAGATTTTCTTGCAATTTTATCGATTTCATCAATAAATACAATGCCTTGCTCTGCTTTTTTTACATCATAATCTGCTGCAGCTAATAAGCGTGTTAAAATGGTTTCAACATCTTCACCAACATAGCCAGCTTCTGTTAATACTGTGGCGTCAACAATTGCAAAAGGTACGTTTAACATTCTTGCTATTGTTTTAACAACCAGAGTTTTACCTGTACCGGTTTCACCTACCATAAGTATGTTACTTTTTTCAATCTCTACATCATCGTTATTATTTTTTTGTAATAAGCGTTTGTAGTGGTTGTAAACTGCAACGGACATCACTTTTTTAGTTTGATGTTGTCCGATAACATATTCGTCTAAAAAGCTTTTTATTTCTTTAGGTATTCGCAATGTTAAATCTTTAGATGTTTCATTTGATTGAGTATCCATAACTTCATCTAAAACAATACCGTGTGCTTGTTCTATACATTGATCGCAAATATGGGCATCTAAACCTGCAATTAATAAATTGGTATCTGCTTTTTTTCGTCCACAAAAGGAACATTCTAAAATTTCATCTTGTTTTGCCATCAGTAATTACTTATTTCTTACTAATATTTCATCAATCATACCGTACTTTTTTGCTTCATCAGCTTTCATCCAATAATCTCTATCAGAATCATTTTGTACTTTTTCAAAAGATTGTCCTGAATGATTTGCAATTATATGATACAATTCATCTTTTAATTTTAATATTTCGCGCGCTGTAATTTCTATATCACTTGCTTGACCTTGAGCACCACCTAAAGGTTGGTGTATCATTATTCTTGAATGTGTTAAAGCAGAACGTTTTCCTTTTTCGCCAGCACACATTAAAACAGCAGCCATTGAGGCAGCCATACCTGTACAAATAGTGTTGATTTCTGGTTTAATAAACTGCATGGTATCGTATATACCTAAACCAGCATAAACTCCGCCACCAGGTGAATTGATATAGATTGAAATATCTTTAGTAGCATCGACACTTTCTAAAAATAATAATTGTGCTTGTATAATATTTGCCACAGTATCATCAATACCAGTTCCTAAAAATATGATTCTATCCATCATTAATCTTGAAAAAACATCCATTTGTGTCATGTTTAACTGGCGTTCTTCAATTATATATGGTGTAACACTACTTACTATTTTATCGTAGTGCATGCTGCTAATACCGTGTTTTTTTGTTGCGAAATTTCTAAATTCTTTTCCGTAATTCATCTATAATGATTTTAATTTATAATTATTCAAGCTAATTTGAGTGAACAAAGATACTAACAATTAAATTAACTTTAGCGCAAAAAAAATCATCTAAAAATTAATTTAGATGATTTTTAACATTTTATTAATTGTTTTACTGATTTACAAACGGATTAGAATATTTTACATCTGTTGTCATTGTATGATCGGTTAATGTTTTTAAGAAAGCGACTAAACCTGCTTTTTCATCTTCTGACAAGTTTAAATTTCTTGGTGTTCCGTCGCCATTAATCATATGATTACTTAAATATGGGTGTGCTTTAACACCAGTACTATAATGCTCTACTACTTCTTCTAAAGTTTCGAACCTACCATCATGCATATATGGACCTGTTAATTCAATATTTCTAATTGATGTCGTTTTAAATTGCCCTAAAGCAGAATCTTGACCTGTAAATTCTCCTACACCACCATCTGTTCCTCTAAAATCGGCATCTAAACCAATATTATCTGCTCTTAAACCTACAAATAACACTTGGTTTACTTCATTTGGATCAAAAGCTACATCTGGTCTTAAATTTTCATTACCCATATGGCAAAACATACAAGTACCATTAGATTCTGGAGTAAGTATACCATTAAATACTCTTTTACCTAAATTTTCTGCATCTGTATAGTTTGGAAAATCGACAAATATATTTTTTGTTTGTTTTATACCTTGGTCATATTTTGTGTTGAAAGAATAAATAGACCGAACAAATTGAGCTAAGGCTTTTGAAATTTTATCAGTTGTAACTTCTTCGCTATTAAATGCTGCTTTAAAAAGAGGTTTATAGTAATCTTTTGCTGTTACTCTTGAAGTTACTAATTCTAACGTCATACCCATTTCAATACCATCCTGCAAAGGCATTATTACTTGGTCTTCTAGAGTAGCTGCTCTGTGATCCCAAAAATATTTTCCGGGCTCATAAAAGCCAGAATTTACAATATTCATAGAATTTCTACGTGTGTGACCGCCTTCAAAACCTTCACTTTTTGCTACAGGATCTGCAAAACCAAACTCTTGTTTGTGGCAACTTGAGCAGGATATGGTTCTATTAAATGATAATTCTTTATCATAAAATAAAACTCTACCCAAGGTTGCACCTTCATCTGTTATACGATTATTATTTGGCGTATTATCTAATGCGCTATAAATATACGAGTTGAAAGTTTCGGGTAAATCAACATTACTATAATTAAAAGGTGTTGATGGTAAATCATAAATGTCACTATATTGATTTTCTTGCTCTGTTGGTTTGTCATCATCTTTACACGAAAACAAAAGCGTAGTAATTAAAAGGAATAGTGTGTATTTAATTAAATTATTCATATTTGTAAAATTTATTGTTTTATGAATTTTAACTTAACTTCTTTATTATTATTAAAAATTCTTAAAAAGTAAATACCTGAATCTAATTTTTCAACATTTATAGTATTCGATTCAAAGTAAGAATTAAGTACTTTTTTGCCTTGTATATCAAAAATAGAAATCACGCTATTTTCTAAGTTTTCATTAGTAGTTATAACTAATTCGTTATTTACAGGGTTTGGATTGATGGTTACTTTATTTAGCAGCTCTTCGTTAACGGCTAATGCGGCAGAACCTTCTACTATATTCATAGTACTATTAATTGTTGGGTTTTCGATATAATCTACATTGCCAGAAGGCCAATATACCGTGACACTTTGTATAGTTGTATCGCTACCTATACCAAAATGAGCTGTTAAACTACTCATGTATTTAAAACCAGTACCACTTCGAATATCTCTAATTTGTGTGCCTAAATTTGAAGTGATTTCTACTCTTGCTCCTATTCCGTTTGAATTACTATCTGTACCGATAGTGTTTACATTTAACCAATTACCTTCTGTATTATTATTAATTTTGAGTGTGCCTGTAAATAAATCTAAAAAACCATCATTATTTAAATCGCCAACAGCGCCTCTACCATAATTTGTGCCTGACGGTGAAAATGTCATATCGCCATTATTTGTTAAAATATACCCAGAAGCATAAACGTCTACATAGCCGTCATTATTAAAATCGTGTGCAATATATTCGTGACTTGTAACATTGAATGTATCAAATCCAGATCCTGCAGTAATGTCAGTAAAAGTTCCATCACCATTATTATGCATCAATTCGTTAGAGCCATTACTTGCGCCAACTAAAACATCCATTAAACCATCGTTATCAAAATCGCCCCAAGCAGAAGACCAAGTCTGGATAGATGAGTTTAAATTAGAAGATATACTAACATCAGTAAAAGTTCCATCGCCATTGTTTTCGTACATTCTGTTTTTTGTAGCTTCGGCAGAACCTCCACATTTAGAAATAAACATATCCATATCTTGGTCATTATCATAATCAACCCAAAGTGTTGCATAATTACGCCCTAATATACCTAAATCAACACTATTTCCATCATTTACTTGATGTGTTATTAAGCCGCCATTACCATCATTAATAAAATAAACATTAGAATTTACATCGTGACAAACAAAAGCGTCTAACAAACCATCATTATTTATGTCTATAAAATTTGTACGTTGCGAAAAAATACCAATTGAAGGTGAATATTCAGTAAAATCTGAAGTATATTCTTTTGTATTATTAGAGGTTTCAGAAACATTAGATAGCATAAAAGTAGCTCCGCCTCCGCCACCGTAAAGTAAATCTAAATATCCATTACCGTCTAAATCTCCAGCGGCAATACTCCAACTCGCATTATGATCTGCTATAGGTGTTGCTACTACTACATTATCAAATGATCCGTCATTTTTTTGATAATTGATATTTACTTGATTTGTGCTTACTGTAACTAAATCATCTAAATGGTCGTTATTCATATCTACCACTATATAAGGAGAACCTATATTTGCGACACTTTGGTTTGTAAATGTTACTACATCTGTTGGCGGATCTACTACCGTAGCTTGGTTGAATTCAAAATTAAAGCCACTAAAGTCCCAATGACTATCAAAAACAACATAATAAGTTGTGCCTATTACTGTGTTAAACGCAGCGACTGAAGTTAAATTTCTACCAGAACCTACACCTCCATCATCATCACCAATAACACAAACTAAATTATTACAATTTCCTTCGTAAATATGAATTCTTGTGTCTTTTCCTTCATTACCAGGAATATCTGTCGTTATTTCTACACCTTCAGCAACAGTAGCTGTGAATTTATACCACTCGCCAAAACTACCATTATTGTATTGTTGTACGCAATTTTCGGGTGCAGGATCGCCATTTATTTCTACAACAGTATGAGTACCCATAGTTATTTCTACTGCTGTATTACAGGTGTTTTGTGCCTGTAAATTTGTTATTATTAATGTAAATAATAATAAAATTGTAATTTTTTTCATTGTAAATAAAGTTAAATTGTTGTATAATTTTGTAAAAATACAAAAAAAAATCTTTTTTTACAATGATTGATTCGTCTTGTTTTATGTAGTACTTGTTATGTGTGTACTTTTATTTTAGCTATGTTGACATCTGCTTTTATGTGGTTTTTATTTGCTCTACCACTCGGATCTGTATTTTCTTGCCATTTAGGTATCCACTTTAAAACCGTTTTAGCGGCGTGTTTTTGTGGAAAATGTTTTGCGAAAATTGCTCTAATGTAATAAGCCTCTTTTGTTGTTGGTGCGTTATGAGGATATGTAATAGCGGCTTGTTTCATTTCTAAATCGGTTACTTTACTTGCGCAAAAATCCATTAATCTATCAATCCAACTATAACCAACACCATCTGAAAACTGCTCTTTTTGTCTCCACAATACTTCATTGGGTAAAAAAGGATTTTCTTTAGTGTCAAAAGCTTTTCTTAAGATATATTTTTCTACGCCATTGTAAGTTTTAGGTTGTTTTTGAGCTGTTTCAGTTTTCATAATAACCGCTAAAAATTCTTTGTCTAAAAAAGGAACTCGTGCTTCTAAACCAAAAGCCATTGTAGATTTGTCGGCTCTTAAGCAATCGGATGTTGATAATAATTGAATCCTACGAATTGTTTCTTTTTGGAATTCAATAGCGTTTGGAGCATCGGCAAAGTATAGATATCCGCCAAGCATTTCGTCGGCACCTTCGCCACTTAAAACTACTTTAACACCTAAGTCGGTTATCATTTTACTCATTAAATACATTGGTGTTGATGCTCTAATTGATGTTACATCGTAAGTTTCTAAATGCCATATTAATTTGTCTATTATTTGTAAGCCATCTTCAATAGAAAAATACAATTCATGATGTTTTGTACCTAAAAAATCAGCTACTTTTTTGGCAGCAATTAAATCTGGAGAGTTTTTATCTAATCCGATAGAAAAAGAATGAAGACTTTTGCCTTGTTCTTTTAATAATCGCATTGCTATAGATGAGGTTAATGAAGAGTCTAAACCACCTGATAATAAAACACCTAAAGGCACATCGGTCATTAACCTTTTTTTAGTTGCTTTTATTAATGTTTCTCTAATTTTTTTATAATCTAATTTTTCGGTTGCCACTTTATAGTCAAACCAATCTGGTTTGTAATAACGAACTAAGCCTGTTTTTGGCGTGTAATAATGACCTGGAGGAAAAGCTTTAAACTCTTCGCATTGATCGGCAATTACTTTCATTTCGGAAGCAAAAAACAACCTACCATCAATATCTTTACCATAATAAAGCGGTTTTACACCAATTGGATCTCTACCAGCAATAAAATCATCACCATCTACTACTACAAAAGCAAATACACCATCTAATTTATTTAAGAAGTCATACCCAAACTCTTCGTATAGATGAATAATAACCTCACTATCTGACTGTGTTCTGAAAGTATGTTTTTTTAATACTGTTTCTTTTAATGTTTGATGGTTGTAAATTTCGCCATTATGAACCATGAAAGCATCGTGAGTTCCTTTTATAGGTTGTTTACCAGTATGTAAATCAATAATTGATAAACGTTCGTGACTTAAAATGTGTCCTTTTTTAGTTACATGAATATCATGCTCATTAGGACCTCTATGATTCATTCTTTTTGAAAGTTGTTTTGCTTTTTCAACTGCTATTCCTTTGCCTATAATTGCTAAAATTCCACACATAATATGTAAGTTATAATTAAGATGCAAATCAAAAGTATATATTGTTTAATTGAAACTAAAAAGTTAAAATTAATTACATTTTCAATGTTTTTTAATTAAATTATATATTTTATGTAATTTTATTTATCTTAAAAAGATAAATAAACTACTAATTGTAAGAACACTTATTTTAATAGATACACTATTTTTAAATATTTAGTGAAATCTGCATTTAAAAAAAATACGTGTTTTTACTAAATAATTAATAATCAATATTTTAATTTTTTTAGGGTGTCAAAATATACCTAGAACTAGGTATGTTTTGGTGTTTTATTATTTTGTAAATTTACAATCTTATGAAAAAAACAACTCTGCAACTCTGCAACTCTGCAACTCTGCAACTCTGCAAATAAAAATTTTAAATTATATTTTTCAGGCTTTACTTAGCGCATTTAATAAAGTTAAGCAAGTCGGAAAAAATCTTAACAGCGACTATAAATTTCTGTGTTTGATTAAAATTTAAAATAAATAAAATGAAAA
>JALSLZ010000195.1 GCA_026988075.1 Flavobacteriaceae bacterium
ACTAAAACCTTCTTGTTCCATTTTATTTAAACCAGTAATGGTAATTCCTAAAGGTGTAGTTACTTTGTCAATTTCACTTTCAGGATGTGAATTATTGGTAAGCAATAGCGAAGTAGCGCCTTTTACTGTTTGAGCTGCTATTTTTTGAGCATCTTCACTTTCAAAACCAATTTCAATACCTGCTTGCATTGCTGCTCTTATGTATCTTAAAGCAAAAGCAATTCCGCTTGCTGCTAAAACGGTTGCCGAGCCCATAAGTTCATCATCAATAAATAAAGATTCACCCATATTCGAAAACAATTTTTCTACCATTGCTTTTTGATGCTCATTAGCATTGTTTGTCGAAATACAAGTCATCGATTCTTTAATAGCAATCGCAGTATTTGGCATTGCTCTAAATAGAACGATTGAATCTGGTAGTTTTTCGGCTAAATTTATTAGTTTAACTCCTGTAATGGTAGAAATAACTATTTGATTTTTAAGTGTGTCTTTAATGTCGTCTAAAACATCATTTAATTTATGTGGTTGTACACAAAGCCAAATAATATCTTTGTCTTTTATTGCCTTGTTATTATTATCTGTAATTGTAACACCAAGTTCTTTATATTTTGATAAGGTTTTATAATTTCGTTTTGTTAAGCTGAGGTTTTCTGGTTTTACAGCATTTGACTCTAACAAGCCGTTTGCTATTGATTTGCCTAAGTTTCCTGTTCCTATAATTGCTATTTTCATTGTTTATTTTTTAAATTGTTTTTCATAAATTGATATCCATTGCTTTACGGTAAACTTTTTCATTAAAGCTGTAATTAAATCATACGGAATGTCTTCCATTTTTTTAAAACGAATACAACTTTTACCCATATCTAATTTGTATTTACAATGTTTGGGATATTCTTTTACAAACCAATCGTGTATTTTAGGTTCAGCATAAATACCCATATGGTATAATGCTATAAAATTTTTCTGAGAAGCAATATGTAAAAATGGCAATGGTAATTCTGGTTTGCAATGATAACCATCGGGATATGTTTTAAACGGAACAACGTAACCTATCATATTATAATTTATGCATTCTTCAAATCCATTTGGTAAATTATCTAAAACAACTTGTCTTAATTTATTAAAAAATGGTTTTCTTGCTTCTGAAATACCATTTATATATGTTGTTACCGTAGTTGTATTATTATCCATAATAAAAAATTTATATATGTAAAAATACTAAATATTGTGGACTAAGATTTATAAATAACGTATTTTTGAATTAAATAATAAATCCGTATGCACATAGAAGCGTTTAGAGCATATTGCTTAACTAAAAAAGGTGTTACCGAAGGTTTTCCTTTTAATAAGAGTACACTTGTTTTTAAAGTTTTAAATAAAATGTTTGCACTGACTTCGCTTACTGCGGAAGAATTTAAAGTGAATTTAAAATGCAATCCTGAAAAAGCTATTGAATTGAGAGAAGTGTTTGAAAGTATAACGCCTGCTTTTCATATGAATAAAAAACATTGGAATACTGTAAATGTTGACGCTTTAAATAAAGATGACTTATTTATTGAATTACTTAACATTTCTTACGATTTAGTTGTAAAAGGTATGACTAAAAAGGATAAAAAATTGTTGTTAGCAATGTAAAAAATAGTGAAATTAAAATTATGAAAAAATCACAACCAAACAATCCGCTACATGGTGTAAAATTAGCCGAAATACTTGAATTTTTAATTGATAATTACGGTTATGATAAGTTGGCAGAACGAATTAATATTAACTGTTTTAAATCTAACCCAAGCTATAAGTCTTGTTTGAAGTTTTTAAGAAAAACACCTTGGGCAAGAAAAGAAGTAGAAGAGTTGTATTTGGATTCTATTCCTAAGTAATATTTACTAACAAATTGCCTCTGTAATTGTCATTTTGTTGTTTTTGTATATTATTTTAAAAGGAATTTCTTCGTAAGTGCATCTTGGCTCAATAGTAAACTGTACACGACCAAAAACTTCAAAATCAGGATTTAAACCAAAAACAAATCACTTGCAATACCATCTATTAAAAATTTACCTTTTTTAGTTGCTGTAATTTTATTGTCAATAATTTGAAGCGTGTTATTTTTTAGGTGTTTTTGAATTCTTTTTAGTAATTGTTTTTTTATACTTAATCCAAATTGGTTTTCAACTTCTAAAACTGATATTCCCCAAATGGTACGTAAGCCAATCATTACTTTTTCATTAAATAAATCATTTTGACTAAGCACCTCTTTTTGATGTGGTAGCACTTTGTTTTCTAAAGATTTTATATATTTTATGTTGTTATTTACGTTCCAGCTTCGAGTCTTACCATTAAAAGAGTGCGCAGAAGGACCAATGCCTATATATTGTTTTCCAAGCCAATATGATGTGTTGTGTTTTGAAAAATAATTGGCTTTTCCAAAGTTTGAAGTTTCGTAGTTAATGTAATTGTTTTGTCTGGTTTTTTCTAATAAGATAGTGAATTGTTCTAAAGCTTTGTTTTCGTTTAAAGGTTTTATTTTACCATTTTTAATGTTATGATATAAAGCTGTTTTTGTCTCTACAGTTAATGCGTAACTTGAAATATGATTTACACCTAAATCAAAGGCTGTTTCAAGATTTTTAATCCATTTTTCGTTACTTAAATTTGGTACTCCATAAATTAAATCAATGCTGATGTTTCTAAAGTGTTTTATGGCAATTTTAAGTGAGTTTAAAGCTTCTTCAGACGAATGTGCTCTATTCATAAATTTTAAATCATCGTTAAAAAACGATTGAATACCAATACTTAATCTGTTAATTTTAGTTTTAGATAATTCAACTATTTTTTCATTGTTTAAATCGTCAGGATTTGCTTCTATAGTAATTTCAGGTTTGTCAATAATATTAAATTTATCGTAAACAGCATCTAAAATAAAATTCAATTCTTTTACCGATAAAACAGAAGGTGTTCCACCACCAAAATAAATGGTTTCTATAGGTTCGTTTATTTCTGTTTTACGAATTTCTAATTCCGTTACTATAGCATTTAATAATTCTTTTTTTTTTGACAAAGAAGTTGAAAAATGAAAATCACAATAACTACAAGCTTGCTTACAAAATGGTATGTGAATATAAATTCCTGCGATAATTTTATTTTTTAGTTATTCTTTTTTCATTTTTTTTCACAAAAGACGACCATCCAGAATAATTTTTACCACCATTAATTTTACCTTGATTGTAAAAATGGCAAACAGCAGCAGCCAAACCATCGGTAGCATCTAAGTTTTTTGGTAAAGTTTTTAGCTTTAAAATACTTTTTAACATCTGCGCAACTTGTTCTTTAGAAGCTCTTCCGTTACCAGTAATTGCTTTTTTAATTTTTAGCGGTGCATATTCTGTAATAGTAACCTCTCTTGATAAACCAGCCGCCATTGCAACGCCTTGCGCTCTACCTAATTTTAACATAGATTGTACATTTTTACCAAAAAAAGGCGCTTCAATAGCAATTTCATCAGGATGATAAGCATCAATTAATTGTATGGTGCGTTCAAATATTTTTTTTAAGCGCAAATAATGATCGTCGTATTTGTTTAAAATAAGTTCGTTCATTAAAACAAACTCCATTTTTTTATCAACGATTTTTATAATACCAAAACCCATAATGGTTGTTCCTGGATCGATACCTAATATGATTTTTTCTGAGCTCAAATAAAAGTTGTTTCTTTGTTGTCAAAAGTAGTGAAAAGTTAGACGTGCAAAGAACGAAGCGCCAATTTTTTACTCTAAAACAGTAAAGAAAACAATTCAATCAAAAATATTAATTACAAATACCGTCAGTTTTTATTCTTTTTAGTAAAGTTGTCTATTGTTGTAGGTTCTTTTTATTTTATTTATCAAAAAATAATGCACAATAAAAATATAGCTTTAGCTGATTTTATTTTGCAATTAAAAGATAATTTATTTTTTAATTATAAAACTCTCATTGTTTTATTTGTTTTTACATTTTTAAATTGGTTTTTCGAAATATTAAAATGGAAAAATCTAATTACTGCGATTGATAAAATTTCTTTTTCAGAATCATTAAAGCAAAGTTTTGGTTCGTTAACCGCTTCGTTATTTACACCAAATAGAGTAGGAGAATATGGTGTAAAATTATTGTATTTTAAAAAAGAATTACGTAAAAAAGTATTGCTACTAAATTTAGTATCTAATGTGTCACAAATGATTGTTACTTTGTTGTTTGGTGTTGTTGGTTTAATTTATATGTTTAACAATAACACTATTGATTTTCCGTTATTAAAATTAAAAAAAGTAATTTATTATTTTGTTGTTTTATTGATTTCGATTTTTGGTGGAAAGTATTTTATTTCTAAAAAAACAAATGGTGTTTATTTAAAAAAAATCAATATTTTTATTAAAAGTATTACTTTAATTAGAGTTATTAAAACTATTGTTTATTCAATATTTAGATATTTAATTTTTTCACATCAATTTTATTATTTACTGTTGGTTTTTGGTGTTGAAATAGATTATTTTATTGCAATGAAATTAATATTTGCTATGTATTTAATTGCTTCTGTAATACCAAGTTTACCTATGTTTGACTGGTTAATAAAAGGCACGGTTGCTGTGTTTGTTTTTAGTACAATTAAAATAGACCAATTAACTATTGTTACCATTACAATAATAACGTGGTTATTCAATTTTGGCATACCATCTATTATTGGTAGTTATTTCGTGTTGAATTTTAAACATAAGCTAAATAAAAAATAGTATTTTTATAAAAAATCAAAAAATGATTAAAGATATTTTTATAAGTATTAAAACCTACGTAAAAGCTTTGAGGTTAATTAACGAATTAAAATTATGGAAATTTTTTTTAATTCCAATTCTTTTAGGATTTGTTTTGGGTTTATTTTATTTGTCAATTGCTTATGGATTATCAAATAAGTTAGGCAATTATATGGCTTCTTTTTGGTTTTTCGAATTTGGTAAATCATTTGTTGTTACTTTTAGCTCTTGGATTGCCGGTTTTATTATATTTATTTTAGGTATTATTCTTAACAAACACATATTAATGGCGCTTTCAGCTCCTTTTATGACGCCAGCTTCAGAAAAAATTGAAGCTCATTTAACAGGTAAACCAATTGTAAAAAACAATAGTAAAAGAGATTTTGTTTCGCAATTATTAAGATCAGTACGTATTAATTTACGTAATTTAATTAAAGAGTTAGCCATTACTTTACCTTTAATGATTCTTAGTTTAATACCGGTTGTAAATTTAATAGCTATAAGTTTAATTTTTTATTATCAATCTTATTATACAGGTTTTGGTAATATGGATTATACTTTAGAACGTCATTTAAATTACACAAAAAGTAAACAGTTTGTAAAAAAGAACAAAGGTTTAGCAATTGGTAATGGTGCTGTTTTTACAATTATGTTATTAATACCATTTATTGGTGTTATGCTAACCTTGCCAATAGCTGCAGTTGCATCAACTATAAATACTGTTGAGCGACTTAATTTAACAAATAAATAATTCAATATATTTATGTTTTATATATTGTTTTTCATAGTTTTAATGTATATTATTTTAATAATAAGTTTAATTATTGGTTTTGACAGTATACCATTATTTAAAACAGTAACCGCTAAAAATAATAATGGCTTTACAATTATAATCCCTTTTCGTAATGAAGCTAATAATATTAGTGAATTAGCGCTTAGTTTAATGGCGTTAAATTATTCAAAAACGGATTATGAAGTTTTATGGGTAAATGATGCTTCGACCGATAATTCAATTCCGTTATTAACAGAGTTTTTGATTAAAAATGCACATTGGAAACTAATTGAGAATAACCGATTAAGTAATTCGCCTAAAAAAGACGCCATTCAAACGGCAATAATGCAATCAAATTATAGCTATATTATAACCACAGATGCAGACTGTATTTTGCCAATTAATTGGTTAAACGCTTTTAATAGTTTTATAAACAATAACAAAGGTGTTAAAATGATTGCGGCTCCAGTTTCATATGCTACTAATGTTACTTTTTTACATGAATTTCAGCGTATAGATTTTCTTAGTTTGATTGGTACAACCATTGGTAGTTTTGGTTTAAATAAACCGTTTATGTGTAATGGTGCTAATTTGTGTTACAGTAAAAAAGCATTTTTTGAAGTAGAGGGTTTTGATAACAATAATAATATTGCAAGTGGCGATGATGTTTTTTTATTAGAAAAAATTAACAACAGGTATCCAAATCAGGTCAAATATTTAAAATCTAAATTGGCCTTGGTCATTACAAAACCAGTGAATAGTTTTAAAAGTTTAACACAACAAAGAATTCGATGGGCTTCTAAAAGTGTGGCGACAAAAAGTGTGTTTGGTAAATTGGTTGGAATTATTGTTTTATTGATGAATTTATTAGTTGTTTTTAGCTGTTTTGTTATAAAAAATTGGCAAATTGATATTAACCACAGTTATTTACTTTTAGCTTTTATAAGCAAAATTACAATAGATTATATCTTGATTAATAAAACAGTTCAATTTACCAATCAAAAAATGAGTTTAAAATATTATTTATTTAGTAGCTTACTGTATCCTTTTTTTGTAACGCATGTTGTTATAAAATCATTAATAACTAAAGTGTATTGGAAAGGTAGAGTTTTTGATTAAACATTTTTCTAAAAACCACATCATTATAATAAGTGTTTAAAAAAACGGATCAGGTATAAAAGTTAGGGAAAAGTTATAAAAAGTTGTCATATTTGCTTGTGAATGTAAAATAATTAATCTAACTTTATAACAGAGTTATATCACGACAATATCGCTTTGGCGAAACTGCGGATATAAAACCGTTGGTAGCAATGAATGCAGAACGAAAAGTGAAACAAAATTTTAAATGGAAAAATCGGAAGACAACTATTTAGCAAACCATTACATACACAAAAGTAATTGGTTAAGAGCTGCTGTTTTAGGAGCAAATGATGGCA
>JALSLZ010000196.1 GCA_026988075.1 Flavobacteriaceae bacterium
TTTCAGTGCTAATTTACCTCTAATACGTGCATTAACAAAATCTTCTACTTCTTTTAATTCTTCTGTAGTTACTTTGGCAAAGTGCGAAAAATCAAAACGCAAATATTTACTACTTACCAAAGAACCCTTTTGTTCTACATGTTTGCCTAAAATTTTTCGTAAACCTTGGTGCATTAAATGTGTTGCAGTATGGTTACATTCTGCTCTAAATCGCTGTTTTTCATCAACTACTGCTGTAAAAGTATCGCTTGGGTTTTTGGGTAAATTTTTTGTAAAGTGTACAATTAGGTTATTTTCTTTTTTGGTGTCTAAAATGTAAATTACATTTGCATTTGGAACTTCTAAATAGCCTTTATCACCAACTTGTCCGCCGCCTTCAGGATAAAAAGGAGTTAGGTTAAAGACTAATTGATACATATCGCCATCTTTTTTTGAGTTTACTTTACGATATTTTGTAATTTTTACCGAGGTTTTTAACAAATCATAACCTATAAATTCTTCTTCTTCATCTTCTAACAAAACAACCCAATCATCCGTTTCAACTTTAGAAGCAGCACGTGAACGTTCTTTTTGTTTTTGCAGTTCTTCTTTAAACACTTTTTCATCTAAAGTGTATCCTTTCTCGGCTAAAATTAAAGCGGTTAAATCAATAGGAAATCCAAAAGTATCGTATAATTCAAAAGCACGTTTACCCGAAACTTCCTTACCGTTAGTAGATTTTACAATTCCGTTAAGTAAAACCAATCCTTGTTCTAAAGTTCTTAAAAAGGAGTTTTCTTCTTCTTTAATTACATTAGAAATTAGTTGTTTTTGTGCTTTTAATTCAGGAAAAGCAGTGCCCATTTGTTTGGTTAATGTATTTACCAAACGGTACATAAAAGGTTCTTTTTTATTAAGAAATGTAAATCCGTAACGAATAGCTCTACGTAAAATTCTACGAATAACATAACCAGCGCCATTATTTGAAGGCAATTGTCCATCAGCAATAGCAAAAGCTACGGCACGAATATGATCGGAAATTACTCTAATAGCAATGTCAATATTTTCTTGTTCTTTTACAGGAAGACGTTTGTCTTCGTATTTAATTTGTGTAATTGTTTCAACTTCGCGAATTAAAGGCATAAAAACATCGGTATCGTAATTAGATTGTACACCTTGAATTACCATACACAAACGTTCAAAACCCATACCAGTATCTACATGCTTTGCAGGTAAATGCTCTAAAGAACCATTGGCTTTACGGTTGTATTGCATAAAAACCAAATTCCATATTTCTATAACTTGTGGATGATCCATATTAACCAAAGTGCGACCATCTATTTTTGCTTTTTCTTGGTCAGAACGAATATCTACATGAATTTCAGAACAAGGTCCACAAGGTCCTTGTGCACCCATTTCCCAAAAGTTATCTGCTTTATTTCCGTTAAGGATTCTATCTTTATCAATGTGTTTCGTCCAATGATCGTAAGCTTCTTGATCAAAATCTAAATTTTCGGATTTATCACCTTCAAAAACGGTAACATAAATACTGTTTTTATCTATTTTATAAACATCAACAAGTAATTCCCAAGCCCAAGCAATTGCTTCTTTTTTAAAGTAATCGCCAAAACTCCAGTTACCCAACATTTCAAACATGGTATGATGGTAAGTGTCTTTACCAACTTCTTCTAAGTCATTGTGTTTACCAGAAACACGTAAGCATTTTTGCGAATCGGCAATACGTTTGTTTACTATTTTAGATTGCCCAAGAAAAAATTCTTTAAACGGAACCATACCAGCATTGGTAAACATTAAAGTAGGGTCGTCTTTTAATACCATTGGTGATGATGGTACTATTTTATGTTGTTTGTCGTTAAAAAAATCAATAAATTGTTGTCTAATTTCTTTTGCGTTCATTTTTATTCTTTCTTGAGTAATTTGATAAGCAAAAATACTATATTTTAATTAGTATTCAAGAAAATAATTTGAAAGTAATAAGATATGTAAATTTAGGAGTTTGATGTGTTTTAATAAATTAAAATTTTGTTAACGAAAAGCTAAAGAAAAATATCTTTGTAAAACATTTTATATATTTGTAATTATTTTATCCTGTTTTAGGATGTAAATAGATAAATTATAAAATACTATTTTAGTTAATATGGCTAAAGAAAAATTTCATTTTGATTCTAATACTTTAACTTATGTTAAGGTTAAAACATCAATTGGCGAAAAAATCAAACGTATCTTCTTTATGATTGCAGGTATTAGTTTGGTTGCGTTTTTTGGGTACGTAAGTTTTAGTTATTTGTTTGAATCGCCTCGTGAAAAAGAGTACAAACGAGAGTTAGAAAACTTAAAACTCCATTACGATTTGTTAAATAAAAATATGGATCAAGTTTCAAATATTTTATCTGAAATTGCAGACCGAGATGATAATATTTATCGAGTTTATTTTGAAGCAAATCCAATTCCATACGAACAAAGAAAAGCAGGTTTTGGTGGTGTAAACAGGTATAAAAGTTTAGAAGGTTTTAATAATTCAGAAATGATTATTGATACACAAAAAAAGTTAGATGTACTATCTAAACAAATTGTAGTGCAATCAAAATCTTTAGACGAGATTGTAAAATTAGCCAAGAATAAAGAAGATATGTTAAGTTCTATTCCTGCAATTATGCCTGTAAAAAAAGAAAAATTAAAAAGAATGGCTTCTGGTTATGGTATGAGAATGCATCCTACTTTGAAGATTAGAAAAATGCATAAAGGAATGGATTTTTCAGCAAAAAGAGGAACACCAATTTACGCATCGGGTAATGGAAAAGTTATTAAAGCTTATCGTAGTAGTAGTTATGGTAATGTGGTCTATATAGATCATGGTTATGGTTATCAAACACGCTATGCACACATGCAAAAAATAAAAGCACATAAAGGACAAAAAGTAAAACGTGGCGATTTAATTGGTTATGTTGGTAATACAGGTAGGTCTGTTGCACCACATTTACATTACGAAGTTTTGTATAAAAACAAACACGTAAACCCTATAAATTTTTATTTTGGAAACCTTTCTGCTGAAGAGTTTACTGCCATGCAAGAAGCTTCGATGCAAGAAGGGCAATCTTTAGAAAGATAGTTTGCATCCACGTTTTTTTTCAAATTAAATAATTTCGGTTTATAAAAAATCTATTTTAGCACTTACTTTAAAAACTCTATTTGGAGTTGCGATACTTTCAAAAATACTGTTGTTAAAATTGTTTTTTGTATAAATAGCACACATTGTATTAGATACGTGATATAAATTATTTTGTAATTCTTTTGGTATTCCATCTAAAATGCCAGCAAAAACTTCTGGTCGTATTTTTTCTGGATTGTAAGCATAATCGTGCCAAACAACAATGGTATTATCGTGTATTAAATGCTTAAAAATATTTTGAGTATCATTTTTCACAAAATCATAAGTATGATTGCCATCAATAAAAATTAAATCGAATTTTTTATTTAAGCCTTTGTAGTCAAAATTTAATGAGTTACCAAAAAGATGTTTTATATTTTTTTTATCCTTTGAGAAAAAGCCGTGTAAATCGGCATATTTTTTTGGCATTTCTAAAGACAACATTTCTTCTTTAGATAAGTTTAAGGTGTAGCATTCTTTAGATGTTTGCGCTACATTTACTACGCTTTCGCCTCGCCAAGTACCTATTTCAAAATAACTACAATTATTAATTTGTTTGGCTAAACCTTTTAATAACATAATATCGGTTGGTAAAGATCCGCCGCCTAAAAAGGTAAAGGTGTCTAATGTTTCGTTAAAATTTGGTAACAGATCATCAATATTAATAACAGGTAAAGCTGTTTTTTTATGGTGTTTTATAAGGTAGTTATTCCAAACTTCATCAGCATTTAAAATATAATTAATCAAACTTGGTCGTTTGATAATTAATGATATTGTTTTAACTAATTTTATAATTTTATTCATTATTTATAGCTTTATAATAATAACGAGAAAACTCGTTAGCAATCTGTTTTTCACTAAAACGATTTACTACATATTGATGCATTTTTTCTGGTGTTTCTACATTAAAATCATGCTTTATTTTTAAAATAGCATCTAATAATTCAGTTTCGTTTTTGGCTTCGATTAGCAATCCATAATTCTCTGGAAAAAATTCTGAAATACCTCCAACATCTGTCGAAATTACAGGTGTTCCACAAGAAAAGGATTCTAAGATAACACAAGGTAGGTTTTCTACATCGCTAAATAAAACAAATACATCGGCTTGTTGAAAATAGCTTGTTATTTTTTCGTGAGAAACTTGATTTTTAAAGACTAAATTGGCTAAATTTATATTTAATGCTTTGGCATTTTTAATATAATCTTCGGCATTACCACCAATAATGTAAAACTTAAAATTTTCTAATTTACTTTCTAATTTTTTTACAACATGCAATAAGCCAGTAATGTTTTTTACTTTAGCCATTGAAGAAACATGCAGTATAGTAAACACATCATTTTTTATGGGTTTGCTAACTGTAAAACGCTTGGTATCTACAACATTTGGTATTTTAGTATAATTACCTTTTAAGCCTAATTTTTGCATAGCTTTGCCTAAATTATCACTTACAGGGCAAACGTACGATGCGTTTTTTATAATAATTTTAGATAAGAATAACTCAATAAAACCAATTTTTTGACAATATGGTTCGTGATATAAGGTGTGATGTTCGGTTATTATATATGGTATTTGGTGTTTCTTTTTATTAAAATAAGCAAAAAGTCCGCCAGGATAAAATTTATTTACATGTATTACATCAAACTTAGTAACTGTTTTTAATAATAGTTTGTAAGCATTGTAAAAGCGCAACCATTTTGTTATGGGGTTATTACTTGGTTTTATATAAGCAATAATTGTTCGTATTCCGTTTATTTTTTTATCTGATATTTCAATTTTTTCTTTTAAATTTGGATCTGTTTTAACGTGAATAACACTTACTTTATGTAGTAAAGAAACCGCTTCGGCGTGACGTTGAATAAAATCGCCATTCGTTTTTAAAATACGCGATGGATACCAACTTGCTAAAAAAAGTACGTGTAACTGCTTCAAACTATAAATTTTGATGCAAAGGTAATATTAATTATGGTATTTTTGCTAAACACAAAACAATACCATTGTACGGATTTACAATACATATAGATTTAAAATTAAATGCTGTCTCTAATTTTTTATTAAAGAATCAAAAGAACATCACTTTTGAAAATTTTAGTTTCAATTATTTTGGTTTTAAAAAATTTGAAAATGATAAAGTGTTTTCTGAAAACAAAGAGTATATTATTGGAATTGATGGTGTTGTATTAAATTTAGTTCAGTTAAAGAATGCGTACGGAATTTCAGATTACTTCAATTTAATTATCTCACTTTATTCTAAGCATAATATTCAGTTTGTTTCAGAACTTAAAGGCGAATTTTCAGGATTTATTTTTGATAAAAAAACAAAGCAACTTTTATTTTTTAATAATAAAACAGCAACAAAACAAGTATTTTATTCCAGTTTTGAAAAATCAATAATTATTTCGCCTACAATTGAAAACATTATTAATTTAAAAGAACGTAATAATTTAAAAAGCACATTAAATGTAACAGCGGTATATACTTTATTGAGTTTTGGTGCAATGATTGAAAACGATACGTTAGTTAATGGTATTTTTAAACTCAACGCAGGCGAATATTTAGAAATAGAGCATAGTTATAAACTTAAAAATTACCACACATTTAATAATATTGCTTATACTATTAATAATAAAAAGCAAGCAATTGATGGTTTAAATGAATTGTTTTTAAATGCATTAACATTAGAATATCAAAAGGATATTGAATACAATTACCAACATTTGGCCACTTTAAGCGGTGGTTTAGATTCGCGAATGACTGTTATGATTGCTGATGCATTGGGTTTTAAAAACGATACGTTTTGTTTTTCGCAAACAGGTTATTTAGACGAAACTATTGCAAATGAAATAGCAAAAAAATTAGCATTAAATCACACTTTTATTCCGTTAAATGGAGGTGATTATTTAATGAATTTAACAAGAATGATACAAGTTACCAATAGCCTACAAGCTTTTACAGCCGCAGCACATTATGATTTTTCTGTTAAAAAATTAAACCTTGCTAATTATGGTTTAATGCACACAGGTCAAATTGGCGATGCTATTTTAGGCGGTTATATTTCTAAGAACAGCGAATACTTATCTAAAAAGGAATCTACTAAATTTTTGAATAAAACAAATACAAAAAGTGCTGTTTTAAAATATAAAAATGAAGAAGTTTTTAAATTATATCAAAGAGCCTTTAACTTAATTAATGTAGGATCTTATATAACTGAAAGTCATAAAACGTATTTAACTTCACCTTTTTTAGATGATGAAATCATTGAGTTTTCGTTAGCTATTGATCCTAAATTAAAGGTAAATCAAAATATTTATTTAGAATGGATTACTAAATATCACCCAGAAATAGCAAAATACAAATGGGAGCGAACAGGTTTTAAGCCAAATAAAATTTGGAAAACTTCGTTAAGTAGGTATACTAAAAAGTTAATTAAAGAGTTTTATAAACTAACCAATCAGAGTGAAAAATTTACCATGACGCCAACCGATTTTTGGTTTAAAAATAATAGTAAACTAAGAGCGTTTTATTCAGATTATTTTAAGAATAACAGTTACTTGATAGCGAAAAATAGAGAGTTAACTAAAGATTTTAATTTTTTATTTAACGAAGGTAATAATACAGAGAAATCAGTTGTTTTAACAGTTTTAGAAACGATTAAAAAATATAAATTAGAAGTTTGAGTTTTATAAATTTTATAAAAGAGTTTAATAATAAAAAA
>JALSLZ010000197.1 GCA_026988075.1 Flavobacteriaceae bacterium
TAACGAAAGAAGCTTAGTCTTTAAAAAAAGCATCACCAAAGATATTAATGCATTTTTTAATAATGAAACGGTAAATGAGTTTAAAAATCCGAGCAACAGCTTTAAAATGTATGCAGGAAAATATTTGTTAAAAGAAGCAAACTTAGTGTTAGAATTTGTAGTAGAAAACAACAAAATGTTTTTGGTATCCGAAGATCAAGGTTCTAAAAGTCGCTTATTTCAAAAAGATGAAAACACCTTATTTGACACACAAGTTGGTGCGAGTTTAACTGTAATTAAAGACAATAACAAAGCTTTGACTTTTAGCCAAAACGGATTTACAACAACCATAAAACGTATAGAAAAAGATACTGAAAACAGCAAGCCTGAAAAAACAGCAGAAATAAGTAAAATAGATGTATCTTTTGATAAATATATCGGCAAATTTATATTTAAAAAAGCCAATTTAGTTTTTGAAATAGTTAAAGAAAATAATGAGTTCTTTTTAGTAGTAGCGCAGCAAAATGTTAAAAGTAAATTGTTTCAAAAAAATGCAACTACTTTATACGAAAAAATGGTAGGTGCAAATTTAGAGATTGTACCAAATAATAGTAACGAACTTACCTTTAGCCAAAACGGATTTACAACAACACTTACTCGTGTAAACTAAAACACACGTTCATCATTTTTTTGAGTACGTTCATCACTATTAATTTTCGTTAATAGTGATTGTTCGTAGTTTTGAAGTAGTAACCTTAATAAATAGATTATGCAATTAGAAATAAAAAACATCAGCAAAAAATACAGCAAAAACAAATACGGTTTAAAAGATTTTTCTTTAACCATTAATAACGGAATTTTAGGTTTGTTAGGTCCAAACGGTGCAGGAAAATCTACTTTACTAAAAATGATTGCAACCATAAGTAAACCAACCGAAGGCTTACTAATTTTAAATAAGAACAATATTGCAAAAGACGCTAATTATATGCGTAAACAGCTTGGATATTTACCACAAGATTTTGGTGTTTATCCAAACCTAAACGCTTTTGAGTTTTTAGAATATATGGCAGCAATGAAAGGAATTGGCGGCAAAAATCTAAAACCGAGAATAGCACAATTGTTAGAAGGCTTAAATTTAACCGATGCCGCTAAAAAACCAATTGGCACATATTCTGGCGGAATGAAACAACGTATTGGCATAGCACAAGCATTGCTTAATAACCCTAAAATTATTTTGTTCGATGAACCAACTGTTGGTTTAGATCCTGAAGAAAGAGTGCGTTTTAGAAACTTAATTTCCGATTTAGCAAACGACTGTATTGTGATACTTTCTTCACACATTGTAAGTGATATTGACACCATTGCCGATGAAGTTGTTGTGATGAAAAACGGAAGTTTAATCACCAAAGATAATCCTGAAAATATTATTAAAATTGTAGCTGATAAAGTTTTTGAAAGCACGATAAATAAAGAAGAATTATCTCAGTTTAAAAACGAGCATATTGTGGTAAGCACCAAACGAAAATCAAATCAATTAGCTATTCGGTATATTTCTGACAATCCGCAAGAAAATGCCATAAAAAAGGAAGCAAATTTAGAAGATGCTTATTTATTTTTAACAAAAACTAACTAAAATGAACTCATTTTTTACCATCATAAAATACGATTATTTACAACGCACAAGAAGCTATGCTTTTCTAATTACACTTTGTTTGACTTTAGGTGTTGCATATACATTTGTTCCAGGACCAAATGCCAGTTATTCAACCATATCTTTAGAAAATTACCAAGGTTATTATAATTCCGATTGGATTGGTTGTGTAACCGCAATTATGACAAGTTCCTTTCTTTCTTTAATAGGGTTTTACTTGGTAAATAGTAGTATAAAAAAAGATATTGACACTAAAGTTGGTCAGATTGTAGCAACAACACAAGTAGGTAATTTTAAATACTTGTTGTCTAAAGTTTTGAGTAATTTTTTAGTACTAACAAGTATTGTTTTTGTTGTTTTTTTAATGAGTATATTGTTGTTTTTTAAATACAATACTGAGTTTTCTTTTGAAATTTTATCCTTTATAAAACCATATTTGTTTATTACCATTCCTACAATGTTTCTTATTGCTGTTTTTGCTGTTCTTTTTGAGGTTTTTTTAGGTAAATATTCCATTTTACAAAATGTAGGTTTTTTCTTTTTGTTTACTGTTTTAATCGCTTTTTCAAATAGTAATAACAAAAATTACAGTTTAGATGTTACAGGTGTTAAAATTGTAACTCAAACTATGAAAAATCAGGTTAATACCATAATTGGTTCCGAAAAAATTACAGGAATGGGTATTGGTTATATGCATAAAAGTAAATCCGAAAAAATTAAACGATTTTCCTTTAACGGAATAGATTTTCAAAATTCATTCCTCATTAGTAGAATAATAATAATATTACTTGGAATAAGTTTTATAGGAATTATTGCGCCATTCTTTCATCGTTTTGATAGAAAAAAACAACTAAAAATTAAAACCAAAAAAGAAACAATAATTGAAACGAAATTAAATGCAGAAATAAGGTTAATTAACTTACCAAAAGTAAAAGAAAACTACAGTATTTTACCTTTTATAAAAACAGAATTACTTTTACTTTTCAGAAACGGTAAAAAAGGTTTGTGGATTATTAACCTCATCGTAATGTTATTATTAGTTGTTGTGCCTACAAAAATAGCCTTGCAATTTATAGTGCCTATTTTGTGGTTTCTTCAAGTAAGCAGATTGTCAAACTTAACGACTAAAGAAATAAGTAATAATGTACATTATTTTACCTTTGCTTCGTATAAACCGTTAAGCAGATTATTGGTTTCGCAATTACTCGCTGGTATTATTTTAATGTTGTTTTTGGTATTTCCGTTATTAGTAAAATTAATAGTAATAGGTAATTTACTAAATGTAACAACCATTTTTTTAGGCGCAATTTGTATCGCTTTATTAGCAAGTACTTTAGGTGTGTTAACACAAAGTAAAAAATTATTTGAAGTTTTGTTTTTCATGCTAACTTACGCTAATCTAAATGCCGTTCCTTTTTTAGATTATTTTGGTGGTATAACGCATAACTCAGTTTATATTTTAAAATTAGTTGGCTTGATTTTATTTTTAACAACAATCACTTTTTTGAAACGAAAAATTGATTTAGAAAATAGTTGATATTTTCAAACCATATAATACCTATTTAACATATAAATTGATCTTTTATAGATAGTTAGTAAATAATTCGGTTTAATTCTTTTTTATAATTTTGTATTGTAAATTTATCACAATGAAAAAACGTGGAATCCTTATTTTTAATTCCCTACTTACCAATAAGCATTCTTTTAATTTCATTCAATTTCATTAAAGCTTCTATTGGCGTTAAGGTGTCAATATTTACAGCTAAAATTTCTTCTTTAATGTCTTCTAATAGTGGGTCATCTAATTTAAAAAAGCTAAGCTGCATATCTTCTTCGTTGGCTTTTTTAAGTTTGCTTTTTATTTCGTCAGATGAATGGTTTTTTTCTAAACGTTTTAGTATTTTATTTGCTTTAGAAACTACTAAATTTGGCATTCCTGCTAACTTTGCAACATGAATTCCGAAACTGTGTTCAGAACCACCAGAAACAAGCTTACGTAAAAAAATAACATTATCTTTTAATTCTTTTACAGAGACATTAAAGTTTTTTATACGTTTAAAACTCTCGGTCATATCGTTTAACTCGTGATAATGTGTTGCAAATAAGGTTTTTGCTTTCGTTGGATGTTCGTGTAAATATTCGGCTATAGCCCAAGCAATTGAAATACCATCATAAGTACTTGTTCCTCGACCAATTTCGTCTAATAAAATTAAAGATCTATCTGATAAATTATTAAGAATATTAGCAGTTTCGTTCATTTCTACCATAAAAGTAGATTCGCCCATAGAAATGTTATCACTTGCACCAACTCTGGTAAATATTTTATCTACAACACCTATTTTTGCGTGTTGTGCAGGAATGTAAGAACCCATTTGTGCCAATAAGACAATTAAAGCAGTTTGTCTTAATATGGCAGATTTACCACTCATATTTGGACCAGTAATCATGATTATTTGTTGTTGTTTTCTGTTTAAAACAACATCGTTTGCAATATATTCTTCGCCAATTGGCAACTGTTTTTCGATTACAGGATGACGACCATTTTTAATTTCTAAATCGGTTGATTCATCTAAAACAGGTTTTGTATAATTGTTATCAATAGCTGTTTTAGCAAACGAACCCAAACAATCTAATTGAGCAATTAATTGCGCATTTAGTTGAACATCTTTTAAATAATTCAACATAAATACAAGTAATTTATTATAAATATTAATCTCTAAAACACTAATTTTATCTTCTGCTCCTAATATTTTTGCTTCGTATTCTTTTAATTCTTCGGTAATGTACCTTTCTGCAGACACTAGGGTTTGTTTTCTAATCCACTGTTCAGGTACTTTATCTTTATGTGTATTTCTAACTTCAATATAATAACCAAAAACATTATTTGATGCTATTTTTAGAGATGTAATACCTGTAATTGCTTGCTCACGTTTAAGCATGTTGTCTAAATACTCTTTACCTGAATTTGAAATGGCACGCAGGTCATCTAATTCTTGGTTTACATTATTTGCAATAGCATTTCCTTTAGATATATGAACTGGAGATTCATTATTTAAAACACGATTAATTTCATTAATTAATTCCGTACAAGGTTTTAGATTTTTACCAATTTTAGCAACAAAGCTGTTTTTACTTTTTTCTGCTGATTCTTTTATTGGTAAAATTGCTTTTAAAGAGTCTTTTAATAAAACAACTTCTCTTGGGTTTATTTTACCAGTTGCCACTTTAGATATTAAACGTTCAATGTCGCTTATTTGTTTAATTTGATAAGTGGTCGTTTTATAAAAATTATCATTGTCGATTAAATATTTTACTACTTCGTGACGTTGTTGTATTTTTTTTAAATTTTTTAACGGAAGCGCTAACCATCGTTTTAATAATCGTCCGCCCATAGGCGAAATAGTTTGATCTATAATATCTAATAGAGTAACTGCTTCAGACGATGTTGCATAATACAATTCTAAATTTCGAATAGTAAAACGATCCATCCAAATATAATCATCTGCCACAATTCGTTTAACCGAATTTATATGCGACAATTTATTGTGTTGTGTTTCTGACAAATAATACATTACTACTCCAGAAGAAACAATTCCTAAAGGTAAATCATCTATACCAAAACCTTTTAGGGTTTTAGTATTAAAGTGATTGTTTAAAGTTTCATTTGCGTAATCTATTTGAAAAACCCAATCGTCTAAATAAAATAATTGAAATTGTTCGCCAAAATTATTTTTAAATTCCGTTTTATATTGTTTTTGCACCAAGATTTCACTTGGTTTAAAATTTTGTAAAAGCTTATCTATATATTCTACATTTCCTTGTGAAGTTAAAAACTCTCCTGTTGAAATATCTAAAAAAGAAACGCCAATTTCTTTTTTAGAAAAATGGACAGCAGCTAAAAAATTGTTGGTTTTTGCGTTTAATATATCATCATTTAAAGCAACACCAGGAGTAACTAATTCTGTTACACCACGTTTTACAATAGTTTTTGTTTTTTTAGGATCTTCTAATTGATCACAAATAGCGACACGCATACCTGCTTTTACTAATTTTGGCAAATAAGTGTTTATAGAATGATGTGGGAAACCTGCTAAAGCTGTTTCAGTTTCAGATCCTGCGCCACGTTTTGTTAACGTTATGTTTAATACTTTTGCTGCTTTTACAGCATCATTACCAAAGGTTTCATAAAAATCGCCTACTCTAAATAATAACATTGCATCAGGATATTTTAGCTTGATTGCATTGTATTGTTTCATTAAAGGAGTTACTTTTTTTACTTTTGCCATATTTTATTTGTATTCAATTTACAAAGATAAAAGTTTTTAAAGTTTAATGTTTTATTATTAAAAATACTTTTTAACAAGTTCTTTTTTAACTGAGTATTGTGTGATTTTTTTATTATTCATATTGCTTTATTAACTATTATATCGATGTGTTAATATGGGCAACATTTCGCCAGTTGTGTTTGTTGGTGGTTTAAAAATTAGTTTTTTAACTTCTGTTTTTGGTCTTTGGTGTTTTTAATTACTCGGTTGGGAATTATTATTTTTACTTTTATAAAAAAGCAAAAACAATAACTTTGAAATAATCAGGTTATACCATTGTGATGTGTAAAATAGCCAAAAGAAATTAGACTATTTTATATGTCATAATGGTATTAGAACCTATTTAGGGTTCACTGAAAAACTCATATTTTAAAATTTAAAAATATGAATTTTTTATGTTGTTTACTGATTTCTATTTTTAGAATAGTTGCACAAAAATTTAAAACCTGTTGTTAAATTATGGCTTAATTACCGTTTTTTACTATTTTTTTAGTTATAGTATTGTTGTCACTTGTCGTAATTTTAACAATGTATATGCCGTTACTCAAATACGATAAATCTATTTTTTTATTTGTCGTTTTAATTACTTCTTTACCTAAAACAGTATAAATTTTAATTTCTTTAATTGTTGTATTTGGTGTTTTAATGGTTAAAATGTTTTTTACAGGGTTTGGGTAAAAAGTAAACTCATTTTCAATAACACTAGCATTAATTTGCAATGCTTCACATTCTGATTCTGTTTCTACAAATGTACTATTAGATGATATATGTGTCCAGTTAGATTGACTGTATTGAGCATTATCTACAAACACACAGTTTAGGTTTGGGTTATTTTCTATATCAAAAT
>JALSLZ010000198.1 GCA_026988075.1 Flavobacteriaceae bacterium
TTATGTATTGCTGTACTACCTTCAAAACCAACTTGTGGGGCAAATTGTGCCTGAGTTAACAATGAGGTAAATGTAATTATTAATATGACGTGTATATTGTGCAACGCTAACTTTTATAATTTACATGCAAAGCTAATTTAATTAAATTAGCTTTGCATATAAAGTTTTATTGAACAATTAGCTTTTTAACTGCTACTTTTTCATTACTCTTAATTTTTACAAAGTAAACTCCTGAGTTTAAATTTTGTAAATCAATATTTTCTGTTTCTAAACATTGTTTTTTTGAAAAAACAACTTTTCCGTTAATGTCGTTAATTGTAAGTGATGTTTCTTTAATATTTTGAATATTCACACTGTTATTCGCTGGGTTTGGAAACATTGAAATACTGTTTTCAAAAACATTATCATTAACCGCAGATACATTAGAATAAACAATGTCATCCATACAAAAATAGTATGGTGTACCAGTACCATTATCTGCAGCCTCTAATTGAAACTGCAAGCCTACAACTGTACCAAAACCACTTAAATCTACCGTTGCCCAATCACTCAAAATAGTTGAATTTCCGTTTGTAAAATCGGCTAAATAAAATTCTAATGGTGCTGTTAAAGTACCACCACTTATCATACCTGTAATTGTCATTTTAAAATAATCATTAGCAGTATAAGTTCCTGTTCCTACTCCATCGGAACCATTCATATAATGATAAGCCCAAACAGCATTTGCAATATCAATTGAAGTAATATTTACCTCATGATCAAACGTTATAGATTCTGTTCCATACAAATATGCGATAACATAATTTGACGAATTATTTGCTCCACCACCATTAGCAGAATAAGCTGAATAATTTGTATAGCTTGCTGTTGTTAAATCTGTTTGATTTGTATAAGCAAAAGCACTCCAAAAATCATAAGCGCCAGTATCTGTATAATTTACATGGAAATTAGCGGCTGCTTCTTCAAAAGTAATTGTTTCTTGATTCCCACTACCAGAATATTGTGTTGAACCGTTAAAATAACCTGATGCAGGAACGGTTAAACTTTCAAAATTAACAATAGTTTGCGCAATAATAATGTTTGTAATAAATACAAAAGTAATAAGTAATGTTTTTTTCATTTTAATGAATTAATAATTAATAAAAAACCAAAAACACAGAATATTACATACAATGAAAATACATAGAAGTACCATCATCCTACGCTTTTTTCCCGAAGCTTTGGATATCGTTTAGAACGAGGCAGGTATTCTGACTTACTCCATACTTTAAGCGCCTTCCCATCAATAAAACTGACAGTGGCAAAATAATGCTCAAAGCTTTGAAGAACACAGCAGCGGGAACTGTTGCCGATTTTAACGACATTCCCTTTTAAGTGATTCTCATCACACCAAATTCTAATGCAAAATTAAATAAATTAAAAATAGAAATGATGTTTTTTATTAAAAATTTGGTATTGCTTGAAACTACAAACCTTATCAGCCTTAATATCTATATGATTGTTAACACTAAAAAGATTGAGGTTAATAAACAACAACTCTTTTAACCAATTTTTGTTTGTTTTTTGAACTTACGGTAACGATATATACTCCTTTTTCAAGAGTTGCAACATGGAGTACTTCTTTTGAATTACTTGACATCATTTTTTGCCCCAAAGAATTGTAAATAACTATTTTATCTTTAGTATTGAAATTTATAAAGTGCATGTTTTTATCTAAATTATTATAATAAATCATTAAATTTTCTATACTCTGTTCATTAAATGATAATAATTGTTGAGAAATGTTTAATAATTCACCATATCTATACCAAACATAGCCGTCTAAAGAAATATTTCTCTTAAAATTAACGGGTTGAGCATTAAAACCGTTAGTTCCATTTAAAAAAGTATTGTAAGGTTGTGAAAGCGAATGAGGTGCTAACAACCAATTGTACATGTGGTTTGTTCTTGAACTAAAAATAGGCATAACTGTTACGTTATTATTCATAGATAAATTTTCTAATCTATCAGGATGATATTGAAAAATACTATCGCCATTATTATAAACATCACTACTTCTATAATAATGAATTAACACTCGGCTTGTGTTTTGTGCAATCAAATCTCCTTGAGATGTTGAAATATAACCAATATAAGTTTCTGTAATGATACCATTTTGATCTCCGTAAGCTTTCATTAAAGCAAGTTGTGAATTGTAAAACTGAAATGCTCCAGCTTGATCACAAGTATATCCATTTGGCTGTAAATAAGTAGTACAATAGTAATCACTTGGACCTGTTAAATTATTGTTCCAAAATTCAAATTCAAGATTAAAAACATCAAATCGTTTATTTGGGTTTGATGGGTAAAAACTATTATAGGTTTTGATTTTATCAAAAGAAGCATTTTTTTCACCAACAGCTGCAACTTGTAGTATGCCATAATTTGTTTTAGCATCTTCTATAAAATTGGCAAGCGGTAAAGAGTCGGCAACATTATCAATTAAAAAATTATGAGTTTGTATGTATGATAAATTATAGAGTATTAGGTAATTAAAACCGTTATCTTGAGCATAATTTAGTAATTCTGTTTCTGCTGAAGGAACACCAATAATATCTTTAAAATTATTAACATAAAGACCTACATAGTTTTGAGAAAAACAAGCGAAAGAAGTAACAATAAAAAGTAAAAAAGTGTAAAAACATTTCATAATGATAAAATTTAGTTGGTTATACTAACTATAAATAACGCATTTTTTGTTTTGTTACCTATTATTTTTCATGAAATTATTACCACGATATTTAAAAACCCATACAGCGTTACCAATAATACGGATATTAACGGCTGTATGGGTTGAATATTTAACGTGTTTTAGCGGTTGGATAATTTAGTATAAACTTCAAACATCTTTAGTAAAAACCCAAACAACATAATCTGTATTATAAAGCTGAGTATTCTACACTTAAAAAAAACGTTCTCAAATTATTTTGAGAACGTTTTAATTTTACCAACTTAGTTTGGTGCTATTATTATTATTAATATGAATTTTAAATGAATAGCATTTGAGTGCCATCTTCATTAGCTCTATTATAAAAATCACCAATAGTTAATATGCCATCAAGATCATCAATTAAGTCTTTCTCTTCCAGATGAAACATTTCAACAGCTAATTTACAAGCCCAAAGACTTACACCAGAATCAGATAAAATTTCTAAAAATTCACCAATTGGCGGCATATCTAATTTTTCCATTTCTTTTTTCATCATTTTAGTAGCTACAGCTTCCATACCAGGTAAACTACCTAATAAAGTAGGCATGTGCATTGCAGGATTACCAACAGTTGCTACATGTAAATGGTCTAATTTCTTTTTTTGAATTGCTTCTAAACCAAAAAATGTAAAGAAAATTTCTGCGTCTATACCTTCCATTCTTGCACCGTTTGCCATTATAAAAGCTGCATAAACATTATCGATGGTTGCTTTTGATAAAATAAAAAGCATTTTTTTAACTTTTGTTGCCATAATTATTAATTTTTATAGATTAAATACACGATTTTGGTTTAGGAATACCTGCTATCATTGTCGAAATTTTTAATGGTCCACCTGGAAATAAATTATAAAACTCTTTAATATTAACCACGCCACTTTTTTTAATTCCTCTAATAGAAAGAGATTCTTCATTTTCATGTTTTTCTTGAAGATACGAAATTACCTTCCAATGTTCTTCGGTCATTTCGATTTCCTTTTCTTTAGCTATTTCAGTACCAACTTCTTTAGTCCATTGACTAAAGTCTTCTAAATATCCTTGTTCATTTCTTTTAATGTTATCCATTTTATTTAATTTTTTAGTTATTATTATTATCTATTTTTTTACCTTTTTCTGTCATTGTTGCAGATACAAACGGTATATGAATTCCTTTTATTAACATATTCCAATAAATCCATTTAAAAGCCATTTTCCCCATGTGGTTCATTCTACTTTCTTTGAGTAAGTTTAACGGACCAACACCTGGAAAAGGAAAAGTACCTTCAACTGGTTCTTGGTTATAATTAAAGTCTATTAACAAAGCTTTTCCATGACCTGTTTCGATAAAACAGTTTGCATGACCATCAAACTTATCTTTTAACGGTTTATCATTAATGTAGAGAAGTATGTTTTCGGTTAATATTTCAGCTTCAAAATGCGCTACAGAACCTGCTTTTGATGCTGGCAGATTAGTTGCATCGCCAATAGCAAAAATATTTTCATGTTTTTTTGATTGTAAAGTACCTTTATGTGTAGGTACAAAATTCATATCATCACCAAGACCCGAAGACTCTATAACCTCATCACCTAAGTTAGTTGGTACGGTTACTAATAAATCGTAAGTTACTTTTTTACCCGAATAATCAATCATGGTATTATTTTCGTAATCAATTTTTTCGATATTAAAATCGGTAACTTCTTTAATATTTTTATCTTCTAATAAATAATGTAATGCTTGTGTTGCTTTTGGTTTTGTAAAAGCGCCATCTAAAGGAGTAACAAATTCAATTTCTACTTTATCACGCATGCCTTTATTGATAAAATACGAATCTGCTAAAAAAGCAAATTCTAATGGAGCGACAGGGCATTTAATAGGCATTTCAGTAATATGAACCACTAATTTTCCACCTTCCCATTTTCGTAGTTTATTTCTTAAAGCTTTTGCTCCTTCAAAAGTATAAAAATCGAAAATGCTTTTATGCCATTCTTTTTCTTTCATACCTTCAGTTTCTTCAGGTGCTATTTTTGTACCTGTAGCGATAATTAGTATATCATAATCTAAATATTCACCTTCTAATTTAACTTTATTTTCTTGGTGAATAATCTTTTCTATTTTTTGATTTACATATCGAACACCTTTTGGTATGAATTTTTTACCTTTTTTAATTACTTGTTTTGTTTTATAGATGTCAAACGGTAAAAATAAAAAGCCAGGTTGGTAATAATGTGTTTTGTATTGGTCAACAATGGTTATTTTCCAATCCTCTTTATCTAATTTATGTATCAGATGGTTTGCCATCATGGTACCAGAAGTTCCTGCTCCTAATATGACTAAATTTTTCATAATATCTCTGTTTATAATTATAGTATAAAGTTACGACTACTTATATTGAGAATATATGACATTTATCATACTATTTAGTCCAAAAAAAGCTCTCAAAATTAATTGAGAGCTTTTAACCCGAATTATTCACGAGTTTTCTATTACAAAGCCAAACTACCTGCTATAATTGAAAATGCTCGAAATTTATTTAGCTCAAAATTGAGCTACAATTCCTTTACTAAAAAATTTCTGTGCTTACCAATTCTATTGGTATTTTAACTTTTCATAACGAAAACCTATGAATAATTCGGGTTAAATTGTACTAATATTTTTAATTAATATCTATAATGTTCTGCTTTGTATGGACCTTCAACAGGTACAGATATATAATCGGCTTGATCTTTACGTAATTCTGTAAGCTCTACACCAATTTTTTCTAAGTGTAAACGTGCTACTTTTTCGTCTAAATGTTTTGGTAACATGTACACTTTGTTTTCATATTTATCACTGTCTTTCCATAACTCTAATTGTGCTAAAGTTTGGTTTGTAAATGAATTACTCATTACAAAACTTGGATGACCAGTTGCACAACCTAAGTTTACTAATCTACCTTCGGCTAATAAAATAATTTCTTTATCTCCAATAGTATATTTGTCTACTTGTGGCTTGATAACAACTTTAGTGTTACCATGATTTTTATTTAACCAAGCCACATCAATTTCATTATCAAAATGTCCAATATTACAAACAATAGTTTTGTCTTTCATTGCTTCAAAATGACGACCTTGAACAATGTCTTTGTTACCTGTTGTAGTAATAATAATATCCGCCGTAGCGATGACATTTTCTAATTTTTTAACCTCAAAACCGTCCATTGCAGCTTGCAAAGCACAAATAGGATCAATTTCGGTAACAGTTACAATAGAACCTGTGCCTGCAAACGAAGCTGCTGTACCTTTACCAACATCACCATAACCACAAACAATTACTCGTTTACCTGCTAACATAATATCGGTTGCTCTACGAATTGCATCTACAGCACTTTCTCTACATCCGTATTTATTATCAAATTTAGATTTGGTAACGCTATCGTTTACATTGATTGCTGGCATTGATAGTGTTCCGTTTTCAACTCTTTCGTATAAACGATGAACTCCTGTGGTTGTTTCTTCGGATAGACCTTTAATTCCTGCTGCTAATTCAGGATATCTATCTAATACCATATTAGTTAAATCGCCACCATCATCTAAAATTAAATTTAATGGTTTTTTATCTTCTCCAAAAAATAAGGTTTGTTCAATTGCCCAATCAAATTCTTCTTCTGTCATTCCTTTCCAAGCATAAACCGAAATTCCTGCTTCGGCTATTGCTGCTGCTGCTTGATCTTGTGTAGAAAAAATATTACACGAACTCCAAGTTACCTCAGCACCTAAATCTATTAAGGTTTCAATTAATACGGCAGTTTGAATTGTCATGTGCAAACATCCTGCAATTCGTGCACCTTTTAATGGCTGTTCTTCTTTATATTCTTTACGCAAACTCATTAATCCTGGCATTTCTGCTTCGGCAAGTTTAATTTCTTCTCTTCCCCAATTTGCTAAACTAATGTCTTTTACTTTATATTTTAAGTAAGTATCTGTATTTGTACTCATAATTGTATATTTGTATCTGTTATTTAACGAATTGCAAAAGTAGTGAAAAATTAATAATGAAAA
>JALSLZ010000199.1 GCA_026988075.1 Flavobacteriaceae bacterium
TTGGCTTTAGCATCGCAAGATACGGTTAAGAATTTAATTGGTACATTTATGATTTTCTTAGATAAGCCATTTCATATTGGCGATTGGATTGAAACAAGTGAATTGCAAGGAACTGTTGAAGAAGTTGGTTTTAGGTCTTCGAGAATCCGTGCTGCTGACACTTCAATATATCAAATACCAAACAGTACCTTATCAGAAATTGTAATTAATAATAAAGGACTTCGTTTATTTAGACGTTATCAATTTGAATTAGGTATTCGCTATGATACACCATCAGAATTAATTGAAGAATTTGTTAACAGTATAAAAAAGTTGATTAAAGCACACCCAAAATCTAAAAATGATGAATTTGATGTGGCTTTTATCGGTTTTGGTGACTCGGCTTTAAAAATAATGATTAATGTCTATTTTAATGTTGACACTTGGAGTAACGAACAAAAAGCAAAACACGATTTTCATATTGCAATTTTAAAGCTTGCTAAACTTAAAGGAGTTGAATTTGCTTTTCCATCAACAACTATGATGATTGAGCAATTTCCTGAAAAGCAAAGCCTTCAAATTGACTATCAACAAAAATATACTGATATTAGCGCTATTTTAGATGAATTAAAGAATTAATTAATAGAAATTGATACGATGTTAGATTTTACGACAATAAAAGTTTTTGAATATCCGCATGAAGCACAAATAATTAAAAACAAATTAGAAGCTGAAGGAATTTATGTTTTTTTAAAGGACGAATTAACCATTCAGACAGATAATTTTTTATCTAATGCAATTGGTGGAGTTAAGTTACAAGTAAAAGCTAAGGATATTAAAAAGGCAAAAGAAATAGTTAGTTTATTTAAAAAAGACGCTTATCCAGAAGTTAAAAAAATAACAATATCTCAAAATGAAACAATAAAAAATTGCCCTAATTGTAGTTCAAATGAGCTTAGAGCAACGAAAAACACGAAAGGAATTGTAGGGGTTTTATTATTGTTTTTTGGACTTCCATTGCCAATTTACAAAAAAGAATATCATTGTTTTAATTGTTATCAAGACTTTAAAATAACGTTTAAAAAAAATTAATGAATATCATTGAAAAATACGATAAACAATTTGTGTATTTGAGCGTTGTTCTTAATATAATGTTAGCAGTTCAGGCTTATTTTCTTTGGTCAAACCCAACATTAAAAGATACAGATAAAATATATACGATAGCCATTTTAGTGGGTTTTGAGTTTTTTATGGTGCATTCGGGTGTTTTTATGGCGGTATTACCTAAAAAAGCATCACTCTTTATATTTTTTCCTCTGTACGGCTTATTTGCATTAGCTATAAACTCAATGGCTGAAGGTAATACCATTTTATATATGTATTTAATTGTTGTTTTTCAACGGATGCGTTTTGCTTTTTTAGACGCTAGTAAAGGTCTTAAAAACAAAGCTATTGGTATTGCAGTTTATGCTGCAATAATATGGTTTTTCTTAATTTTTATTATTCTTTTTAATAAAGATAAAATACCTTACTTGGCACTAAATAAAGAATATTTAATTTTATCAGGGTTTGTAAATAAGCATAGTATAGGTGTTTTTACAGAAGAACCTCATGTAGCAATGGCATTTGCAATTGTATATTATTTATTTTTAGCTTTAACAGAATATAATTTTACAAAATCATACATTAAAAACCCAAAACGATTTGATGATATGGTTTTGAAATAAAAATACTTTTTAATTACAATTATTTAAATGATACATTTTATGAAAAAAAAACACCTAATATTTGGATTACTAATTTTAGTTTTATTGATTTCCTATTTATATTTAAGTCAAGATTTTAAAAAAACACCTACAACTTTATATGTAAATGGTAACATTATTACTTTAGACAAAAACCTTACTATTGCACAAACGATGTTAGTAGAAAATGGAAAAATTAAAGCTATTGGTTCTACTAAAGAATTATCAAAACTAATTACTAAAAATATTAATACAGTTGATTTAAATGGAGCAACAGTATTACCAGGATTTATAGATCCACATACTCATTTTGTATTATCTATGTTTATGGAAAATATGATAGATTTATCTGGTTTTAAACACAAATCTAATAAAGAAGTTTGGTCATATTTTGAATCTGAAGCAGCAAAATTATCGCATGGAGAATGGGTTATTTGTAAAGGCATTGATCCTATTTTAGTATCAGACTTAAAAACACCATCTATTAAATATTTAGATAGTATTGCGCCTAATAACCCTGTAATTATGTTTAGTCAAAGTTTACATAGTTATTGGGCAAATACGGTGGCTTTTAATAAGGCAGGTATTAATAAAGATACGCCTAATCCGTCAAAACATAGTTTTTACGCAAAAGACAAACAAGGTGAGTTAACAGGCTTAATTGCTGAACAAAAAGCCATATTTCCTTTATTAGAAATAGTTAAAAAAGAAGCTTTAACACCAAAAGTATTAAGTAATGTTGCAAGTAAAATAATGACTAAATATGCTAAAAATGGCAACACAACAATCGTTTCGGCAGGATTAACCATTAGTGATGAAAAACCCTTAATTTTAATGAAACATTTATCAGATGAAAATCCTACTTTATTAGGAAGTATTTTAGAGAAATTAGGAAAATTACCCAAACGAAAAGTTGCCCCAAGACATTTTATGTATATGCGATTTAATATGCTAAACTTATTGCCTAAAAACAAAACAGAAAATGATTTTTACAATATAATTGGTGTAAAACACTGGTATGATGGAGCTCCATATATTGGTTCTATGTATTTAAACGAACCGTATTTAAACACAAATTTAACCAGAGATGAATTAAATATTACGCCAAATTCAAAAGGTAAAGCATTAATAGCAAAAGATGATTTAAAAAAATTCATTAAAAACACACACAATAAAGGTTGGCAAATTACAATTCATGCTCAAGGCGACGCTGCCAATAAAGAAATTATTGATATGTATGAAGAGTTAGATGCCGAACTTGATTATACAAATTCCAGACATAGATTAGAACATTGCTTGTTGTTAGACACATTGGATATTATACGAATGAAAAAACTAAATATTTCACCAAGTTTTCATGTAAATCATTTGTATTTTTATGGAGATGCCTTAAAGTCAGATTTACTTGGTAAAGATAGAGTTGAAAGAATTTTACCAGTTGGTTCTGCTCATAAAAATAATCTAATATATTCATTTCACGCAGATCAACCAATGTTTGAAAGCAAGCCTTTTAGATTAATACAAACAGCTGTAGAAAGACAAACTAAAACAGGTGATACGATTGCTTTTAATGAAAGAGTAAATTTAACACAAGCTTTAAAAGCAATGACAATTAATGCAGCTTGGCAAATTAAAATGGAAAATAAAATTGGTTCTTTAGAAAAAGGAAAATATGCAGATTTTATTATTTTAGATAAAAACCCATACAAAACACCTATTAATGAATTAGAAAACATTAAATGTTTACAAACTTATATTAATGGTAATATTGTTAAGTAAATCATCTAAAAAACCTAATTCTTTAAATTAACAGAATTCCCAATTCCGTAACCAATTACTTCATCGTATCTTGAACCAAAACGCTTGTAATAAACAAAAACCGAATAATCATTTTCAGTTTGGTAATGAGTACCTTCTAAAGTATTATCTATATTGTAATCTGCGTCTAATTTAACAAAAGTATAATTATAAAAACCTTGTTTTAATAAAATATCCGTTTCAAAATAACCATTATTAGTTAATGTAAGTTCATTTTCATCAGTAAATTGCCAATTATTAAAGGCGCCGTAAACATAGATACTTTCGCCTTTATTTAAGGCAGTATAATTTTTATAGATAAAATGTACTTTTGTATAATCGCCTTCTAACTTTGTATTTTCGGCATTAATACTTCTAATAAAAAAATTTCCATTAATATCAGGGTTGTACGTATATGCTCTTGATTTTCGAGTTTCATTTACATACAGTCGTGTTTCGTAAAGATCTTTTAATTCAACTCGCCTAATACTATTTGTAGATGAACGATAATCTTTAGTGTCAAAATAAAGGTATTCATTGCTGCCATTAAAAGTAGTTTCATTACCATATTTATATATAAGTTGGCTACCTCTAAAATATTGTGGTTTTACACCAGTAATTACATTATTCCAATCGTTATTTTGATAAATGGCAACAGCTATTTCTTCACTTGGATTGTTGATTTTTATATTGGGATAATTTATTAATATTTCAACATTCTGTTTGGTTTTAATATCTTCAACTTTCCTAGCTTTATGTACACTAACACCAACATCTACTTTTTGCTGGTAAACAATAAATCGTCTTGTAAAAAGCACATCGCCATAACTATCTAATACAGAAATAATATAGTTACCACTAATTTTAATACGAATATTTCTATTAGGAATTTCCAGTTCGTAATGTGTGTAATTTTGATAGGTGTTAAATGAGTTTTCGTAATTGCGAATGGTATCTTCATTAAAACCATCTAAAAATTCTGTTGATGAGATATTAGATTTTTCCCAATCTGCATCACAATGTGTTAATTTATAGCTGTAGCCTTTTTCATCACCTTCAGTATCATCAAACGAAAAAATTATCCTTTCGCCTAAGCGAATTATAGGTGTAAAAGCATTGATTTTTTTTGCATGTAAAGTAACCGATTTTATATAACTGGGTTCTAATATTTCTAAATCGTCTTGAGAATATACATTGGTATTAATTATTAAAAACGATAGCGCAAATATGATTTTTTTTAACATAAAAATAGAATAATTTTCTTTTTATAAAACAATTTTTATACCACAAATATACAATTTTATTAATGTGATAAATGCGGATAGTGTTTTGAATTGTATATTTAAATTTTTTAGTTGGCTCAGTACATGTTAATTAATAAAGTATAACGCTATATTTTTAAAAATAATATATTTGTGATAAAATTTTATTAATTTCGTCAAATGAAAACAAAAGCCATATTACCGATATTATTTCTATTTTCAGTATTGATAGCGTGTTCAGAAAAAAAAGAAGTTGAAATACAAAGTATTGAAACACCAAAAATGGAAATGACAATAAAATCTAATGATGAAAGAATTTCATTACATCTAAACAAAATGCAAAAAAAGCATCAATTAGAAAACATGCGTGATCATTTAGAAGCTTTACAACATATAATTACTTTAATTGCTATTGAAGATTATGATAGAGCATCAAATGTTGCTCATGATAGATTAGGTTCAACTACAGAAATGAAATTGATGTGTGCGTCTTTTGGTAACAAACAGTTTGAGGAATTGGGATTAAAATTTCATAGTGATGCAGATAAAATGAGTGAAATTTTGAAAATGAAAGACAAAAACAAATCATTACACGCATTATCTAAAACCATGGCTTCTTGTATTGCTTGCCATGAAACATATAGACAATAAATAGGTGTTATTTAAAGCTAAAAAAATTACAATTTTTCGCCAAAAGCTAAATCTCCAGCATCGCCTAAACCAGGAATAATATAACCTTTATCATTTAAGGTATCATCAACTGCGGCAATCCATAAATGTGTGTTTTTAGGAAAGTGCTTTTTAATATATTCAATACCTTCAGAAGCACCAATAACACAAACCAAATGTATTTCTTTTGGAGTTCCATTCTTTTTTAAAGCTTCTAAAACAGCTACTAAAGAGTTTCCGGTTGCCAACATTGGATCTGCCAATAATAAAGTTTTGTTTTCTAAAGAAGGTGAAGCAAAATATTCAACAACAATTTCAAATTCCGCATCATTATTTGGGTGATGTCTGTATGCAGAAATATAAGCGTTTTCAGCTTTATCAAAATAATTTTGAAGTCCTTGATGTAAAGGCAATCCTGCTCTTAAAATAGAACATAAAACAATATCATTATTAATTAATGAAACCTCCTTTTTACCTAAAGGTGTTTGAATTATGTTTTTAGTATAATTTAATGTTTTACTCAATTCATAACCTAAAATTTCACCAATTCGTTCTATATTTCTTCTAAACCGCATGGAATCTTGCTGAATGGATTCATCTCTAATTTCAGAAATAAATGTATTTAATATAGAGTTAGTTGTATTTAACTGATGAATTATCATAAAATATATATTTAATAATACAAATATACAAAATTGATTTTTTTGGAATGCTTTTTGTTTACTTTAAATTGAGTTTAAAAATATTGTGGATTTATAAAAAAAGTGTATCTTCACAGCATTAAATTATTATTAACATAAAAAAATTAAAATTATTATGGGATTATTCTCTTTTATTAAAGACGCAGGAGCAAAAGTATTTGGAATTGGTAAAACAACCGCAGAAGAAGCAGCCGATGCTGCAGAAGCAAAAGCAGCAATGCAGGCAGAAAAGGCCAATCAATTAATTAGCGCTGTTGAAACCTTAGAATTTGATGTAATTGATTTGGATATTGAAGTAGACGGAGAAACTGCTTTAATTTTTGGAGAAGCTGCAGATCAAGCAACTCGTGAAAAAGTAATATTAGTTGTTGGAAACACAGCAGGTATTGCAAATGTAGACGACAGAATGACGACTGCAGTTGAAGAACCACAAGCACAGTTTCATGCTGTTGTAAGTGGTGATACTTTAGGTAAAATTGCTAAAAAATATTATGGAAACGCAATGAAATATCCAGTTATTTTTGAAGCAAACAAACCAATGTTATCTCATCCAGATAAAATTTATGTAGGGCAAACATT
>JALSLZ010000200.1 GCA_026988075.1 Flavobacteriaceae bacterium
CTTTGTCTACAAATTCAATGATACTTTCTTTCATCATTTGTTGCTCTTCCGTAAAGTCATCTACTGTAAAGATGTCTTCGCATTTACTTTGTTTGATTAGGTATTCTCCACCTTTTATGTTTGCCATAGTTTGTTATTTAGAAAAGAGAAATGAGAGAAGAGAAAATAGATTTGTTTCTGCTCAAATTCAACTTTAGTTTTTTTTTTAGAAAAGAGAAAAAAGAGAAGAAAAAATAGACTTGTTTCTGCTCAAATTCAACTTTATTTTATGTTTTATAATTCATTATTATTTTTTATTTATCCAATCCATTTTGAAAACTCATAGTCATTCTTTGAAATTCTGATAATTTTTTTTCAAATAAGTCTAATTGTTCTGTGTTTATATAATTTCTATATTTTGACACCAATAACTGAGTTCCTAATTCAAAAGAAGACCCTAAAGAAATATCTAAGAAATACGAAAATGATTTGTCAGTTCTTGCTGAACCTTCAGCTATATTTGAAGGAATAGAAATGGAACATCTATTCATTTGCGAGCTTAAATCGTATTTTTCATGTTTCGGAAAATTTTGTAGAATATCCGACATATCATTGCAAATCTCTAATCCAATCTTCCAGATTTTTAAATTTTTATAATTATGTCTTAATTTGCCCACAATAAAATTATTTTCTTTTTTCTCTTCTCTTTTTTCTGTATTCTAATAAAGCGTACAGTTATTAAGAAAGCAGCTCAAAAACTCCTGCTGCTCCTTGACCAGTACCAACACACATAGTTACTACGCCATACTTGTTTTTACGTCTTCTCATTTCGTTAAATAATTGCACCGATAATTTTGCGCCAGTACAACCTAATGGATGTCCAAGAGCAATAGCGCCACCATTTACATTAACGATATCTTTATTTAATTTTAATTCGTCTATAACAGCTAAAGATTGTGAAGCAAAGGCTTCGTTTAGTTCAAATAAATCAATATCTTGTACATTTAATCCAGCTCTTTTTAAAGCTTTTGGCACAGCAGCAACAGGACCAATACCCATTAAACTTGGCGGAACACCAGCTGCAGCATACGAAACCATTCTTGCAATTGGTTCAATATTTAATTCTTTTACCATTTCTTCACTCATTACCATAACAAAAGATGCTCCATCGCTCATTTGAGAAGAGTTTCCTGCGGTAACACTTCCACCAGCAGCAAATACTGGTCGTAATCTTGCTAAGGCTTCTACGCTTGTTCCTCTTCTTGGTCCTTCATCTTGTGAAACTGTATATTTTTTGGATTGCTTTTTACTATTTCCGTCCAAGAAAATACTTTCGACTTCAATCGGTACAATGTCCTCTTTAAAAGTGCCATTATCTAAGGCTTTTAAAGCTTTCATGTGCGAATTGAACGAAAATTCATCTTGTGCTTCTCTGGAAACATTGTATTTTTTTGCAACCGCTTCGGCAGTTAAACCCATTCCCCAATAATAATCTTCGTGACCATTTTTTGCAGCTTTATAATTGGGTACAGCACGATAACCGCCCATTGGTATGTAGCTCATGCTTTCCACGCCACCAGCAATGATACAATCTGCCATACCGCTTTCTATTTTTGCAACTGCAATACTAATAGTTTCTAAGCCTGAAGCACAATAACGATTTACGGTTACACCAGCAACATCGTCTTGTTTTATACCCATTAATGAGATTAATCTACCAATATTTAAACCTTGTTCGGCTTCTGGCATTGCGTTACCAACAATCACATCATCAATACGTGATTTGTCTAATTGCGGAACATCTTTTAATAAATGTTCAATCGTTTCTGCAGCTAATTCATCTGGACGTTTAAATCTAAATACACCTCTTGGTGCTTTTCCTACTGCTGTTCTGTAACCTGTTACTATGTATGCTGTTTTCATATCTCTGTGCTTTATTGACTTTAGACTAAAAGACTTTAGACTGATTTTACTTTATTTGTATTTTATCTTTAAAAGACGATATCATCTTTTGAATATCATTAATATTTTTTTCTAATTCTTTAAACTTTCCTTCTGTTATGTAATTTAAACCTTTTGCAATTATTATTTGTGTTTCCCATTCAAATGCAGAACCTAAAGCTGTTTCTAAATAAGTTTTAAAATGTTTATCAGAGCTTTTACTACTTCCTTCAGCAATATTTGAAGGTATCGAAACAGCACATCTGTTTAGTTGACTTATTAATCCAAACCTTTCTTCTATTGGAAAGGATTTTGTTATTCTATACGTTTCAAAAACAAGTTCTAAACTATTTTTCCAAATTATTAATTTTTTAAAATTATGTTTCACCATTTTTTTTAGACTTTTCTTACCTTAGACTAATTTTTCTTTGATTTATATTTTCACATCCTTATAAACAGTCTACAGTCTACAGTCTACAGTCTAATGTCTATAAGTCTAAAATCTATTTCTAATTCCTCAACGGTTTCCCAGTTTTTAGTGTATGTTGAATTCGTTCTAAGGTTTTTTTCTCGGTAAATAAACTCATTATTGCTTCTCGTTCTAAGTCTAATAAATATTGTTCGCTTACATAAGTTGGTTCTGATAAATCTCCACCAGCCATTATATAACCTAATTTATTGGCTATTTTTCTATCGTGTTCACTTGCGTATCTACCTTGCATCAAACTATCGGTTCCAACCATAAACATACCTAAGGCTTGCTGACCTAAAACTTTAATTTTTTGCGGAGCAGGTTGTGTATAACCATCTTCTAACATCTGTATTGCATAGCGTTTTGCTGTAGCAATTTGTCTTTTTTCGTTAACAACAACAATATCTTTTCCTTTTTGATAAAAGCCCATATCAAAAGCTTCGTGAGCAGAAGTAGCTACTTTTGCCATAGCAATATTTATAAAAGCATCACGTAATCTATTTAATTTTACATCATCTTTCACCCAAAGGTCAGAAACACGTTTTGTCATTTCTTTAGTTCCAGCACCAGCAGGAATAATTCCTACACCAAATTCTACTAAACCAGTATATGTTTCGGCAGCTGCAATCACTTTATCTACGTGCATGCTCATTTCACAAGCACCACCAAAAGTCATTCCTCTTGGCGTAATTAACGTTGGTACGGATGAATAACGCAAACGCATTACGGTATCTTGAAATACACGAACGCCCATTGCTAACTCGTCGTAATCTTGTTCAACTGCCATCATTAATGCCATGGCTAAATTTGCACCAACCGAAAAGTTTGCTGCTTGATTACCTAAAATAACGGCTTCGTATTCTTGTTCGGCTAAATCAATTCCCTTATTAATGGCAGCCAAAACGCCACCGCCAAGCGTATTCATTTTTGAACGGAATTCCACATTTAAAACACCATCGCCTAAATGTTGAATAGAAGCATCACTATTCGACCAAATTTCTTTGGTTTCACGAATATTATCTAAAATAATAAAGGCATCTTGCCCAGGAATTTTCTTAAATTCTTTATCTGGTATTGCATAGTAAAAGTTTGCACCTTCCTTAACGGAATAGAAACTATTTTTACCACTGGCAACCATTTCAGTAATCCAAGGAGCTACTTTATAGCCTTCTTTTTCCATCAATTCCATTCCTTTTTCAACACCAATAGCATCCCAAATTTGAAACGGTCCATGTTCCCAACCAAAACCAGCTCTTAAAGCATCGTCTAAACGATATAACTCGTCAGAAATTTCTGGAATTCTGTTTTGAACATAAGCAAAAAGTGCCGTAAAGGATTTACGATAAAATTCCCCTGCTTTATCCATTCCTTGTACTAACACTTTAAATCTATCGGTAACATTATCAATAGACTTGGTCATTGCTAATGTTGGAAAATTTATTTTTTCTTTTGATTTGTATTCTAAGGTGTTTAAATCTAAGGATACTATTTCTTTTTTGCCTTCGGCATTGACTGTTTTTTTATAAAAACCTTGTTTTGTTTTTGAGCCTAACCATTTGTTTTCCATCATTTTATTTACAAAATCAGGAATAACAAAACTGTCTTTCATTTCGTCATTTGGACAATTGTCTTTAACACCATTTGCGGTATGAACCAAAGTATCTAATCCAACCACATCGATGGTTCTAAAAGTAGCCGATTTTGGACGACCAATTACTGGACCTGTAAGTTTATCTACTTCGGCAACCGTCATGTCTAATTCCTTTACAATATGAAATAAACTCATGATACCAAAAATACCAATTCGGTTACCTATAAATGCAGGAGTATCTTTTGCTAAAACCGAAGTTTTACCTAAGAATTTTTCGCCATACATCATTAAGAAATCCGTTACTTCTTGTTTACAATCTGGACCAGGAACAACTTCAAAAAGTTTTAAATATCGTGGCGGATTAAAAAAGTGTGTTACTGCAAAGTGTTTTCTAAAATCTTCGCTACGACCTTTATTCATAAAAGCAATAGGAATACCAGAAGTGTTAGAAGTAATTAACGTGCCAGGTTTTCTAAATTTTTCAATATTTTCAAAAACTTGTTGTTTAATATCTAAACGTTCTACAACAACTTCAATAATCCAATCCACATCAGCAATTAAATGTAAGTCATCATCTAAATTACCAGTAGCAATTCGTTTTGCAAATTTTTGATTATATATAGGTGAAGGTTTTGATTTTAATGATGCTTTTAAACTATCATTAACCAAACGATTTCTAACCGCTTTACTTTCTAAAGTCAAACCTTTGGCTTTTTCTTTATCGTTTAATTCTCTTGGAATTATATCGAGTAATAAAACTTCTACACCAATATTGGCAAAATGACAAGCAATACCAGAACCCATAATTCCAGATCCGATAACTGCTATTTTTTTTATACTTCTTTTCATTATTGTATATTTATATGTTAGATACTAACTTGCTTTTTGTTTATTTTTATTGAAGATTAAATTTTCTCCAACCATTTTATGTATGGTTTCAATGACGTTTAAAAAACCATTCATATCTTGTTTATTTACATTGGAATTGATTTCATTATTAAAATGTAAAACACTTGCTTTTGCTTGATTGCGTTTTTCAATACCCAATTCGGTTAATTTAATTAAAACACCTCTACCATCTTTTGGGTTTTTTTCTCTATAAATAGTGCCTTTTTCTTCCATTGATTTTAAAATGCGTGAAAGACTTGTAGCTTCCATACCCATTTTTGGCCCAAGCGATGTTGATGGTGTACCCTTTACAACATCAATATTTAAGGCAACAAAGCCCATTGCCATTGTGTAGCCTTGTCTGATTGCTTGTTCATTATACATTTTAGAAACCAGTTGCCAAGTTGCTCGTAAATGATGATCTATGGTGTTTTCTTTTAACATTTTGACAAATATATAAAAAAATACTATGCATGCATAGTAAATTACAAAAAATATTATGCACGCATAGTAAAAAACGCATAACATATTTGTTTTTAGTGGTTTAAATTTTATTTATTTAATGTATTTTAAAAATTAATTTTGTTTTTTCAAAAACATTTACTACATTTAAAAAATTAAAACCCCAAACAACCATGAAAAAGCATAATTTTATTGGCAAAGTAACTTTTGAAGAAAACGTAAATTCTGTTAAAAGCGCCATACATCCAAAAGCATTAGTAATTGATATTCCAAATCCATTATCTTCATATTATTCAAGATTTACGAATATAAAAAAGCCAAATTCAATCGTATTAGTGACAAAGGAAATGAATTCTTTTGAAAGTATATTAAGAGCAACTAAAAATGTAAATACTAAAAATAATCTTAGTCTTGAAGCCGCTAAATGTGTAGTCAACATAGGAAACTTATCACATGCTGGCATTCGTTTAAAAGGTGTAAATCGCTATACCGAAATTGATAATATTATAGGTCACTATACCAATGAAGGATTCAATTTTAGCACAGGTCAAAGAATTAACAATGAACAACGAGCAGTAATAAGAGTAAACCGTTTTTATAATTTGACTGAGATAAATGACAAAATTTTACAATCTACTACAAATCCAGATATTTATTATTTTAGATTAAACCAACCCATATCTTGGACTGCTTTTAAAGAAAAAACAAAATATGTTAAACACAATGTAAATGGTTCTGGTTATGATATAGCGAAAGCTATTTTATATAATGATGGTGAAATTTCTGATATTGTACGTGTAATTAAACCTAATATTTCTTTAGATTTAGTTAATGAGATTGAAGCAAAATACAATAATTAGTACATTATAAATTTAATTTTATTGGCTATAAATTATACTTTTCTTTCAACAGTCTAAAGTTACGTGTTTTATATAGGTAAATTTTAAAATTCGAATATTAATTAAATTTAAACATAAAATCAAGTTGATTTTATATATTTACAACTTAAATTTAAAAAAAATCATACTACAAAAAAACAATATTAAATTAAGAGCCTTAGAACCCGAAGATCTTGACTTTTTATACCAAACCGAAAACAATACTGCTTTTTGGGAAGTTAGTAGTATGCAAACTCCGTTTTCAAAATTTATATTAAAACAATACTTAGAAAATTCACATCAAGACATCTTTGAAGCAAAGCAATTAAGACTAATTATTGAGCATAAAAATAAGGCTATTGGTATGATTGATTTATTTGACTTCAATCCTCAACATCATCGTGCTGGCATTGGCATTTTAATAGTAAAAAAATATCAAAATATGGGCTTTGCAAATACTGCGCTACAATTACTTATAGGCTTTGCCTTTGAAACCTTAAATTTACATCAACTTTACGCTAATATTACTGTAGATAATAAAAATAGTATCAAGCTATTTACTACCAATAATTTTAAAGAAATTGGCATTAAAAAAGATTGGATTTTTAGTAATAGTAAGTTTAAAGACGAAATATTATTACAATTAATCCGTAAATAGAAAAGAAAATTAGAATCATGATTAAAAAAATAGGAATACTACTTTTAATAGTAATAGGAATTGGCGCTTATTTAGGATATAGTTTCTATGCTAAAATAAAAAAACCAAACACTATAAAAAAAGGATTTATCTATATAAAAACAAATGCGACTTTTAACGATTTAATCAATGAAATAACACCTTTCATAAAAGATAATAAGTCCTTTAAATGGGTTGCAAACAAAAAGAAGTTTACTACACCAAAACCTGGAAAGTATCAAATAAAAAAAGGAATGAGCAATAATTCTTTAATAAATATGCTTCGTATAGGTAAACAAACACCTGTTAAATTAGCATTTAACAACCAACATAGTTTAGAAAAATTAGCTGGCAGAATAGCAACACAAATTGAGGCGGATTCAATTCAGTTACTACAATCTTTTACCAACAAAGAGTTTCTTAATAAGAATAAATTTACCCAAGATCAAGTATTAGGCATGTTTATTCCGAATTCATACCAAATAAAATGGAATACCTCAGCAGATCAATTTCGTGACAAAATGCTTAACGAATATCATAAATTTTGGAACAAATCACGATTAAAAAAGGCAAAAAAATTAAATTTAACTCCTATTCAAATTACGACCTTAGCTTCTATAGTACATAAAGAAACGGCGAAAACAAGTGAAAGACCAATTGTTGCTGGTTTATATCTAAATAGATTACAAGACAAATGGCCATTAGAATCTGACCCAACCATTATCTATGCTATGAATAAAAAATATGGTAAAGATTTGAAAATTCGCAGAGTATTATTCAAATATATTGAAGAAACAAAAAATTCGCCTTACAACACTTACAAACAGCCTAAATTACCGCCATCTTTAATTGCCATGCCTGACATATCTGCAATTGATGCTGTTCTAAATTTTAAAAAACATGACTATTATTTTATGTGTGCAAGTATAACCAAAATTGGTTATCATGAATTTGCTAAAACTTTGGCGCAACATAACCGCAATAGAACCAAATACATTAACAAAAAAAACAAACAAGGCATTAAAAAATAATATCAGTTTATGAAAAAATTTAAAATATTCTATCTATTTCTAATTATCAGTTTATTAACAAACTGCAAATCTACAGAAAAGTATAATAAACAAGTAAGTAAACTTCATTCTGTAGAAGAGTTACATCAAGATATTGATTATGCTTACAAAAAATTAAAAAAATGGCATCCTAATTTATACCAATATATTAAAAAGGAAGAATTAGATGCTGCTTTTAATAATTTAAAAAGTCGTATTAAATCTCCTAAAACTACTATTGAATTTTACAATGAATTTGCACCTATTATTGCTAAAATTGGTCAAGGACATACTGCATTAAAAGTTGCGCATAAATGGCAAACAAAAAAAGACTTAAAAAAACGAGGAAATAGAGAAAATCCTTTTAGAATACTACGTTTTAACACTCTAAACGAAAAGGTTTTTATTCAAAATAATTTCGGAAAAGATACTACAATTATTAAAGGTTCTGAACTACTAAAAATTGAAAAAGAAACAGTTCAATTTATATATAACTCATCTAAAAACATTGTAACCGGCGATGGTTATAATAAAACGTTCTTACAAAAATTTCCGTACAAAAATATTGGCATGTTTTATACGAATACTCATACTTTAAAAGACAGCTTGCTATTAACCTTAAAATACAACGATAGCATTTACAAAAAATACATTTATGCCTATACTAAAAAAGAACCAACTAAAAAGAAAGACAGTATTATTGCTAAGAAAAAGCTAAACAAAGCGGAAAGAAAAATTGCAAAGAAAAAGAAAAAAGAAAGACAAAAATGGGAACAAAAATATGGCTATAATAAATTAACAAAAGAAAACACATTAAGTCTAAATTTTATTAAAACTAAAGACAGCTCAAAAACTGTGGCAATGATGAAAATACGAAGTTTTTCAAGTGGGAATCATGAAAAATTTTATGCCGAAAGCTTTAAAAAAATTGATTCAGCAAAAGTAGATAACTTAATTATTGATATAAGAGATAACCTTGGAGGAGAACTTTTTGCAATTGCTGATTTGTATTCTTACTTAGTTACTGAAGATCATTATTTTATTAGTCCATCAAAAATGACAAAAGCAAACAGTTTTTCTTATCCATTATTTTATGGTAAGTCAAAATTGATAAAAGGCTTATTACTTCCTATTACTTTTCCTTTAGCTAAAACAATTCAAGCTATTATGGTCAAAAAAATTAATGGTGAACCACATTTTGTATTTAAAAGCGCAAAACTACAAAAAGCAAAAGAAGAACATAATTTTAATGGAAAAATATATGTTTTAATCAACGCAAGTAGTTTTTCTGCAAGTACTGTTTTATCTAACAAATTACAAGCTACAAAAAGAGCCTTTTTTGTTGGTGAAGAAACTGGCGGAGCATATAATTCTACTGTTGCTGGAATATTAGTAAGAATTGAATTACCTAACTCTAAAAATTACATTCGATCTGGTTTAATGGTATTAGATACTCCTCACAAAACAACACCAGATGGTTATGGTATAAAACCTGATAAATACATCGAAGTAACGACCTTAAATCAAGACGAACAGTTAGATTGGATATTAAATGATATTGCAAAATAAATGAAAATGTTGAATGTTGAATGTTGAATGTTGAATGTTGAATATTGAATGTTGAATGTTGAATGTTGAATGTTGAATGTTGAATGTTGAATTAAAAAAATAATTATAAATTGAATTTGATACTTTTAATCCTATTTTTATTATTTACAACAGTTAGCAATGTTAACTCGGATTATTTATAGGTTTTCATTATGAAAAGTCAAAATACCAATAAAAACCTAACGAAGTGGCTCACGAATAATTTGCGCAACAATAAAAAAGGAATTGCAGCCCAATTTTGGGTTAAATGAATTTCGAGTATTTTCAATTATACAGGTAGTTTGGCTTTCTAATAACCTGAGTTCGGGTTAAAATTCATTTTAGCAAAAAGCATCTTTACAGCTGTAGAATTTATTAAAATTCTATCTCCTACTCTATCCTATTCAACAAAAAACAAATTAAAATTTCATTATTTTTATTTTTAAAATTACTCAACAACAATTCTTACACCTTTACTATGGCTACTAAATTCTGGCGCATACATCGATTGTATTGTTGTGATTCCGTTAGAGAAATTACCTTTATTATTTACTCGTAAATCATATTCAAAAACATACACACCTTTAGGTAAATAGTCAATGAAAAAATTTGTACTTGCATCTTTTGTACTTTCATAATAACCCAATCCGTCTTGCCATTTATATTGAGACAGTACGTTTACAGGCTCAAAACCTGCTGCTCTCATATCTTTCATGTGAATAAATTCCATTGGTCTATCTACACGTAATTCAATACGAACTCGTACTAAATCGCCTAATTTTAGTTTTGTTTTATCTGTTATTTCAGTAATTAGTTCTCCGTTATCTTCATTGGTTTTTACAAATAATTTTTTCTTTAATTTTAATGGCGTTTCTGCCATGGTTATTTTATCTAAATTTTCAAAATACTGCCAATACATTGCGCCCCAAGCAATACCTTTTCCTTCTTTTTTAATCGTTACTTCTGCCATTTTTGGAGTTATTTCTTTTCCGTTCCATGATGTTTTGTAATAACCTGTTCCTGCTTCTACTTTTGTATCTTGCAATTCTAATGGTTTTATGGTTTTATTACCAATAGTAACAGATACAAATTTTGTTGTACTTATCCAATCTGTTCCTTGTAAAAGCAAAGCATAAACAGCTTCTGTAGTTGCTTTGGTTGTTTTCCAACGATTGGTTTGTTTATTTTTTAATAACCATATTTTTAAATTATCAACATCATCAATATTATTACCTATTTCGCTAAAAGTTTCAATCATTAAAGCTTGTGTTTCAATTGGTGCTTGATACCAATAATATGAATTTATATTCTCTTTCCAATACATACCTAATTCATCACTTGTAATAGCGTTTTCTTTTAATGAATGTAAAACATCATCCGCTACAGCGTTATTTTTACTACGCTTAGCATTTAACGCAATCATTCCTTTATTATATAGACTATAATCATTCCAATATTTAAAAGATTGATTTGTATAATAATCAAAAGCTTTTTTTACATTTTTAGGAATTTTTCTATTCTTAAAAAAACTACGTACATACAAATAATGGATTTGAAAATTTGAAGTGTTATTTTTCATTAAAAATTCCTTTATTCTATTACTTTTTTCAGTATCATTTGCATAAATTTTATTTGCTAAACGCAATAAATCATTATAATCTTTTAAAATTTCATTATCCAAATATGAAATAGCCTTATTTAACATGTTTTCACTCTTATTTTTTAGCGATTCATTTTCTAAAGCACCAAGCTTATTTAAATGACCAAAACCTGCAACAATATACTGTGTAATGTATCTGTTTTCGTAACGTGCCCCATTAAACCATGGAAAACCACCAGAAGCCATTTGCATCTTTTTTAATTTATTAACGGCTCGGTTCTGTTCATTTTTCATTTTATTTAAATCGAACAACAAAGCAATGCGTTTTTTTTGTTCGGTTTCACTCTGCGCATCTCTAAGCCAAGGTGTTTCTTGAATAATTAAAGACTTTAACTCTTGGTTTTTTTCTAAGTTACTCAATAAAGTGTTACTACTTTTCCATTGATTAAAAACTTGTTGAATTAATGGATTGGAGTTTGCAATATGGCTCGCTAATGTATTGGCATAATAACGAGAAAAAGTTTGCTCTGCACATTCGTATGGATATTCCATTAAATAAGGTAAAGCCTGAACTGCATACCAAGCAGGGTTTGAAGTTACTTCTAATGTTAATTTATGATTCTTTCTGGTGTTAGAACTTGTATTTTTTAATTTATCTAACGTAAATGTTTTTGTTTGGTTAGAACGTATCCACATTGGCATTGTTTCGGTTACTAACATTCTATTTGATAAAACTGGCAACACATTTTGTTCACCATCAGAATAATTTTCAGCTTTAGCAATAATTTTATATTGTATTGCTTGTATGTTTTCTGGAATATGAAGTGTCCACGATAGATTTGTATTTCCGTCTGCAGCTACTTTAAAAGCTTTGTTTTTCGCATCATTTTCTAAATCAACATCAATTGATTTGTTGGTAATTGCATCAAATAATTGTAATTCTGCTTGACCTGAAAGTTGCTTGTTTGTTAAATTAGCAATTTTAGTACTAATTACAATTTCATCGCCTTCGCGTAAAAAACGTGGTGGATTTGGTAAAACCATTAATTCTTTTTGTGTAACAGTTTCTAAAGTTTTTATAGCGGAATGCAAATCTTTTGTATGTGCTAATAATTGCATTTTCCATTTGGTTAAACTTTCTGGCGCTGTAAAACTAAAGCTTACATTGCCGTCTTTATCTGTTTTTAATTGTGGAAAGAAAAAAGCAGTTTCATTAAAGTTTGTTCTAACTTTTACATTGCTAAAATCTTCTTGATTTTCTGGCTTATTTTGTGAGTTTCCTCCAGAATTATCCTCTTTTTTTTGTTCTATACTATCTTTATTAATTTCCTCATTAGCATTTACTTCTGCTGTAATTGCTACGCCTGCACTTTTAGCACTTAACTTTTTTCGCATTTGTTTTGGGGCTGACTTAAACATTATGCCATTTGCTTGATCGCTTTCCATTTCATACATTGGCTCAATATAGCCAAAATGACTATACCCAAAATGCAAGCCAAACCAGTTTAAATCGTCATAAGCTTGATATTTTACATTTTTATATGGATAATTTGATTGATAAGCTCTAAAACTGCCAACACCAAAACTATTACTTGCATTAATCCTATTTATTGGATAATAATTCACCCTATATATTGGGTTAAATTGCCACTTATGTGGTTTAAATTGATCTAAACTCACATCATACATACTTGCAAGTATTTCTGCCGTAACTTTATCTTTTTTATTTCCTTTTATTTTGAAACTCCATGTTTCTTTACTTTCTGGTAGTAATCTATCTCTAAAAGTTAGGGTTTCAATTTCTAAATCCATTTTTTTATATGGCACATTTACAGTTAAATTTCCACCCAAATAAGAATTGTAGTTTACTAAGCTATACGATATGCTAAAACCACCAACATCTTCTTTATTTATTGGTATGCTAAGTGTTTTTATTTCATTACTTAAATGAACAAGTTCCGTTTTTACAATTTTATTATCTTTTTCAACTCTTAAAACAACCGTCATATCATTAGAAGCTGTACCTATTTTTACCAATACCTTCTCGCCTACGCTGTAACTTTTTTTATCTATAGTAATATCAAAAAACTGATTGTCTGCTACTGTTTTATCATCATTACTAAATAAATTAAAGCCTGCTTTATCAATTATTTTTTGATTAAAAGTGTCATTTGCTTCGGCAATAACAATATATGCACCCGATTCCCATTTTTTTGTTTTAACAAAATCAATTTCTTTACTTTTTGAAGTATCAAATTTTATTGAATAAACTTCTTTACCAAGCGTATTTTCTTCTTTTTTATACAACTCGTTTGGAAACTCTTTTTCATATTCAATCGCTGATATTTCTTGATAATCTGGTATATTCCAAGGACGATTTCTATAAACCGATTTTGGTGCTTTTACTTTATAAATTTTAATAATTCCCTTTGTTGCTACAAATTCTCCGTTAAGGTTTTTTGTTTCAATGGTAATTTTATTCTCTTTGCTTTTTTTATTAATTTTATCTGCCACTAAAATTGAAAGTTCTTGCGAATGATAACCAACACGAACAAGTGTAGATGTACTTCGAGTTTCACCATTAATATCGGTTATATCGGCAGTTATTTCATAAGTAAATATTGGCAAATCTTTTTTATTAACTGATTTATCTGGTTGTGCTAAAAATTCAATTTCAAAAGTTCCTTTTGCATTTGTTGTTGTTTCGCCATGTGCTATTTCTTGCGCCTCTGAATTGAAACCATAAGAGCGATACCAATACCACCATTTTGGGTATTGCACTTTTCTTTTAACCTTGTAAACTACTTTAGCATTAGTTATATTTGAACCCACATAAGCTAAGGCTTTCCCTTTTATCGTTATGGTGTCATTTAGTTTAAATACATCGTTAATTTTATTGAATTTAGCAGCAAATTTTGGACGCTTATATTCTTCTACCGAAAAATAAACGCCACCTTGATAATCACTAAAACTATGTGCATAAATTTGATAATTACCTGTTAAACCATTATTTGGCAAAATAAATTCACCATTAAACGACCCAAATTCATTAGTTATTAATTCGAGTTTTTTTACATCTTGATTATTTACATCTTTTAAAGTAACTGTTACTTTAGAATTAGCTATAACTTCCGATTTATTTTCTGCTTGAGACAAGGCAATTCCTTTAAAATAAACTGTTTGAGATGGTCTATAAATACTTCTGTCGGTAAATAAAAACACTTTATTATTTTTATACTCATATTTATTGTAATTATTTCTATTATTTAAATTAAAATATCTAAAAACCCCTTTATTATCGGCTTTTGTTACTGTAATTTCTACTTGATTATGATTGTTTTTTGGTGTTAAATAACTAAAGCCATCTTGATTGGTTGTTATTATTTTGTCTATCTTCTTATTATACCTACTTATATCGTAATTTTTAATCTGAACTTTTGCGTTCTCAATTGGCTTACCTGTTACTCTATTTACAATTTGATAGGTATATTTATTTTGAAAAACATTTTGAACTAATGCTATATTTGTTACTTGAATAAAGCCATATGCATAAGTTGACGAATCTTTAAAATCTAAATTTTGTGATGCTAAAATTAAATATTCACCTTGAGGTAATATTGGCACAATTACTTCGGTTGTATGATTTTGAAAATCTTTTTCATTTTTTAAATTACTTGAAAAACTTTTAACGTAACTTAGTTTTTTTATCACATTAAATTTTTCACTATTGTTATAAATACGTCTTAATTTATCGAATACTTCTCTATTAGCTTTATAAATTTTAAAATGTACTTTATCAATATTTTTATAATTTATTAAAATTTTACTTTTTTTATTACTACTCACAAATTTTTCGTTTTGCAATTGTATTTGAGAATGTACTATTTGGTTTTTTAAATTTACACATTTAATTGCACCTGCACTTTTAGGAAATTTCGATATTGCCATATCACAAACTGTAATTGCTTTTTTAAAATCAAACTGATGTGCATCTCCTTGTTTATTATTGTATTTATTGGCTTGTTGCTGATGGTATTGTGCTATTCTAAAATCAATTTCTGTTGAAATTGGACTGTTATTATATGTATTTTGCAGTTTTTTTAAGGTTTCAAAATAAATTAATTCTTTATTACTAAAACGTGCATTTTGCATTACAAAATCTAACCTATTAAGTGTCAAATCAATTAGAGCAGTTTTATTTTTATCAGTTAAATGAAAATTTGTTAAATCTTTATAAATTTTTAAGGCTTGTAGTTTTTGTGATTTCATATCTTTTGAAGTGAAATCTGCTTTTATAAATTCATTATTATCTCCTAAAAATACCATGCTATCAATTTCGAATTTATAGCTTGGCTGTGCTAAATTACTTTCGCCAGTTCTATAAAATTCTAATGCTTTATTTGCTATAAAGTCATAAACTGTTGGTCTATATATTTTTGATTTTTCTTGTAAGTTTAAAATCGCATTAAATTGTGATAATTGTTCAACTTTCAAAATCAAACCATTTTCTAAAGCGCTTTTAAAATGCGTGTCTATTTCAGTAAAAATAGTATGTAAATCCCAGGTTCTAAAATCTTTAGTATCCTCTTTTTTTGCTGTGTTTGTTCTGTTGTAGAATTTATATCTATTTTGCTGAAAATATTGCCAATATAAATTAGCCAAAATACTTTCTAACATGTTTTTTTCTGGTGCTTGTGCTATACCAATTTCTTTCTTAATGGTATTTATAATTTTTAGTTGTGCATCTTCTTCAAGTGTCAACGCAAATTTGGACTTAAATAAAATTGTTTTAATAATTTGAACTGAATTATTTGTTAATTTAGCATTATTATAAATACGCTCTACTTCTGCTAAAGCAGATTTTGGCAAACCTTTACTTTCATATTCTTGTACTTTATCCCAATCACTTTCGAAATTTGATTGAGCATTTAGTAGATTTGAAAATAATAATATCATACTTAATGTTGTTATAAATTTTTTCATTTATTAATTGTTTTTAATGTTGAATTATAGATCTATACTATTAGGTATAATAACAACTATAACCTCTTCTTTACAAAGATAGCAAAAAGTATTCCGAAAAAAAGTATAAATGAGTGAACGGCAAACTTGAGTTAGTAATCTACCTTTTTAGTTGAGTTACTTGAGGTAGCTATTTAGCAACCAGCAATAGTTTAAAAAATAAAAGACCTCACAAAAAGTGAAGCCTTTTAAAAAAATTAGATCTATAAGCCGGATTTTGTATTTTGTTTAACCAAAACCTTTATCATTTATCTGTACTAATCATTACTGATTAATTATAGCTGTTCACCCCTTGAAGATTTGAGCGAGCACTCTTTATCGAATTAACGACACTCCAATATACGTAACATTGCACCTCGTAGAGTTTACCTGGTTTCACTACAGCATTACCTGTACCTGCTTTCTGTTGCACTTGTCCTCTAATATATAAATATACTATGACGGCTGTTAGCCGCTACGATGCTCTTTGGTGTCCGGACTTTCCTCCATCAAAATTGACAGCGATAAAGCAATCTAATAGATTGCAAATCTAATTTATTAATTACTAATATTAAAAAAGTAGTGGGTTTATTTTCTATCTAATTATTAGGCATAAAAAACCCACTCTACTCCTAGAGTGGGAAAATTGCTATGAAAAAGAAATTATTAGACTTCTCTAATAATTACAATGCAAATATAATATTTTTTTCATTATATCAAACAAATATCTAAGAAATATTCATAATAATATATAAAAACTCAAAATACTGAATCGATGTTAAGAAAACATATCTTTTACTTTTTCAAAAAATGATTTACTTGATTTATCAATCACTGGTTTAAAATTTTCATCATCTAAAATTGATTCAAAATATTTTTTCTGATCTTTTGATAATTTACTAGGAGTAAACACATTAACGTGAATTAATAAATCTCCACTTCCATAACCATCTAAATTTGGCAAACCTTTACCTCTTAATCTTAAAATTTTTCCAGATTGTGTGCCTTCAGATATTGAAATTTTTACTTTTCCTTTTAGTGTATCAATTGTTTTTGAAGTTCCTAAAATCACTTCTGGGATACTTAAATACATATCATAATGCAAATTAACACCTTCTCTTTTTAACAAATCATGAGTTAATTCTTGAATAACAACCAATAAATCTCCTGGAATTCCATTTCCTGGTGCGTCATTTCCTTTTCCAGAAACTTTTAATTGCACGCCATCGGTAACTCCTGCAGGAATATTTATAGACACCTCTTCATGCTCATAAACCATACCATTTGCATCTGAACCTTTTGGTCGTTTATCAACTGATTTACCAGCTCCATTACAAGTAGGACAAGTTGATTGACTTTGCATTCTACCTAAAATAGTATTAGTAACACGCATTACAACGCCTTGACCATTACAGGTTGAACATGTTTTATAAGTTGCACCTTTAGCTTTTACTAAACGTTTAACTTTGACCTTTTTCTCTACTCCATTTAAAACTTCTTCTAAAGTAAGCTTTAATCTAATACGCAAGTTACTACCTTTTATAACTCCTCTGCGCGAACGTCCGCCACCACTAAAACCGCCACCTCCAAAAATATCGCCAAATTGGCTAAAGATATCTTCCATATTCATACCGCCAAAACCGCCTCCAGCTCCGCCACCTTGTGGACCTTCGAATGCTGAATGACCATATTGATCGTATCGGGCTTTTTTATTTTCATCGCTTAGTATTTCATAAGCTTCTGCTGCTTCTTTAAATTTTTCTTCTGCCCCTTTATCATCTGGATTTTTATCTGGATGAAATTGTATTGCTTTTTTACGATATGCTTTTTTTATTTCTGCCTTACTTGCGGACTTTGAAATGCCTAAAATATCGTAATAATCTGCTTTTGCCATTTATTTATTATTAAAATTTAAAAATAGACCATTTTAAATAGTCTATTTTAATAATTTAGTTATTAGTTACCTACTACTACTTTTGGATAGCGAATAATTTTATCGCCTAATTGATATCCTTTTTCTGTAATATCGATAATTTTACCTTTCATCTTTTTTGATGGTGCTGGTATTTGTGTTATTGCTTCATGTAGTTCTGCATCAAAAACATCTCCTGCCTTTACATCCATTTTTTTAAGTCCTTTTTGACTTAAAATAGAATTTAATTTATTACTTATAAGCTCCAAACCTTTTAAAGCTTCTTTATCTTTTATTTTTTCAACTTGAACAATACCTCTTTCAACATCGTCTAATATTGGTAAAATAGCTGACATTAATTCTCTATTGGCAGTTAAATACAGTTCAATTCTTTCTTTAGAAGTCCTTTTTTTGTAATTTTCAAATTCCGCAAACAAGCGTAAAAATTTATCTTTCTCCGCAGAAAGTAATTCTTCGGTTGTTGGTTCTTCTGTTTTATTTTGAGTTTCTTCTTGCTCTGTTTGATTTTCATCATTAGAATCTACAACTTCATTTACTTTATTTTCTAATTCTTCTTTATCTTTACTCATGATAGTATATTAATATTTATAAAATAACATACAAATTTACTGCCAAAACTATACTTATGTCATATTGACAGTCTGCATATTTTGGATTATTCAATTTATAAAAAAAAGGAATTATTTCATTAAGAACAAACCCAACATTACAGCAAAAACTCCTAAAAATATTGAAACGCTTGTATATAAAGCAAAGCTAAAGTAATCTCCATTTTTTAAAAATGAATTATTCTCAAAAGCAAAGGTTGAAAACGTAGTAAAACCGCCACAAAAACCAACAGCAAAAAATAACGATTGGTTTTGACTTATTACATTACTTTTAAGGCTCAATGCTATTACAACACCTATAATAAAACTACCAATAACATTAACAAATAATGTTCCATAAGGAATTGTAGTTTCAAAATTATTGAGGTATTTACTTATAAGATACCTTAGTACGCTTCCTAAACCTCCCCCAAAAAAAACAAGTAGAAGTTTCATAATAATTTACTTTGCAATTGAATCTATTTCTTGAGCTTTATCTTTAAGAACATCTTCTAATGAAACAGGTTCAAAAACATAATCAGAGCCAAAGAGTTCTTTTGCATATTCGTAAATTGTTAAATCAAAACCTGCTTCTTTTCTTCTATAATTTAATGCATCAAAATCTTTTATTGGCCAAATAATATATTCATCATTAATATATGCGGTTTGTGTACCGTACAATTGTTCTTTATTTTGTTGCATTAAATAAATATCTTCCATTATAGCCGCTTTGGTATAAGTCATTTCATTATCTGCTGCAGCTTTTTTAATAATAGTCATATACTTACCTATATTACCTGAATGCTCTATGATTTTTGCTGCTCCATCTTTTGATACTTCACCAACTAATGATCTACCTGGATAACCATTTTCTTTAATAACATTATCTAAAAATTGCATGTTTGATTTATCAATTACAACTTGCTTTTCCCAAAAATCTGTACCTAAAGAATCTTTACTTATATTATTTAATAGCATTAAAGAATCACGCTCTCTTGGGTTGTTGGCATTTATTACTGCTCTATATTTTTGATCCAATTTAAAAATACTATCTAACGAAGCTTTTAATCCAAAATCTAATGAAATAGTTCTTCTTCCCATTCCTTCTTTAATTTTTACATTATCAATATCATTATAACTCCATTTCCCTTCGATTGTTCCTTTATTAACTGTTAAAATTCCAGGATTAGATCTAATGATTGTTTTTAAAGCTGTTTCATCACAGTATAACAATTCAAAATCTAAATTATATTCTTTTTTTATTTTTTGAAAATCTTCTTCTGTTGAAGCAGACATCATTACAACGGTATAACCATTATTTAATGCTTTTTCAGAAATTTTTTGAATATTAGCAAAACCTTCTTTATTCGCTTTTTCAATGTCATATGAAACTATTATCATTAATTTTTCAAATTTCATAAGTTTATTTGTCAAATCCTTACCTTTTCTTTCCATTGTAAAATCATGAATTGGAGGTTCGTAGCCTTTTTCTACCAGTACAGTTTTTCTATCTACATATTCTGCACCTTTAATTTCCCAAGGTTTTTCATCTTCTTTAAACTCTTTATCAACACCATTAACTTTATAAATAAATGTCATATCAAAAACGTCTTCTTTTGCACCTTCTGGATAAATCATTTGTTCAGGAATATTTTTCCCAACCGCATAAGGTCTAAAATCAATTATTGGTAAATAATGTAACACATAAAAAATCAATGCACCAAAACCTAATAAAAATAAAGTCGAAATGGCTCCAGACAATTTATTACTATAAAAAGGTCTTACATCGTTATCGTTAAAAAGCAACCACAAAATCATTACTACTAAAATAACATTTTTATAAAAAGTTTCCCAAGAAGTTAATTTAACAGCATCGCCAAAGCAACCACAATCTTGAACTACATTATAGAATGCCGAATACCATGTTAAAAATAGAAACACTAAAATAAGTATTAACAAACTCCAAATAGTAAATTTTGATTTGTAACCAACCAAAAGCATTACGCCAAGCATTATTTCTGCAATAATTAAAAATATTGAAAAAGGTAATGCGTATGGAATTAAAAATTCCATATTAAGCACATCTGCACCAAAATATTCTGTAAATTTATATGCAGATCCTAAGGGATCTATTAACTTTACAAAACCTGAAAAAACAAATAATGCGCCTACTAATAATCTAAATAATTGTGTAATAAAATTTTTCATATAAAATGATTGTATGTGTTAGTTCGTTTTATTTTCTATTAAAATTAATGCAAAAATAGCATAATTAATCATGTCTTGATAATTTGCATCTATACCTTCTGAAACTAAGGTTTTTCCATTATTATCTTCTATTTGTTTTACCCTTAACAATTTTTGCAAAATTAAATCGGTTAAAGATGAAACACGCATTTCTCGCCATGCTTCTCCATAATCGTGATTTTTATTTTCCATCAATTCTTTAGTAACTTTAATATGTTTAGAATACAATTTAACCGCTTTGTCTACTTCTAAATCTGGTTCTTTAGCTACTCCAATTTCTAATTGAATTAATGCCATTATAGCATAATTTATTATTCCTATAAATTCAGATACTTCGCCTTCATCAACTTTTATGACTTCTAATTCTTGTATTTGTCGAATACGTTGCGCTTTTATATATATTTGATCTGTTAATGACGGTAATCTTAATATTCTCCAAGCACTACCATAATCAACCATTTTTTTTTCAAACAATGATTTACAGACAGTTACAATTTCATCATACTCTTTTGACGTGTTTGACATATATACTTAAATATTTTGTGTAAATTTCGCATAATTTTTTTAATAAAACAAGATAATGAATAAAATTGCAGTTTTTTGTGGAGCAAGTATAGGTTTTAACTCCGTTTTTAGTAAAGAAGCAACCAAAGTAGGTAATTATTTTGCCAAAAATAATATCAGTTTGGTTTATGGTGGTGGAAAAATTGGTATGATGGGCGCAATTGCCGATGCTGTTTTAGAAAAAAAAGGAGAAGTTATTGGTGTGATTCCTTATTTATTAAAACATGAAGAGGTTGTTCACGATAATGTGACCAAGATGATTTTTACCAAAAAAATGAGTAAGCGAAAAGTCAAAATAAGTAAATTAGTTGATGGTTATATTGCTCTTGCAGGTGGATTTGGTACGCTTGATGAAATTTTTGAGGCTTTAACTTTAGGGCAACTAAGTATTGAAAACAAGCCGATTGGTATATTAAACACCAATGGTTTTTTTGACTATACACTAAAACAATTAGATGTTATGGTTAAAGAAGGCTTTTTAAAGCAAAACAACAAAGATATGTTATTGGTAAGTGATAATATTGAAAATTTAATCACTAAAATGAGGAATTACACGCCTCCAAAAATGAATAAAGTGGTTAATACTGTTGCTAGTAAATAAATTTTGAATGATGAATAATCAGTAAAAAAAATTAAATTATGATTATTAATTGTAAAGGTAAAAATATAGATTTAAGTACGCCAAAAGTCATGGGTATTTTAAATATTACACCTGATTCTTTTTTTGATGGAGGAAAATATAAGTCTGAAAAAGATATTATTAAACAGACTCGTAAAATGCTAAATCACGGCGCTACATTTATTGATATTGGTGCATATTCTTCAAGACCAAATGCCAAACATATATCTGAAAAAGAAGAGTTAAATAGAATAGTACCTATCGCTGAATTATTAATTAGTGAGTTTCCTGAAATTTTAATTTCAATAGACACTTTTAGAAGCAATGTTGCTGAGCAATGTATAAAACTTGGAGCTTGTATGATTAATGATATTTCTGGAGGTAATTACGATATTAATATGTTTAGTATAATTGCAAAACACCAAGTTCCATATATCTTAATGCACATGCAAGGATTACCTCAAAACATGCAAAACAAACCGCAATACGATAACATAATCAAAGAAATAAATACTTTTTTTATTAAAAAAACCAATCAATTAAAAAAATTAAACGTTAAAGATGTTATTTTAGATGTTGGTTTTGGCTTTGGAAAAACCTTAAAACATAACTACACCATATTAAACAACCTTGAAAGTTTTACAAAATTTGGTTATGCATTATTAGCTGGTATTTCTCGAAAATCAATGTTGTACAAATTATTAGATTCTGACGCAAAAAATATGAAAAACGCAACCAGTATTGCTAATACAATTGCGCTGCTAAATGGCGCATCTATTTTAAGAGTACACGATGTAAAAGAAGCAATGGAATGCATTAAAATTGTAAATGCATTAAAGTTTAAACAGTAAACATACATTTTTTTATATGTCATAATGGTATTACCTATAGATTTAAGCGTACTATCTTTTTAGCACTTCACGTATAGAAACTCGTTCTCCATTTTCTATAGCTACGATAAAACAATCTGAATACCCTTTATTCTTTGCTGTTTTATTCATTTTTTTTATTAATTCATAATTACTTGTGCTTCCGTAATAATATTTATAGTAGCTGCCTGTTTTTATACGTTCAACATTTTGTAAACCTTTAAAATTATACGATACTGTATTTATTTTTTTGGGGCTCGATGCCAATTGCACTTTAAAAATTACACCTTTTTTTATAACATTAGATGGCACAACACTACTATTAACTGCTACTTTTTTCTTAGAACTATCAATGTAATTTAATTGATGAACGTCTCCTTTTGATTTATCAAACTTAAAGCGCTTAACAAAAGCATCTTTATAACCTTTTAACACAGCTTCTTTACGTAATATTTTAGCATCATTAATGTTGTTTGCTATACCATAAAAGTACTTATAAATATTTCCAACTTTAATACGACTAATACTTTTTAAACCATTAAAATTATATGATTTAGCTTCTATTTTACGTTTGCTTGTTGCTATTTGAATTCTGTAATATTTAGAATTCCCAATAACTGGTTTCGATGAAACATCTACTTGCTTATTTTTTACATTTACAGTTTTAACACTGTTTTTTTCCAATCTCTTTTTATACGTTTTAATTGCTTGATAAATTGATGCTGCAATTTTTGCTTGTCCGTTTTTAGTGTGCAAATATTTTTCTTCTGACTTGTTAGTTAAAAAACCAATTTCAATCAATACACTTGGCATATAAGTATCGTACAAAACTGCTAAATTACCTTGATTTACACCTCTGTTTTTTCGTTTTGCTACTGTTTTAAATTTATTTTGCACAATACTTGCAAATTCAATACTTCGTTCTAAGTAATCTTCTTGCATCAAAGTAAGTCCAATTAAAAACTCTTGCGAATTAGGATTGTATTTGTAATTTTTTTCACGATCATCTTCTAATAAAATTACATCATTTTCACGTTTCGAAAGTTCTAAATTTTTATCTGTTCTTCCCATACCCAAAACGTAGGTAGTTGTACCATAAGCAGTTGTTGATGCTGAATTACAATGTACAGATATAAACAAATCTGCATTTGCATTATTTGCAATTTTACCTCGCCTATGCAATTCAATAAACTTATTGGTTTTTCTTGTATATACGGTTTTTATATCGTTGTCTTTTTTTAGTAATACGCCTATTTTATTAACTACTTTTAGGGCAATATCGCTTTCGTAACTTTTTTTGAATGTTTTTAAACCAACTGTTCCAGGATCTTTACCGCCATGACCAGCATCTAAAACAACAGTAAATAATGAATTCTGTGCTAAAACAGGGTTTGACAAAAACATTGTTATAAATATTATAATCAATAAATGGAAGATATTGAATTTTGGTAAAATTTTAATATTTAGTTGTGAAATCATCAATATATTTTAATTATTTTTGGCGTTGTTAATATACAAATCAATAATTGAGCCAACTCGACAAAAATACCATATAAAAGTATTGCAAACAAAAATTAAATACATCCTTTTTATATATTTTTTATTCTTTTTAGGAATAATAAAATTCTTTGCTCAAGATTTACCTATAAAAAAAGAAATTCCAAAATCAAATCTTTCAATTACCAAATTAAAAGATACAACAAGTGTTAAGATTAATTCGGTAAAGAAAAACATTGAAGAACCTCTAATAATTGTAAAACAAGACAGTACAAAAATTGATTCTGTTCATGTAAAAAAAGAACTTTTAGAAGACATTATAACAGATAAAGCAAAAGGCTATAAATCAATAGACATGAAAAGTAAAATAACTACTCTTTTTGATGAAGCCGAACTATACTATCAAGATATTGAATTAAAATCTGGTAAAATAATAATTGATTTTGGCAAAAATTTAGCCTACGCAAAAGGAATTATTGACAGTACAGGTGCTTATTTACAAAGACCAACCTTTAAACAAGGCGCACAAGAATCGGTACAAGATTCTTTAATTTACAATTACAAAACAAAAAAAGCCATTGTTTTTGGTGCTCGAACTGAGCAAGCAGGCATGATAATAGATGCCGTAATGACCAAGCGTGAAAACGATTCTACTATGTATCTTAATCGTGCTGAAATTACGACTTCAAAAAAGAAAAAAAGAGATTATTACATTGCTACAAACAATGTTAAATTTATTCCTGGTAAAAAAGCTATTGGTGGTGCATCTCAATTATTTTTGGCAGATGTGCCAACACCAGTAATATTGCCATTCTTTTTTGTGCCATTAACCAAAGGTAGAACTTCTGGTATACTTGTACCTACTTATGGAGATAATAGAAATGGCTATTTTTTACAAAATGGAGGTTTTTATTTTGCAATTAACGATTATTTAGATCTTGCTGCTACTGGCGATATTTATACCAACGGAAGTTGGGGTTTACGTTTTGACACCAATTACAAGTATCGGTATAAGTTTAGCGGTAAATTTGGCTTGCGGTTTGAAAACTTAATTAATGGTCAAAGAGGTTTGACAGGCTATACAAAAACAAAGAATTTTCATGTAAATTGGAATCATAGTCAAGACACAAAGTCAAGTCCAAACTCTCGTTTTTCTGCATCTGTAAACTTTGGATCGAGTAAGTTTTTTAAAGAATCTTTAAACGAGTTGAGCAATACTAAATTCTTAAAAAACACATTAAGTTCATCTATTTCATATTATAAAAAGTTTGCAGATACGCCATTTAATATGAATATTGCAATAACACACTCTCAAAACACCAATACCGAAGATATTAACATGTCTTTACCAAATTTAACTATTGGTATGGATAGATTATACCCTTTTGCACCTAAAAATGGAGCTAAGAAAAATGCCATTCAAAATATTGGTTTTAATTATTCCTTAGCATTACAGAATAGAATAACCACTACTGATGCCGAGTTTTTTAAACCTGGAATGTTTGACAAAGCAAAATCAGGTATGATTCATAAAGCTGGTTTAAGCACTAATATAAAGGCATTAAAATACATTACACTAACACCTAATGTTAGTTATAGAGATGTTTGGTATTTAAAAACAATAGATAAAGAATGGGATGCCATTAATAATAAAGTACAAATTGATACTATTAATGGTTTTAAAACTTTTAGAGATTACTCTGGAAGTGTTTCTGCATCAACTAAAGTTTACGGAACATTTAAATTTAAAAAAGGCAAACTAAAAGCAATAAGACATACTGTAACTCCATCTGTATCTTACGGTTACTCGCCTGATTTTAGCAATTATTACGAAGACATTCAAAATGATGTTTATGGCAACACGAAACAATTTACAGCTTTTGAAGGTGGCGTTTATGGTGCTCCAAATAAAAACTCTTCACAAAATTTATCATTTAACTTACGAAACTCTTTTGAGGCAAAAGTATTAGACAAAGAAGCCAAAGAAAAAGACACCTATAAAAAACTCAAACTATTAAATAATTTTGATTTTTCAACACAATACAATTTAGAAGTAGATACTTTAAAATGGTCGCCTGTAAGAATGACAACTTCTACCGTACTATTCAAAAAACTAAACCTTAATCTTAACGCTACTTTTGATCCTTATGCAATTACAGCAACAGGGCAAAAAATAAACAAATACAATATTAATAATGGCGGAAGTCTATTTAGATTTACTCAAGCAAACATAACGGCAAGTTTTAACTTATCAAACGATACCTTTAAAAAAGGTAAAAAAACCGATGACAAAAAAGAAAACACAAACAATAGTAATCAATTAGGTAAAGGCTCAAATAACAATAATAACAACTCAAAACAAGAAACAAAAAAAGTAACTTTGTACGAACTTAAAATACCTTGGCATTTAAATTTAAATTACAATGCTGGTTATATTAATGATAAAAGGCAAAAAGAACTTGCTACAAATACGTTACGTTTTAGTGGAGATGTTGAATTAACACCAAAATGGAATATTAATTTTAATTCTGGATACGATTTTAAAGGCAAAGGACTATCATATACCACACTTGGCTTTGCAAGAGATTTAGACAGTTGGCGAATGAGTTTTAACTGGACACCAATTGGTAACAGATCATCTTATTATTTCTTTATTGGAGTAAAAGCGGCAGCTTTAAGCGATTTAAAATACGATCAACGACAAATACCAGACAAACAACTGTTTTAAATATTATATAGCTAATTCATAAATTAAAATCATGAAAAAAATAATTTTTACAAAAAATGCTCCAGCTCCAATCGGAGCATATAGTCAAGCAACCATGATTGGCAACATGTTATACACATCTGGACAAATAGCTATAAATCCAAAAAATGGAGAAATGGTTACTGCCAATATAGAAGATGAAACCAAACAGGTTATGGAAAACTTAAAAGCCATATTAACTGAAGTAAATATGACTTTTGAGAACGTTTTTAAAACAACTATTTTTATTTCTGATATGAATAATTTTTCCAAAATAAATGCCGTTTACAGCAATTATTTTAATGTAGCAACCGCACCTGCACGTGAAACTGTCGAAGTTGCAAATTTACCAAAATTTGTAAATGTTGAAATTTCAATAATTGCAACAAAATAACTATTTAGGACTATAAACTACACATGGAATAATCATTTCTTCTAAAGAAATTCCTCCATGTTGGTACGTGTTTTTATAATATTTTACATAGTGGTTAAAGTTATTTGGGTAAGCAAAAAATAAATCTTCTTTTGCAAAAATATACGAACTTGTCATAAAACCAGAAGGCAAACCAATAGCTTTCGGATCTAAAGCTGCATAAACATCTTTATCTTCGTAACTTATACTTCTACCCGTTTTATATCTTAAATTAGACGAAATATTTTTCTCGCCAACTACTTTGGTTGGCTTTGTCGTATTAATTGTACCATGATCGGTAGTTATAATAAGTTTTAAACCCATTTCGTGTGCTTTTTTTATCATTTCAAACAAAGGTGAATTATTAAACCAACTTAGGGTTAAAGAACGATATGACTTATCATTACTCGCTAATTCTTTAATCATTTCCATTTCGGTACGAGAATGCGAAAGCATATCAACAAAATTATAGACAACAACTGTTAAATCGTTTTCTTTAATTTTATTAAAATTATTAGATAAATCTCTCCCTTTTGCTAATGTTGTTATTTTAAAATATTCGCTTTTAATATCCATACGCAAACGTTTTAATTGTGCTTGTAAAAACTCATTTTCATAAAGGTTTTTTCCGCCTTCATCGGTATCGTTTTTCCAATAATTTGGATGTTTCTTCTCCATTTCAGCAGGTGTTAATCCAGAAAAAATAGCATTTCGAGCATATTGCGTTGCTGTTGGCAAAATACTATAAAAAGGCGTTTCTTTTTCTTTTTTATAAATTGAACCAACAATAGGTTCAATTACATGCAATTGATCGTAACGCAAATTATCAATAACGATTAATAATGTGCCTTTATCTTTCGAAATTTCAGGCTTAATTACTTTTCTAAATAAATCGTGTGATAAAATAGGTTTGTCTAAATTTCCGTTTTCAAACCAGTCTTCATAATTATTTTTAATAAATTTAAAAAACTGTGAATTGGCTTCCATTTTTTGAGATTCTAATATCTCAATCATACCAGAATCTGCTATTGACTCTAACCTAATTTCCCAATGCACCAATTTTTTATACAAATCAACCCATTCATCATAGGTATTAACCGTAGCTAAATCCATTGCTATTTTTCTAAACTCTTGTTGATAACTTGATGTTGTTTTTTGAGACACCAATCTTGAGTGGTCTAAATTTTTCTTTAAGCTTAACAAAATCTGATTTGGATTAACAGGTTTTATTAAATAATCGGCTATTTTAGAACCTATTGCCTCTTCCATTATATATTCTTCTTCACTTTTTGTAATCATTACAATAGGCAAATTTGAATGACTTTTCTTAATTTCGGCTAAAGTTTCAATGCCCGATAAACCAGGCATATTTTCATCTAAAAAAACAATATCAAATTGTTGTTCATCTTCAATCATATCAATTGCATCAGCACCATTTGTTGCTTTTGTAACTTTATAACCTTTCTTTTCAAGAAAAATAATATGCGGTTTTAACAAGTCTATTTCATCATCTACCCAAAGAATATTTATCATTGTATGTCTCTTTTTTTAATTGATATAGTATTAAACGAGCCAAGTTACAGATTTATTACAATTAAAAGTGAAATTAATGTTAATTTAAATTAAAACATAATAACTTTCTTTTCATTACATTTGTTCTATGAATAAACTCAAAATAATTAATGATCCTATTTACGGATTTGTAACCATTCCTAGTGAACTAATTTTTGATCTTATTGAACATCGGTTTTTTCAAAGATTAAGAAGAGTTTCACAAATGGGAATGGCATACATGGTTTATCCTGGCGCTCATCATACTCGATTTCAACACGCAATTGGCTGTACCTATTTAATGCAAAAAGCAGTGCAAGTATTACGATTTAAAGGAATCGAAATTTCAAATAAGGAAGAAGAAGCAGCAATTATTGCCATTTTATTACACGACATTGGTCATGGTGCTTTTTCTCATGCGTTAGAACACAGTATTGTAAATGAAATTTCGCATGAAGAAATTTCATTAAAATTTATGGAGGCTTTAAATATAGAATTTAAAGGTAAATTGAGTTTAGCAATTCAAATTTTTAAAGGAGAAAACCCAAGAAAGTTTTTAAATCAACTAATATCAAGTCAATTAGATATTGATAGATTAGATTACTTAAAGCGTGATAGTTTTTATACTGGCGTTGCCGAAGGAAATATAAGCTCTGAACGTCTTATAACTATGATGAATGTTAAAGATGACGAACTGGTTATTGAAAAAAAAGGAATTTATTCGGTAGAAAAATTTATTATTGCAAGAAGATTAATGTATTGGCAAGTTTACTTACATAAAACAGGCTTAATTGCCGAAAAGGTTTTAGTAAAAATATTGCAACGAGCAAAACAACTTACAGAACGTGGCGCAAAATTAAACGCAAGCAGCGCTTTGCAATTTTTTTTAACTACAAAAATAGATAGAGTCAATTTTACTGATAACGCATTAGAAACATTTTCACAATTAGATGATTATGATGTAATTTGCGCTGTTAAATCTTGGCAAAAGCACGATGATTTTGTATTATCATCGCTTAGTAAAGCATTAATTCAACGTAAATTACCAAAAATTAAGCTACATAATAAATTAATTTCTAAAGAAGAAATTACTAATATAAAAGCAAGTGTAAAATCAAAATTAAACATTACTGATGATGAATTATCGTATTTTGTATTAGAAGGCAAGGTTTCAAATCACGCCTATTCAACAGAAAAAAACCCGATACATATATTAACAAAACAAAATTCATTAATTGATTTGGTTAAAGCATCTGATCATTTAAACTTAATGGCGTTAACAAAACCTGTTGTAAAACATTATATTTCATATCCAAAACAACCTTTTAACTAAATAAACAATGAAAAAATCGACTGTTTTATCTGTTAATATTGGTCAAAAAAAAATACTAACCTTCAATAAAAAAACTATTGAAACTGGCATTTTTAAATATACTGTTAATAGTAATATTCATTTAAAAAAACAAGGTGTTAAAAATGACAATGTAATCGATAAAAAGCATCATGGCGGAAGCGAAAAAGCAGTCTATGCATTTTGTAAAAATCACTATGGTTATTTTCAAAAATTATATCCAAATTTAGATTTTCGTAATGGTATGTTTGGAGAAAATTTAACCGTTAGTAATCTTTTTGAAACCGAAGTGTATATTGGCGATGTTTTTAAAATTGGCAATGCAATAATTCAAGTTTCACAACCTCGCTATCCTTGCTATAAATTAGGTCTTGTTTTTAACAATCAAAAAATTGTAAAACAGTTTTTAAACACAACATTTACTGGTTTTTATTTTAGAGTAATGCAAGAAGGCACTATTAGTAAAGGAGACGAAATTCAATTAATAAAAAAGGCGGAAAACAGTATGACATTGGCAGAAGTGTTTTCACTATACACTACCAATAAAAATAATCTATCAATGATAAAAAATGCGCTAAAATTAGATTTTTTATCTGATGAAGCAAAAGTAAGATTTAAAAAACAAATACAAAATTGAAAAAATATAGAATGAAAAAATTAATTGTACTATTAGTCATACTAAATTGGAGTTGTGCCTCAATAAAAAAGACAAATACTATTAAAGAACTTCGCTTTATAGGCGAACAAATAATTCCATCAAATAGCATATATAAAAATACCAAAGTTGGTGGCTTATCAAGTATTGATTATGCTAACGGTAAATATTATTTAATTAGTGATGACAGAAAAAAATCCATTCGTTTTTATGAAATGGAATTAGATTACAATAAAAATAATTTTAAAAAAGTAACCATTACCAATGTTATTAAAATTGATATTGATCAAAAAGGTTTAGATCCAGAAAGTTTACGATACGACAAAAAAAACAATCATTTTTTATGGACAAGTGAAGGCGATATTAGAAAAAATATAGACCCAAAAGTATTCGAAATTGATTTTAATGGCAAACCTATAAAGACATATAAAACACCAAGCATTTTTTTAGCTAAAAACAATAAAAAAAATTATGGAACTCGTAGAAACGGTACTTTTGAAGGATTAAGTATGAGTAAAAACGCAAAATTTTATTGGCTTGGCATGGAATTACCACTAAAACAAGACGGAAAAGAACCACAAATTGCCACAGGTAATTACCCAATTAGAATTAGTAAAATAAATAAAAAAACGAATAAATTGGTATATCAATTTGCTTATTTATTAGATAATATTCCTCGTAATTCGATACCTAAAAATAAATTTATTGTAAATGGTTGTCCTGAAATTTTAGAATTAAATAAAAACAATTTTTTATTTATAGAAAGAGCCTATGCTTCGGGTCATAAAGATGGTGGAAATACTATAAAAATATATTTAGTAAACAATAAAAACGCAACAGATATTAGCAATATAAAAGCCTTAAAACAAGCTGATTTTAAAACAGCAACAAAAAAATTAATCTTTAACTTTGAAGCAATTAGATCAAAACTTACAGATGGAATAATTGATAATATTGAAGGCATAACTTTTGGTAAAAAATTAGCCAACGGAAATCAAACAATTGTTGTAGTTTCTGATAATAATTTTAATAAATTTAGCAAGCAATTAAACCAAATTATCGTTTTAGAAGTTATAAAATAGATTTGAATTTCGCATTATTTTCTTCTAAAAC
>JALSLZ010000201.1 GCA_026988075.1 Flavobacteriaceae bacterium
GCTAATAAACTTAGAAAAGAAGGTCAAAAAATATTTGGTGGATATTTTGTTGCCTTTAGAACGGAATTAGATGTTGTTTTTGAACAAGTTGCTTTTAACAATGAAAATTAATAATTAATTATGAATGTTAAAGCGAAAAAACATCTTGGTCAGCATTTTTTAAAAGACGAAACAATTGCTAAAAAAATAGCAGATAGTCTTATTGGAGATAATTACAAAGAAGTACTTGAAATTGGACCAGGAATGGGTGTTTTAACTAAATACCTTTTAGCAAATAAAAAATATACAACTTCAGTAATCGAAATTGATAGAGAATCTGTTACTTATTTAAGAGCGCACTACATTCATTTAAGTGCTCGAATTTTTGAGAAAAATTTTTTAAAAGTAAACCTGCAAGAAATTTACCCAAACAAACAATTTGCAATCATTGGTAATTTTCCATATAATATCTCTACCCAAATTGTATTCAAAACATTAGAAAACAAAGAATTTATACCCGAATTTTCGGGTATGTTTCAAAAAGAAGTCGCAGAACGAATTGCCGAAAAACCAGGCTCTAAAAAATACGGAATTCTATCTGTATTAACCCAAGCTTTTTATGATGTAGAATACTTATTTACCGTTCCACCAAGTGTGTTTAATCCGCCACCAAAAGTAGACTCTGGTGTAATTAGACTAACACGTAAAGAGAACTACACCTTACCAGTTTCTGAAAAATTCTTTTTTAGAGTTGTAAAACAAGCATTTAACCAACGTAGAAAAATGCTTAGAAAAAGTTTAAGCTCATTCAATCTTTCAGACGAATTAAAACAAAGCGAATTCTTTACCAAACGACCAGAACAATTATCAGTAGATCAATTTGTTTATTTAGTAAAATTATTAAGCGAATAACATAAAACAACAAAGCACCAACATATTCCTAAATATTATAATTACTTTTGTACGGTTAAGATTTCAATATGCAATTCGAATACAACAAACATACAACGCAAAAAATAAAGCAACTCATTGCTCAAAATAACCATGAGGTTATTACGCAAATGTTAGATCAATTTCATTATGCAGATATTGCAGAAATTTTAGATGAATTAGATTTTGAAAGCGCCATCTATCTTTTTAAATTTATTGATGGTGAAAAATCTTCGAACATATTAGCAGAATTAGATGATGATATTCGTGATAAAATTCTACAAGAATTTACATCAAAAGAAATATCAGAAATAATAGACGATTTAGAAACTGATGATGCCGCAGATATTATTGCAGATTTGTCTGATGAGCAAAAAGAAGATGTAATTGCCAATATTGAAGATGTTGAACACGCAAAAGATATTGTAGACCTTTTACGTTATGACGAAGATACTGCTGGAGGAATTATGGGCAAAGAGCTCATTAAGGTATATGAAGATTGGACCATGTTTACCTGTGTTAAAGAAATGCGTAAACAGGCAGAAAACATTGACAAAGTACTTACTGTTTACGTTGTAGATAGTCACGAAATATTAAAAGGTAGACTTTCGCTTAAAAGTATGCTTACAACATCTACAAAAACACCCATTAAAGAAATTTATAACGATTTTGTTATTTCGGTTAATGTTGATGTTGATGATGAAGAAGTGGCGAAAATTATGCAAAAATACGATTTAGTAGTACTGCCAGTTGTTGACGAAATGGGAAGATTGGTTGGTAAAATTACCATTGATGATGTTGTCGATATTATTAAAGATGAAGCCGAAAAAGATTACCAAATTGCCGCTGGTTTAACCGATGATGTCGAAGCAGATGACAATATATTTCAATTAATAAAAGGACGTTTACCTTGGCTTATTTTAGGTTTATTGGGCAGTTTAGGCGCAGTAACTATTATGCAAAATTTTCAAAGTATAATGGCAAATCCAAATCACAAGGCATTATTCTTTTTTACACCTTTAATTGCTGCCGTAGCAGGAAATGTAGGTGTACAATCATCTGCAATTATGGTTCAAGGATTAGCAAACAATAATATAAAAGGAAGTATTTTTAATCGTTTATTAAAAGAGGTTTCCATTAGTATAATAAACGGTATTTTACTTTCAATACTAATTATATTATTTGGCGAGATTTTTCACTACGACTTCATTTTTACAATTGCAGTTTCTGTTTCTTTAATCTCTGTAATTATAATTGCCTCACTAATTGGCACATTTATCCCTTTATTATTAGATAAACGTGGCATTGATCCTGCTCTTGCAACTGGTCCTTTTATAACAACCAGTAATGATATTTTTGGAATTTTAATATTCTTCAATATAGCAAAAGTTATTTTAGGCTTTTAATGTATGTAATATCAACTCTGAATTAAGTATACCATTTATTTAATTTTATTTGGATGAATATTCCAATAAAATCGTTCCTTAGTTTTAGATTCTGCCCCAATATTTTTATAAAATTTAATTGCTTTTTTATTAAAAACAGGTGTTTGCCATTGTATACTTTTACAATTTTGATTACTTGCATATTCCTTTATTTTACACATTATTTCATACCCAATTTTTTGACCTCTAACACTTTCAATTAAAAATAAACAATCTAAATAAATATAATAACTTGCATCCCAAGTCGAAAATTGTTTCATAAAAGTAGCGTAACCAACCAAAACATTCTCTTTTACAACCACAACACATGCAATTTTATTGGTAGGATCAAAGAGATGTTTAGCAAGTAATTTTTCTTTATTTTCTGATGAGTATGATGATTTTTCAAATATTGCATGAGCTTCGCACAATGCTATAATTTGTTTTATATCAGTATTTTTTGCGAATCGTATATTCATTTTCTTTATCTTTTTAACAAGCACAATTGATTTCAGAACCTTTAGTTGGCTTCACTCCTTTGGTTTGATAACCATCAAATTTCCACCATTCAATTCCACCTATTAATTCTTTGACTTTAAAGCCAAGTTTTGACATTTTCAATGCTCCTTTTGTTGAGGCATTACAACCAACACCATCACAATAACAAATATATAATTTTTCTTTATCAAGATGTTTAGTACTCTCATAATTTATTTTATTATGCGGTAAATTAATTGCCATGGGAATATGCTCATTTTTATATCCAAAATCCTGCCTTGTATCAACAACAATAATATTTTCATTTTTTTCAAGAGCACCAAATAAATCTGACGCATCCATTTCAAATGCAAGTTTGTTTTTATAAAATTTAATTTGCTCTTCCATAATTATATATTTAAATTCAAATCAAAAATAGATACAATTATTTTCTATTAATAAAATTATAATTGAGCGTTTTTACAATGTAGATGAAATATTTTCAAATTCAGATTTAATATTTAATCGTAATTTTACCCTTATGGAAATTAAATACTTTAGACTAATAAAAACAATTGCTGAAGAAGGTAATATTGCTAATTCATCTGAAAAACTATTTCTAACACAATCTGCTTTAAGTCATCAATTAAAAGACTTGGAAGAACGATTAGGATTTAAAGTATTTCATAGAACAAGAAACAAATGGAAACTTTCAGAAGAAGGCAACGAACTATATAAATTAGCGAATACTGTATTAAAAACAATAGAACAAGGTTTTTATAAAATTAAAAATATACAAAGCGGATCAAAAGGGAAAATAAAAGTGAGTACGGAATGCTATTCTTTTTATCAAGGCTTACCAGGTTTTATACAAAAAATGGCTTTATTATACCCCGAAATTGAAGTAAACCTTGTTTTAGAAGCAACACACCAACCTATATCAAAAATTCTATCAAACGAAATAGACATTGCAATAGTAACTACAAAACCAACAAATAATTTATTATCAAGTGTTGAGTTATTTGAAGATGAAATTTATGCGCTTATGCATAAAGAAAACACCTTTAATAAAAATGCTTTTTTAAGTGCAACTAATTTTAAAGAAATTCATTTAATAATTCATTCTTTCCCTATTGAAACAGTTTCTATTTATCAACAATTTTTAATACCTAATAAAATTAATCCAATGAGAATATCAACAATTCCACTTACCGAAGTTTCATTAGAAATGGTAAATGCAAATATGGGGATAATGTGTATGCCAAAATGGGCATTAAAATCATTTAAAATGTCGGATGATTTAATATTTAAGAAAATTGGAAAACATGGACTAAAAAGAACACATTATTTAGTAGTTAAAAAAACAGATGTATATAAAAAATATATTAGTGATTTTATTTTAGATTTTAAAGAGTATTTTCTTGTTAAATAATTTTTATGCATTAAAAAAATCAATCAAAATCTTTATCCGATCCAAGATGAGCAACTTGTATGTTCAGACAATTATTGTTTGCATCTAACACAAAAGCAACAATTTTTAAATTTGCGCTATTCTCTACATTATTAGGTAATGCAATATTATTAAAATCTTTAGAATATCTATGATTATCTGCTACTTGGTTTGGTAATTCATCACCAAAAACATTGGTAAAAGAAAAACGTAATACATTATTGTGCTCATAATCTTCAATTATTTCTGGCAAATCAGGTAATGATGAATTATGTTGTGGATAAATCAAACCGTCTTCTAATAAATAAGCAACCATTTTATAGCCATTAACAACCGTAGCTTCTTCAACAAAACCAACTTGCACTGTTAAATTAATTTTATCATCACTTATAGATGAATTAATTGCTAAACCAACAGGTGCGTATTTATTTAATTTATCATTCAACGTAGTAACCAAATAATCATTTGCCCAAATAGATGCTACTCTATTTAAACTAACTTGAGGAAAACTACCCGAAGGATTATAAGCACTTACCAAACTTACCGACAAATCAGAATGCATTGGATCTCCATTTGTACCTGCAGAATAATGAATTGCAACAGGTATAAACCTATCATTATCATCTACAGCAGATTCGATTGCATGTCCTGCACCTGTACAATTTGAACACCAAGTCCCAGTATAGTCTTCAATCAATAACTTTTGAGTAAACTCTGAAGATTCAATGACATCTTCTTCTGGTACATCTACACTTTTATAACAAGAAACTGATACGGCTAAAATAATTAGCAAACTAAAAAGTTGTTTTTTTATAAATAATTTCATTTTGGTATACTATTTGAACTGTTTTATGCAAATATAGCAATATAATTGATTATTATTTATTATAATTGCATAATAACTAACTTTTAAAGTAACATACAACAATGAAAAAAATTACATTATTCTTAGCATTGACATTAACAATTGCATATGTAAATGCACAAAAAAATTATCCAAACATAACTTTAAAAAATTTAGATGGTAAAGATGTTAATTTGGTAGAAAAATCTAAAGAAAAAATGATTGTTGTTAGCTTTTGGGCAACTTGGTGCGGACCTTGTATTCAAGAATTAGAAGCAATAAACGATCAGTATGAAGATTTACAAGATGAAATGGATTTTGAATTAATTGCGGTATCAATCGATAATTCACGTTCAAAATCAAGAATTAAACCAATGGTAAATGGTAAAGATTGGGATTATGAAATTTTATTAGATTCTAATCAAGAAATGAAACAAGCCTTAAACTTTACGGCACCACCTTATTTACTAATTATAAAAGATGGCAAAATTCTATACACACATTCTGGCTACACGCCTGGAAGTGAAGAAGAAGCATTTGATAAATTTAGAGAACTCTCTAAATAAAACAGACATAATTTCAATTACAAAAGTATCAATTTAAATAATTGATGCTTTTTTTTGTTTTTATTCAAAAATCATATTGATATTTACTACTTTAGCAAATTAACAACCTAACATCATTACCAATGAAATACGTTTTTTTATTTTTAATAACCGCAACTATTACAAATAGCATTGCTCAACAAAAAAAACAAAAAGGGACTTTGAATATTGGAGTTGAATCTAATATGCAATATAATTTATTTGACGAATTAGACGAAACGGTAACAAAAGACAATTTTAGATCTAATAATTATGTAAATTTTACATACGCTTTCAATAAATTTTCTTTTGGTTTACAAGTTGAATCTTATGCACCTAAAGCATTATTAAATTTTTCACCTTCTTACAACAAACAAATTGCATTAGCAACTGCTTTTGCAAAATATAAAACTAAAAAAATAGATGCAACTATAGGTCATTTTTACGAACAATTCGGAAGTGGATTAACTTTAAGGTCTTGGGAAGACAGACAATTAGGCTTGAATAATGCTTTACTTGGCGGAAGAATAAAATACACAATAACTAATGATGTTGAATTTACCGCTTTGATTGCAAGACAGCGCTATGGTTTTAAAATATCAGAAAGCAACATTTATGGTTTTAATTCAGAAATTAACATTGGAGAAATACTCAAAAACAAAAAAAACAACTTTAACTTAGGTTTAAGTTTTGTTGGTAAAGATGAACAATATGTTGGTAGACCAGGTTTTATAGCTAAAGACTTTCCTAATTATGTTTACACAACCTCAACAAGATTAGATTAT
>JALSLZ010000202.1 GCA_026988075.1 Flavobacteriaceae bacterium
CCTTGTGATTTTAAGTATAATGTAATCATTAAAATGATGGTTATACCTGTTACCATCATACTTGCAAATACATAGAATGGATACAATTGGCTAAACCAGTGTGGATCTAATGACATAGTCATATCAAATACAAAGAATAATTCAGTTACAATAAAGAAAGCTAAAAAGCCTACAGCTACATTAAAATTTCTTTTATAAATTTTCAATTCTCCTGCTTCATCTAAAGCGATAGAATTTTTTCTTAAGAAAAATCTAAAAATATTCCAACCTAAAATAAATATAAATGATCTAATTAAAAATCCAGAGGCATTTAACCATGGTGCTTTTAATTGTAACATCGGATCATTAGCAACTGTATCTGCATCTAACCATATAAATAAATGATTAAAATGCATAGTAGATAATATTAAAAATAAAATCAATAATAATGATGCTGGCGCTAAAAAGGCAGTAATTGATTCCATTACTCTAAAAATAACAATAGACCAACCTGCTGATGCTGCCCATTGTATAGAATAAAATACCAATGCCAATAAAGAAATCATAAAAAAGAAAAATACTGTGATAAAAAAAGCAGACCAAGGCTTGTTTTGAAGTTGATGCAAAACGTGCTCTAAATGCGCTTCGTGTTTATCGTGATTTACTTTTACTTCATTAGTTGCATGAGAATCATGACTTTCTTCGGCATGAGTATCATGAGAAGATGTTGCGTGTGAGTCGTGTGATTGAGCTTTTAAAATCTCTTCCACTTGATGTGTGTCTTTTGGAACTGTTAAAAAACCATAAGCCATACCTATTATACCTACTACCATAAGTACTATAGAAATCATTTTTAATTTACCTGAAAATTTATACATAATCTTAATTGTAATCGGTTGATTATTATTTTGTTAAGTCCTTTTTAAGTTTTTGAACGTAGTTTACTACTTGCCAACGCTCATTTGGTAATAATTGAGAAGCGTGTGAGCCCATCATATTTCTACCATACATAATTACATGGTAAATACTACCTTCTGTTATATCTCTATCTTTATAGTTAGGAACACCTAAAAACTTTTCTCTTTTTACTAAGACACCTTGTCCATCACCTTTTTTACCATGACAAGAAGAACAATATATATTATATAAATGTTTCCCTTGTTTTAAATTTTTATCTGTTACTTTTAAAGGAGAAACCAAACTGTCTTTTGCTAATAAATAACCTGCTTGACTGTTTTCATAATCATAAGGTGCTTGACCTCTTGCAATGGTTCCATTTACTTGCTTTTGAGATGTTAATCCGTTTGTTGTATTTGGATTAGCAGAATATGGCTCGTAAGGTACAGGATTATACATATCTGTATCAGGCATGTATTGTACTTTTCTTGTTCGTTGTTTATCGTTACCACATGATAATAATGTAATGATTACCAATAAACTTAATGCTATTTTATATATAGTATTCATGCTTCTTATTTTTTTTCAACTACTTTAAGTTCTACTGCTCCAGAATTTTTTAAAAATGATGATAATTCATCTTCATTACCATCTACAATAACTTCCATTAAAAACATATGTGATGTTGTTCTTGGATCTGGATTATGTGCTGTTTGAAATGGCCATATTTTACTACGCATATAAAATGTTAACACCATTAAATGCGCTGCAAAAAACACTGTTAATTCAAACATAATTGGTACAAATGCTGGCATATTTTCGGCATATGAAAAATTTGGTTTTCCTCCAAAATTCTGAGGCCAATCATCAATCATCATATAATTCATCATCCATACAGCAAAAGATATTCCAATTACTCCATATATAAATGCAGTTATTGCTAATCTTGTTTCTTTTAAACCCATAGCTTTATCTAAACCATGTACTGGAAAAGGGGTAAATACTTCTTCAATATGATTGCCGTTTTCACGTACTTTTTTGACTGCTGCAACTAATACATCGTCATCATCATACATTGCTTGAATTACTTTACTACTCATAATTTATTATTTTAGTCTTTAGACTTTTATTTTCTATACTCTTTACCTTCTTCTTTTGCCATTGCTCTTTTAAATTGAGAACCAGATGACTTAAGAATTGATTTAACTTCTGCTTGCGCTACTACAGGAAATGTTCTTGCATATAATAAGAATAATACAAAGAAGAAACCTATAGTCCCCATATAAATACTAATATCTACAAACGTTGGAGAGAATTGTGTCCAAGTTGAAGGCAAATGACCTCTACTTAAGTTAATTACTATAATATCAAAACGTTCAAACCACATACCAATATTAATAATAATAGACATGATAAATGATACTAAGAAACTTCGTCTAAATTTCTTAATCCATAATAATTGTGGAAAAACAGAATTACATAAAATTAACGCCCAAAAAGCCCACCAATAAGGACCAGTTGCTGCTCCAATAGAAAGGTAAGTAAAATCTTCGTAAGAAGAACCTGAATACCATCCTACAAAAAATTCAGATAAATAAGCAACAGCTACAATACCACCTGTTACTAAAATTACCTTGTTCATATTTTCAATATGATCTCTTGTAATGTATGCTTCTAAGTTAGATACTTTACGCATTGTAATAAGTAATGTTTGTACCATGGCAAAACCAGAAAATACTGCTCCTGCTACGAAATATGGAGGATATACTGTTGAGTGCCAACCAGGAATTACCGATGTAGCAAAGTCAAACGATACAATAGTATGTACAGAAAGTACTAAAGGAGTAGCTAAACCTGCCAAAACTAATGATACTTCTTCAAAACGTTGCCAGTCTTTTGCTGTTCCACTCCATCCAAAACTTAATAACGAATAAATTTTCTTTTGAAAAGGCTTTGTTGCTCTATCACGTATCATTGCAAAATCTGGTAATAAACCTGTCCACCAAAACACTAATGAAACTGATAAGTATGTTGAAATTGCAAATACATCCCATAATAATGGTGAGTTAAAGTTGGTCCATAATGAGCCAAATTGATTTGGTATAGGCAAAACCCATGGTGCATTCCAAACACGACCCATGTGTATAATTGGAAACATTCCTGCTTGTACTACTGCAAAAATGGTCATTGCTTCAGCAGAACGGTTAATACCCATTCTCCATTTTTGACGGAACAATAAAAGTACGGCAGAAATTAGTGTTCCTGCATGACCAATACCTACCCACCAAACGAAGTTAGTAATATCCCAAGCCCAGTTAATTTTGTTATTTAAACCCCAAACTCCAATACCTGTACCAATAGTATAAATGATTGCTCCAATTCCCCAAAGGAAAGCGACTAATGAAATAGAAAAAACTATCCACCACATTTTATTTGCTTTACCTTCGATTGGTGCTGCAATATCATTAGATACATCAAGGTAACTCTTATCTCCTAAGATTAAGGTTTCTCTAAGAGGCGATTCGTAATGAGACATATTTATTTAAATTTTGATTATAGGTTTTTTTAAAACCTACTATTATTATTTATTATTCTTTACTAACTTTAATTTATGCTTTATCGTTTCTTACTTTTACTTGATAAATAACATTTGGTTTTGTACCTACAAATTCTAATAATTTGAATGTTCTGTTATCCTCTTGTAATTTAGCAACGTTTTCATCATGATTGTTGATATCTCCAAAACTCATAGCGCCAGAAGAACAAGCATCAGTACAAGCAGTTTGATATTCACCTGTATTAACAGGTCTTCCTTCTTTTTTCGCTTTTAAAATAGTTGCTTGTGTCATTTGAATACACATAGAACATTTTTCCATAACTCCTCTTGCACGTACTACTACGTCTGGATTTAACACCATTTTACCAAGGTCATTATTCATGTTAAAATTGAACTCGCTATTATTTGCATATTTAAACCAGTTAAATCTACGTACTCTATAAGGACAGTTATTTGCACAATATCTTGTACCTACACAGCGGTTATATGCCATTTGATTTTGACCTTGACGACCGTGTGATGTTGCTGCTACTGGACAAACATTCTCACAAGGAGCGTTTGCACAATGTTGACACATAACTGGTTGAAAAGAAACACTTGGTTGATCTTCTGGATGTGTTTGTGCTTCAAAATAAGCTCCACTACCTTCAATACCTTGTTCCAATCCTTTTTCTCTTGTCATATCAGAGGTATAGTATCTATCAATACGTAACCAATGCATATCTCTACTTACTCTTATTTCTTTTTTACCTACAACTGGCACATTATTTTCTGCATGACATGCTATTACACAAGCTGCACAACCAGTACAAGTTGCTAAATCTATAGATAAATTAAAATGCGGACCAACTTTTGTTCCAAATTTATCATATAAAGCAGCTTCTGCCACTGTAACTTCTTGATGATCTAATGAAAACATTGGTGTTGGATTCCATTCTTGTTTTGGTTTGTTAACAAAATCACTTAACGAAGTTTCGTTAGTAATTTCATCTCTTCCCATCATAGTATGTTGCAATTGTACACAAGCAAATTGATGCTCTCCAGATGCTTTTGTGATTTTAACATTACTACCTACTTTATTTACAAGAGGATAAGCATTAACACCTGTCATCATTTCTTCTTGCATTCCTTCAGTTCTACCATAACCTAAAGCTAAAGCTACAGAACCTTTAGTTTGACCTGGTTGAATATAAACTGGTACGTTTTTTACAACAACACCATCAACATCAATATCTACTAAATCTCCATTTAAAGCACCATTATCTACTGTCCAATTTTTCAGACTCATTGCTTCTGCATCTGCACGAGAAACTAATAAGTAATTGTCCCAAGAAACTCTAGTAATAGGATCTGGCAATTCTTGCAACCAAGGATTGTTTGCTTGTTGTCCGTCGCCTAAACCAACTTTAGTATATAATGCTAATTCTAAAACGTTTGTTTTTGTTTTTGCTAAAGCGGAAGCTGCAACATTTAAGTTTACTGTATTTGTATTTTCATCTGATGATGAATCTTCTTCAGATACAGTTTCTTGATTGATTGATTTTTTAAATGTTCCGTTTTGCAATGCACTATTCCAAGAAGAACCTCCTAAAATACCTGTACTCCAATAATTTTTCAAATAATTATAATAAGAAGTACTATTTCCATTCCAACTTAACAAAGCTTCTTGAAATTGACGTGTGTCAAATAACTTATTAATAGTTGGCTGCATTAAACTATATTGTCCTTTATTTATAGAAACATCTCCCCAAGCTTCTAAGTAATGAGGCGTTGCGTTAATATATTGAACGTGTTTTGTAGTTTCGTTTGGTGTAGATGCAAAAGCAACAGCTAATTTCGTTTTTTTCAATCCAGTAACAAAATCATTAGCGTTTGCTAATGTATAAACTGGATTTACTTGATTCATAATAATTGCGCCAATTTTACCAGCGTTCATATCTTTTATTAACTGAGCAACTTTTGTATCGTTACCTTTTCGTGTATTTTTTGTATTTACAGTATCAACAGCAGTACTTAATAAATATTTATTGATTGCTAAAGCTATTAATTGTGCATTTTTATCTTGAATTCCTGTTACTACCAATCCTTTAGCACCTGCTTTTTTGATGTTAGCTGCTGCTTTTTTAATTGCTGCATCTTGCGGTGTTGCTTTTGATGGCAAAGATTGCCCTGTAATTGCATTGTATAAATTAATTAATGCGAATTTTTGTTCGGATGGTTTTAATGCAAAACGTTTATCTGCATTAGCGCCTGTTAAAGACATGTTTGACTCAAACTGATAATGCATAGACATTTTACCGTGTTTTGGTACTCTGTTTGAAGCATAACCTTTTTCATATCCGCCACCTAACCAATCTCCTAAGAAATCTGCACCTATAGAAACAACAACATCTGCATTTTCAAATTTATAATTTGGAAGCGTTCTTGTTCCATACATTGTTTCAAAAGCGTCTAAAGCAGCGCTTTCAGAAACTGCATCATAAATAATATGTTCTGTTGCTGGATAATTAGCTTTAAATTCAGTTAATAAATTATCTGTAGATGGACTTGCCATTGTTCCTGTTAAGAAAACAATTTTAGCACCACTTTCTTTAATTTCGTTTAATTTTGAAATTATTTCTTTATCAAACGCTTTATAATTAGTTGTTTTAGCATTATTTAACGCTCCTTTTAATCGGTTACTATCATAAAGAGACAAAACAGATGCTTGTACTCTGGCATTTGTTTGATTGTTTACTAAAGCTTCGTTATTGGTATTAATTTTAATAGGACGACCATCACGAGTTTTAACTAAAACATTGGCAAAATCATATCCATCAGCTATTGTTGTTGCAAAATAATCGGCAACACCAGGATTGATATCATTTGGTTTATTTACATAAGGTATTGTTTTAATTACTGGACCTTCACATGCAGCTAATGATGCTGCTGCTGTTGTAAACCCAACATACTTTAAGAAATCTCTACGAGTAGTAGATGACGCCTCTAAAGTTTCTT
>JALSLZ010000203.1 GCA_026988075.1 Flavobacteriaceae bacterium
TGTATCTTTATTGCTCAAAATTGGGTGTTTTTATTTGTTCTTTTTTTGTTTTTAACACCTTAAAAATAACACTTTTATACCTAATTTTGACCTTTTATGATGAATTATTCGGGTTAACTTTTCATAACGAAAAGCTATGAATAATTCAGGTTAGCGTAAATTATCACAAAAAAGTGTACTCATAAAAAAACATTACTCTAATTCCATCAATTTATTTTGGAACAAATAATCGGCAGTTTGGTAATAAGTAATCGTTTCGTTTAAAAAATTAGTATCTATTGAAATTGCGTTTAATTTATTGTTTTTGCTATTCCATTGGTAAAAATTAGCTGTTTTTCCAGCGCCTAACACCATTACTTTATTTTGCTTTAATAAGCCTAATTTTTGATAATTAGCAATCAAAGCACGTTCTTGGTTTGCCTCAATTTTATTTACATCTCTACCAAATAAATTAGATTTGTAAGTCCAATTTAAATACCCAAACAAAGTAGGAAACACATCAATTTGAGAACTTAATGTGCTAATTTCGTTTGTTGGTGTATTAGGTAAATTATAAATCCAAGCAGGAATGTGGTAATTAGCAACATCTAATTCTGATCTACCAGCACTACTTGCGCAATGATCTGCCATAATAACAAAAACAGTATTTTTAAACCAACTTTTTTTCTTAGCATTATTAATAAATTTCTTTATAGCAAAATCGGTATATTTAACTGCTCCAGCACGAGAAGTGCCTGAAGGAATATCAATTTTATTTTTTGGGTAAGTATATGGTCTATGATTAGAAGTTGTCATTATAAAGTTAAAAAATGGCTTGTTTTTTTTATGTGCAATATCGGCTTGCTGAATAACCTTATTATAAATATCTTCATCACAAACGCCCCAAGCATTTTCAAAAGTGACTTCATTATCATCAATATTTATTCGTTTGGCATTAAAATTATCACCTATCATAAAACCTCTTCCTCTATCAACAATATCAAAACCATTTCCGCCAAAAAATTGATTCATATTATCAAAATATCCATCGCCACCATAAAAGAAAGTTCTACTGTAACCTTGTTGTTTAAAAACCTCGCCAATAGAAAACAAATTGCTATTATTTGGTCTTTTAACAATGCTTCGTCCAGGAGTTGGCGGAACAGATAAGACAATTGCTTCCATGCCACGAATGGTTCTGGTACCTGTTGCAAAAGCATTGTTAAAAAACACACTTTCATTAATCATAGTATCTAAATAAGGAGTAATACTTTTTTTATTGCCGAATTTCTGAAGAAAATTAGCACTTAAACTCTCTATACAAATTAAAATAACATTGGGTTTTAATTGTAATGAATCTACATTATTAACCATTCTACTAACAGGATTTTTACTTGCTAAAAACACATCATTTTTAATTGCAACAATATTTTTTGAATTTTTTAATGAGGTTTTAATATCATTGGTTTTATAAAATTCGGTATAATTTAGCTCGTTATTTCTAAATGCTGAAAAGAAAGAATAAATACCCGATTTAGACAATTCGTTTTCATACCTATTTTTAGACCATTCGGCACTTTTATTTGGAATTAATAATCCGAAAATCAAAGCTAAAACAATCCAAAAAATTGCTGGTAAAAGTTTCGTTTTAAAGTTGTCGTCATTATTAAAAGTAATATTAAAAGCACTTTTCTTTTTAGCCAAGTAAATCAATCCTAAAGTAATAATTATTACTACCGTTATTAGTATTGGTAGTGGATATGACTGGTTTATGTTTTCTACCACTTCGTAGGTATACACCAAATAATCAACAGCTATAAAATTAAATCGCCTTTTAAATTCTTCCCAAAAAGTGATTTCGGCAAAAAAAGTAAAAACAAAAATTAATATACCAATAAAATATGCAAAATTAATAATTGCTTTATCTAAAGTACTTCCGTAAAGTTTTCGAGGTATTAGTAATAAATACAAAATAAACGGAATTGCAAAAAATGAAATAACACCTAAATCAAAAAATAAACCTGTTAAAAAGGTTCTGAAAAAATGAATTATTGAAAAATCTATTTCATTAAACGACCAAAAATAAAACACAATTCTAAGTAAAAATGAAATACTTAAAAATGTAAGAGTGTATGTTTTTAAGAGAGTGAATCGTTTTGGAAATAACTTATTAATTAAAGTATGCATTGTTTTATATTTTTTTCAAAAATACTAATTTACTTTAACCTTTTTACTTTTTCTAAATCATACTTTCATAAACCTTAAAATTAGTACAGTATTTTATTTAAAACTGCTTAAAATTTCTTTTAAAACCTCATTAATATGAGTTTCATTACCACTTAAACCAGTTCTAACAATAACCAAATCTAAATTTGGAAAAATAAACACAAACTGACCTTGATAACCATCTGCATAATACATTGTTTTTGGTGCATCAGGATAACGATTACCAGCATTTGTCCAGAAATGACCACCATAACCTCCATTGGAAGTATTTGTTGGCGTTTTTGTAAATTCAATCCACGATTTATTTATTATTTGTTCGCCATTCCAAAGACCATTATTTAAATATAATAATCCAAATTTTGCCCAATCTCTACTTGTTGCCCAAGCATAAGACGAACCCACATATTTACCCGAGTAATCGGTTTCAAGCAACATAGAATGCATCCCAATTTTATCGATTAGTTCTGTGTACCAAAAATTTAAATAATCTTGATTATTGTCAAACTGATTACGAATAAAACCGCTTAACAAGTTGCTTGTTCCGCTTGAATAATTCCAAGTTTCGTTGGGCTTACCAATAAGTTTTTTGTTTTTCTGCTTCAAACTCATATCGCTATCTAAAAACAACATTTCGGTTACATCGCAAATTTTAGTGTAATCTTCTTGCCAAGCCAAACCTGAATTCATATTAAGTAAATTCTTAAGTGTAATGTTTTTTCGTTCGTCATTTTTCCATTCAGAAAATAGATTTTTTTGGTCTAAACTTACTTTGCCTTGTTTTTCTAAAACACCTAAAACACCACTTGTAATACTTTTTGCCATTGACCAACCAAGAAATAATGATTTTTTATCAAAGCCTTCTTTGTATTTTTCGGCAATAATTTGATTTTTATATATTACCAATAAAGAACGTGTTTTTCTAATATTTGTATCTATTTTAAACGCATTATTAATTGCTGTTTTTAATTCTTTGTAGTCAATATTTGTAAAAATAGTATCCTTTTGAGGTAAATCACCATACGGATAAGCCAATTGTTTTGGTGTTTTATTCCTTTTTGGGATAAGATTATTTTTCAATTCAACAATTCCTTCAGGTAAAAGAACAGCGCCAATACCATCTTTGTAAATGGCAGTTCTATTTTTCAAGCCAAAAACAGACGAACTTACCGAATTGTTAGATGTGTTCATTATTGTTGTTGCCAACTCCATAGATTCAATATCATTATCGGTCTTTTCAGTAAATTTCTGACTTCTATTGGCTAAAAAATAATGTGAAGCAATACTTTTTGCCGAAAAACCACTTACCAAATCAAATTTTGGGTATAATGTTATTCTAAAAAAACCAAATATTATTAAGATAATTAATGCAATGTATTTTAAATATTTTTTCATATAGATTGTTTTAAAGTGTCGAAAAACGTTGGTATAACTGGAGTTGCGAATTTTAAATGCCGAAACTGTGAGTTAAACACTTAACTTTGCTAAAGTACTAAAATTTGAGTTAAGCACAAAACCCGCAATTACGTTTACTATGGCAAGCACATACTTTCTTAATTAATTTTTTCATAATAATTTAATAAAATAGGTAAACAAAAACCATCATGTCAAAGGCAGATATTTCAAATAGATAAAAACAAAGATTTAAGATACAGAAAAATAGAATGCTGCAATACGCTTTCATTGGTCTGTTGAAAATAAGCTATATTGGATGTTTGATGTGTTTTTTTGAATACGCTCAATACTGCATAAAATTATCCTGTATTATTAAAATTGTTTTAAGCAACCTTCTAAAAATGAAAAAACAGCATAGTTTCATTTATTTTATGTATTTTGCGTTGGTAACATTTGTAACAAATTATTTAAGATATTCAGTTATATTTGTTATTTTAAGGGGAACATTTAAAATAATAGAATTATGAAAAAACAAAACTACATATTAATTTTGCTAATGCTTGCATTTATTTCGGTAAGCGCACAAAAGCAATTATGGCAAGAAGTGTCAGATTTACAAACAAATAATTTGTTAAAAAACAATCGAGCTTCTTTACCATCTACTTATAAACTATTTAAATTAGATGTTCAAGGTTTAAAAAACAGTTTAAATCAAGTTGCCAATAGAAGCTTTTCTAATAAGTCAAATACCATAATATCATTTCCAAATGCAAATGGTAAATTAGAAAGATTTCGTGTTTTTGAAACGGAAATAATGCATCCAGATTTGGCTGTAAAGTTTCCTAATATTAAAACTTATGTTGCTCAAGGAATTGATGATTTAACTGCAACAATGCATTTTAGTATAACACAACGAGGCTTGTATGCAATGACTTTTTCTGGTTATAAAAGCACACTTTTTATTGATGCTTACACACAAAATTCTAAGTATTGTATTGTGTATGCTAAAAACACAGTAACAAAAGGTACTTTTGACTTTGAATGTTTTACTGATGATGGCGAATTTAAAGAATCAGTTTATAACCAATCACAAAGTAGAAATGATACCAATGATAAAAAATTAAGAACATTTCGTTTGGCTTTATCTTGTAATGCAGAATATGGAAATATTTTTGCTGTGAATGCAGGTACAGAAATTGCCGATATTATGGCGCAAATGGTTATTACCATGAATCGTGTTAATGGTGTTTACGAAAGAGATTTATCAGTAACAATGCAGTTTGTAGCTAATAATAATTTAATAATGTATTATGGAAATACCAGTTTAGATCCTTGGAGTGGCGAATACAATAGCACCACACAAACAGAAATAGATGCTAAAATTGGCGATGCAAATTACGATATAGGTCATAATTTTAATACTTCTGGTGGCGGAAATGCAGGCTGTATAGGTTGTGTTTGTACAAGTGGTTCTAAAGGTAGTGGTTATACAGGAAGAAGTAACCCAACAGGTGATCCATTTGATATTGACTATGTAGCTCATGAAATGGGACATCAATTTGGAGGTTGGCATACTATGAATACTTGTAGTCGTAGCGGAAGCGGTTTAACCGAAGTTGAACCAGCAAGTGGTAGTTCAATAATGGGGTATGCGGGTATTTGTCCTACAAATGTACAATCTAATAGTGATGCGCATTTTAATTATGTTAATATTAGAGATATATCTGCTAACTTACAACCTGGTGGAGTTAGCACATGTGCAGCAATTACAAACTTGGTAAATAATCCACCAGTTGCAAATGCAGGTTTAGATTATACAATACCTAAATCTACGGCTTATGTTTTAGAAGGTACAGCAACCGATCCAGAAGGAGTAGGTTCGTTAACTTATACTTGGTCTCAAAACGACCCAGAACAATCGCCTGGTAGTGCAGCACCACAATCAACTTATGCAGTTGGGCCGATGTATAGAAGTTTATCACCTTCTGTATCTCCAAATAGATATATGCCAAAATTTAGCGATGTTTTAAACGGAAATCTTACACCAACTTGGGAAGTAACTCCTTCGGTAGCAAGAAATATGGAGTTTGCTTTTTTAGCAAGAGATAACGATGCTTTAGGAGGTCAAACAGATGCAGATTTAATGTCTGTTACTGTTGATGGTACTGCTGGTCCTTTTGTAGTTACTTCACAAAACACAGCACAAACTTGGGACGCAGGTACAACACAAACAATCTCTTGGAATGTTGCATCTACAAATGTTGCACCTGTTAATGCAGCAAATGTAGATATTTTAATTACTGATGATGCTGGTGTAACGTTTACAACAGTTGCTTCAAATGTACTAAATAATGGTTCGTACAATATTACTGTGCCAAATATGACCACTTCAACTGCTAGGATAATGGTAAGAGGTTCTAACAATATATTTTATGCAATTAATAGTGCTAATATAACAATTCAGCAAACAAATTTTAGCATGACTTTTGGCAATACTACAAATGATGTTTGCGCACCAAATAATGCCGTTTATACATTTACATACAATTCCTTTGCTGGTTTTAGCGAAACGGTAACTTTTTCTGCTACAGGTAATCCAGCAGGATCAACAGTAGTTTTTAGTCCAACATCAACAAGTACTAATGGTACAACAGTTACGATGACTGTTTCTAATATTGCAAATGCTATGGTAGGAACACATACAATAAATGTACAAGGTGTTTCTGCATCGGCAAGTAAAAATACAGATGTAACGCTTACTGTTTTTAGCTCAATAATTCCTGTTG
>JALSLZ010000204.1 GCA_026988075.1 Flavobacteriaceae bacterium
TTTAAAACTTCTTCTTGTATTTTAATAGAAGCTTGATGAATGGCTTTATAAATTTTCTCCATAAACGTAGTACTTAAACCTAATAATTTACCTTCTATAATTCGTTTTTCTAAAATTTCTTTCCATCTATTTGGTTGTAAAACCGAAACTTTTTTCTCTTTTTTTGTTTCTCCTATTTTTTTAGAAACAGCCATTCTATCAGAAAACAAACCTATTAACTGACTATCGATAGCGTTTATTTGATTTCGTAAATTATTTAGTTCTTTTAAAGCTTCTTCTTCTTCAAAGTTTGTTTTTTTAACCGTTAATTCTTTTGTTATTTCGGCTAATCTACTTGGTGTAATTTGTTGTTTTGCATCTGACCAAGCTTTATCAGGGTTTGTGTGTGTTTCAATCATTAAACCATCAAATTGCAGTTCCAAAGCCATTTGCGAAACGTCTAAAATATTTTCTCTATTACCACAAATATGCGAAGGATCATTAATTAACGGAATTCTTGGTAATCGGTTTTTAAAATCGATAGCAATTTGCCAATTTGGATTGTTTCTATATTTTGTTTTTTGGTACGTTGAAAATCCACGATGAATGGCGCCAATGTTTTTAATATTAGCAGCTTGTAAACGTTCAATAGCACCAATCCATAATTCTAAATCTGGGTTTATTGGGTTTTTTACCAACACTATTTTGTTAGTGTTTTTTAATGCATCGGCAATTTCTTGCACAGCAAATGGATTTACAGTTGTTCTTGCGCCAATCCATAAAATATCTACATTGTATTCTAAAGCTAATTTTACATGTGTAGCATTAGCAACCTCAACCGAAGTTAATAAATTGGTTTCTTTTTGTACTCTTTGCAACCAAGGCAACGCTAATTGTCCAACACCTTCAAAATTACCAGGTCTTGTTCTTGGTTTCCAAACGCCAGCTCTAAAAACGGTAGCATCTGTTTTTGTTAATTCGTTTGCAATTTCCATCACTTGTTCTTCGGTCTCTGCGCTACAAGGACCTGCAATTACTAATGGATGTGATAACTCCATTTTTTCTAACCAGTTTTTTTCCATTTTATTTCGTTTTTGTTAGTTATTCTTAACTAAAATTTTAATTTTTTAATACTTTACTTATATGATTTGTGCTTTTAATTGTGTTAAATATTTCTTTATCGGAATTGTTTTGCAATTGTTTTCTAAAGTCTTGCAAATTACTAATATATTCGTCTAATGAATTGATGATGTGTTTTTTATTTTGTAATAAAATTGGCGTCCAAGTTTTGGGTGAACTTTTTGCCAAACGTACCGTTGAAGCAAAACCAGAACCTGCCATATTAAAAATATTTTTTTCTTCTTTTTCTATTTCAAGAACTGTTTTACCTAACATAAAAGAGCTAATATGCGATAAATGAGATACATAAGCAATATGTTTATCGTGTTGTGCTGCCGAATTGATAAAAACCAAACGCATATTTAAAGGTTTAAGTAATGTGATTAGTTTTTCAAGTTGCTTTTTATCTGTTAAATTTTGTTCGCAAATAATGTTTACTTTTTTGGTGAATAAATTAGTAATTGCTGCATTTGGACCTGAAAATTCAGTTCCTGCAATTGGATGTGTTGCTATAAAATTTTTTCTTTTTGGATGGTTTTCTACTTCGGTACAAATAACTTCTTTAGTAGAACCAACATCAAAAACCAAAGTGTCTTCATTAATTAAATCTAAAACTTGTAAAGTCAATTTGTGAGCAATATTCACAGGAACTGCAATTACAATTACATCCATTTTAGAAATATTATCCAAACTAATTATCTCTTTAACCAAACCTAATTTTAAGGCTTTTTTTTGATGTTCAAGGTTGTTATCAATTCCGTAAATGGAATGATTTTTACCAAACTCTAAAGCGAGCGATCCGCCAATTAATCCTAAACCTATTATTGCTATTTTCATGTTTTTATCATCTTCCGTCTTCCCAAAGAGAAGAAACTTTTTGTTATATTATTATTAATAGTGTTTCAGAAAAAAAATTAGAATTATGTTATTTTTCTAAACTCTATGTTCTCTCACTTTACATTTTTCATTCTTCACTTTTCATTTTTCACTTTACACTTTTCATTTTACACTTTTAATTTACCTAAGCCAACCTTAAAAGTACTTCTTTTAAAACCTCTTCATTCACACATAATGAAACTCTTATGTAATTTTCTCCATTTGTTCCAAAAATAGTTCCTGGAGTTATAAAAATATTTTTTTTGTATAATAATTCGTCACTTAATTCTTCTGCTTTTTTATCTTTCGGAATTTTTGCCCAAACGAATAAACCAACTGCTTTTTTATCGTATTTACAGTCTAATTTATCTAAAATTTGCCATACAATAGCTCTACGTTTTTTATAAACTTTATTCATTTTGTCAAACCAGCCGTTTGAAATTTCTAAAGCAGCAATTGCTCCTTTTTGAATGCCGTAAAACATACCGCTATCCATATTACTTTTTACTTGTAAAACTGCTTTAATATAAGCGGCTTTACCAAGTAACATTCCAACACGCCAACCAGCCATATTAAACGTTTTACTAAGCGAATTTAATTCTAAAGCAACCTCTTTAGCGCCATCAATTTGTAAAATACTCATTGGTTTATGGTTTAAAACAAAGCTATACGGATTATCATTTACCAGTAAAATTTGGTGTTTTTTTGCAAAGGAAATCAGTTTTTTAAATATTTTTTCAGTTGCAATTGCTCCAGTTGGCATATTGGGATAATTAAGCCACATTATTTTTACTTTACTTAAATCTTTTTTTTCTAATTCTTCAAAATTTGGATACCAATTATTTTTTTCTAACAAATTATAAAAAACAGGTTTAGCACCTAACATTTTTGTAACCGAAGCATAGGTAATATAACCAGGATTAGGAATTAAAACTTCATCACCTTGATTTAAAAAAGCCATAGAAATATGCATAATTCCTTCTTTTGAACCCATTAAAGGCAGAATTTCGTTTTGAGGATTTAGATTAACATCATAATTTTGTTTATAAAACGTAGCAACAGATTTTCTAAATTCTGGTAAACCTTGATAACTTTGGTAAGAGTGTTTTTTTTCATCAGCTACAGCTTTTGAAATAGCCATAATAACGGTTTTTGGAGGCGATAAATCAGGCGAACCAATACCTAAGTTGATAATAGGTTTTCCATTAGCTACAAGCGTACGTATTTCATTCAGTTTAGTAGAGAAATAGTATTCTTTTACGTGATTTAATCTATTTGCTTTATTTATTATCATTTTACACTTTACATTTTTAACTTTTAACTTTTAACTTTTAACTTTTCACTTTTCACTTTTCACTTTTCACTTTTCACTTTTCACTTTTCACTTTTCACTTTTCACTTTTCATTCTTCACTTTACATTTATCATTTATCATTTATCATTCTTCATTCTTCATTCTTCACTTTTCACTTTACATTTTTCACTTTTCACTTTACATTTATCACTTTACGTTCTTCACTTTTCATTTATCACTTTACATTTATCACTTTACATTTATCACTTTTCATTTTACTATATTTTCCTAATATTTTCACTTGAGTTGTAATCTTTTTTAATTGATTTAATGCTGTGATAAATTGCTTTTCATCGTCAAAAACAACATCGGTAAAAAAGGCATATTTCCAAGGTTCATCAATAATTGGTAAGGATTGAATTTTAGATAAATTCATCTTATTATTTGTAAAAATTTGTAATACTTCAACCAAAGATCCTTGTTGGTGTTTTGTAATAAATTTTAGAGAAACTTTATTAAATTTAACTTCTTTTTCTTCCCTTTTATTAAGGATAAAAAAACGAGTGTAATTTTCTGGATTAGTTTGAATATTAGTTGCAATAATATTTAAATCATAAATTTTAGCAGCTTTACTACTTGCAATAGCAGCAATACCTTTTAATTTTTTAGTTTGGATTAACCGAGCAACTTCGGCAGTATCATTTGCTTCGATAAGTTTAATATGTGGGTATTTTCGTAAAAAAACTCTACATTGATTTATTGCCATAGGATGCGACCAAACCTCATTAATATGCTTAATATGTTGATTTTCTAACGCCATTAATTGATGTTGAATAGGTAAATATACTTCGCCTACAATATTTAAATTATACTCATCAATTAATTTATAATTAGCCAATATAGAACCAGCAATTGAATTCTCAATTGCCATTACTAAATAATCTACTTTATTGTTAATTAACAGGTTTGGCATTTCGTCAAAAGTCAAGCATTCCGTTAAGGCTATATTTTCTCCAAAATATTGATTTGCTGTAAGGTGATGAAATGCACCTTTTATACCTTGTATTGCTATTTTATTCATAATTTATGCCAATAAAAAAAGCCTCGTAAAACGAGACTTTATATATTTATATTTTTAATTTAATACATAGCTATCTCGTTTCTCTTAATCTATAAAAGAAATAATAAAAGCTAAAATATGTATTTTGTATGTTCATTTTTTATATAACTATACCAAATGTAATGAATTTTATTTAATGAGCAAGTTTTTAATAAAAATATTCACAGTTATTAACTTTTTTTACATCTCATCTAAAACAGTTAACATTTCTTTTTTAATAGTATCGTAATTTTTAAAAATAATAAAATGCGAACCTTTATCTATGGTTACCGTTTTTAAAATAGTACTATCTATTTTAGATTTTAGGAATGCCATATTTTTATAAGGTACCAAACCATCATCATTACCATGATAATAGGTAATTGGTGTTTTTACATTTTGCCAATCGTTTTCTATTTTTTCTAACTCTTTGGCGTGTGCTAATTTTTCCTCTTCGGCAACTTGAAAAACTTTAGGCGATAACCATCTTGTTGCTTTCCATTTTGCAAAATTACCAAACCAAAAATACTTTTCGTCTTTTGATGAAATTGCTGGAGCAATTAGTATTACATGTGAGTAATTTGAAGTTGTTGCCATTTTACCAACAATAGTTCCACCATACGACCAACCAACTAACATAATTTTATTCTCTTTGTATTTTTGAATTATAAATTCAATCATTTTAGCTTGTTTTTCTAAAGAAACTTCGGCTTTTCCAAAATTAGAATAACCATAACCCAAACGATCAATAGTAACTAAGTTTGCTTTTTTTTGTAAATCTACATCTTGTAAATGTTTGTAATAATTATCTGATGATCCTGGAGCACCATGAACAAAAATAATAGTAGGTAGATTTTTGTTAAACTTTTTATCTGCTATATATCTTATTGATATTCCATTATAAATATCGTGGTAAATAACAGGTGTTTGATTGTGTTTTTTAAACTCTTTTAAAACAGTTTTATCACTTTTACGTAATGTTACACAAGAGTTTATAAAAATAAAAAATATTATTAGTGTGCTTAAAAATAAATATTTTTTCATTTTAATGACAAGGTATTTTATTTATTCTATTTTGATGTCTTCCACCTTCAAATTCAGTATTTAAAAATATTTTTACAAAACTTAAAGCTTGCTGTAAAGAAACAAAACGAGCAGGAATACTTAATATGTTTGCATCATTATGTTGTCTTGTTAATTTAACCAATTCATTATTCCAACATAAAGCAGCTCGTACATTTTGGTGTTTATTTGCTACCATTTGTGCGCCAATACCAGAACCACAAAGTATAATGCCTAAATCTACTTTTTTATCATTTACCGCTTGTGCTGCAAGATGAATGGTATCAGGATAATCCATACTTTTATTAGTATCTGTTCCAAAATTAATTACTTTATATCCTTGTTCTTCTAAATATTTAATAATTTTGAATTTATATTCAGTTCCTGCGTGATCGTTTGCAATTGCTATTGTTTTCATAAAACAAAATTAAGCTTATTAGCCTTATTAACAAAAATAATTAACAATGTTAATAGAATGTTTTAAATTAAGTTGTTTCAAATAGTTATAAAAAACACAAATTGTTAATTGTTTTATACTCAAAAAATACAAGTAAATTTTTATTATTTAAAATAAATTTCAATACAAATTTAATAAAGAGAAAAGCAAATAATAATATTGTTATTTTAAAACATGTTATTAACATAATATAGCTTGTTTATTAATATTATTAGTTATTTACTTATTAATAAAATTAGTTAATATGAGTTGTTAACAAGATGTATATAAATACTAAAAAAGTACTGATTATTATAACATTACTACTTTTATAACTTGTTAATTGTTTTTAATAAGTGAATAAACCTAATTATTAATAGTTTTTTTATTGTATAAATTAACAGACTATAATCATCATCATTTCTTTTTTAAAATTTTTAAAATTA
>JALSLZ010000205.1 GCA_026988075.1 Flavobacteriaceae bacterium
AAAGTACTTAATCGAAATTAAGTGGTTTACTCTTTTTTACGCTGTCAATTTTGTCTATTCTCTCAATGAACTTTTCCGTTTTCATAAACATGATTTTACTCATTTTATTTCGGACTGCAAATGTAAAACATTTTTTTAATCTGACAACTAATTTTTGAAATTTATTTTAATAATATTTTTTCTTTATTTTAATTATCAAGACTATGAATATGTCAATACTTTTTGAACTTGTTTTCGCCAATTTCTTAGCGGATGCAAATGTAAAACATTTTTTTAATCTGACAACTAATTTTTGAAATTTATTTTAATAATATTTTTTCTTTATTTTTAACTGTCTAATCTATTAATATGTCAATACTTTTGAACTTGTTTTTGCCAATTTCTTAGCGGATGCAAACTTAATACGAATATTCTATTTAACAATGAAAAAAATGTAATAATTTAAAATTATTTCACGCTGAATTTACACTCAACTTATAATCAACATTATACTCATGCCTAATCAAATTTTAAAACAACAAAAACCTGTAAAATTAAATGCTTAAAATTGAAATACTAATTATATAGAGGCTTTTAATTGTTAATTATAAACTTAATAGGAATCGTATATTGCATTTTTGATTTACTTCCATTTATTGTCCCTGGTTTCATTTTTGGCAATGTTTGAATAACTCGAATAGCTTCTTGTTCTAATTCTTTACTTTCTCCACGTACGGTCAGTACTGTAGCGTACCCTCTTTTATCAATGATGAACGAAACTTTCACCTGATGAAGTCCGTCATTTAACCCGGAATTTTGAGCTATGTCACTGTTGAATTTTCTATTAACATGACGGTACATTTTTGACGTTAAACATTTTTTTCTATTGAACTCTGACTTTTTCTTTTCACAACCAGGATAAACTGGAGCCTTAACAATTTTTGGTTTTTCACTTGCTAAATCTTCATTGCTTTTTATAGTTTCTTTACTTTCGTTATTTGCAGCTTTATTTTCAGTAGAAGACGCCTCGTTTTTACCTATATCGGTTGCTTTATTCGATTTAGCTAAATCAGAAGAGCTTTCATTAGATTCTGCACTATTACTTGTACTTGAATCAATAATTGATTGATTGGAAGAATCGCTATTATTGATACCGCTTTCGTTATTAACTATTGATGAAGCCACTGAATTATCCACGGAAGTGTTTTGAACCGATTGAGATTTCTTTTTTTTATTTGAAGCTTTATAATTTTTTTTAACGACACTGTTTTTATTTAAACGTTTGGAATTAGCTATTAATTCGTTTTCATACATCCTATCTAAAGAATCAATCATTGTTTTAGATTGAATATCTAACAATTGGCTATTTAAGTCTGCTAATTGTATAGAGTCTAAATAGCTTTTATTTTTAAATTCTTTAAGTTTCTGATTCATCTTTTCATTTTGTAGATTTTTATTTTCTTTCATGTAATCTACAATTAAATAGCCTATAACTAAGAATAATGCAATTAAAAATCCATAAATTAAATAACCAAATATACCTTTTTTAGCTTCTTCTTCTTCTTCAGCTTCGACCTCAATAACATTATTACTAACTTTTTTAGTCATAGCTGCCACAATAGTTTTTGGAGGAGTAGATACTTTGTTTTCAGTAATTACAGCTTCTTTTTTTAAATCACTCTTTACTTCTATAATTTCTGATGGTTTGGCAACTATTGGTAATACTTTTTCTTTATTTGCGTCTTCTATAGATTCAATAGGTTCTGATATTTCGAATACAGGGTCTAAATCAGATGCTATAGCATCTGTTTTTAAAACATCATTGTCAACTACCTCACTTTTTGAATCGGTCGCTTTAAAATTTGTCTTTGTTTTTTCAATTGCTGCTAATTTCTTTTCAAGATCAATTCTAATTTGTTCAATTTTAGATTTAGCTTCTTTTTTATTGTCATCTTTTTCACTCATAATAATAAGAATATTTTGTTAGTTTTTTTACTCTAAGGTAGCAAATATATAATTTTATAAATATAATTAATCAATTTACAAAAGTTAAATACTAATTACCTCATCACTTTTTTTAAAATTCCCAATACACCTCTAATAAAAGTTGCACTTGTAACAACCTTTAAAATTGGGTTCATTCTTGTACTCCTTCTATTTGAAGTCGTCTTTATTTTTTTCTTTTTCTTTTCTTCTTTCTGTTCAATCTCTTTATTAATATTTTCAATCTTATCTATTAATAATTCATACGCACTTTCTCTATCAATTTCTTTTGCATACTTATTATATATAACAGAGGAGTTAATAACCTTTTGTATTTCATTGGAAGACAAAATATCCATTCTACTCATTGGTGCTCTTAACATTGTACGCACTAAAGGTGTAGGTATTCCTTTTTCGTTTAAACCAGAAACCAAAGCTTCTCCTATTCCTAACTGTGTTAAAACAGTCGCAGTATCATAATATTCAGAATCTGGATAATTTTGAGCTGCCAATTTTATGGCTTTTCTATCATTGGCAGTAAAAGCTCTTAATGCATGTTGCACTTTTAAACCTAACTGAGAAAGAACAGCCGAAGGTATATCTTTTGGGTTCTGTGTCACAAAATAAATACCGACACCTTTAGATCTAATCAACTTTACAATACTTTCAATTTGATTAAGTAAGGCTTTTGAAGCTTCTTTAAATATTAAATGCGCTTCATCGATAAACATAATTAACTCTGGTCTTCCACTATCACCTTGTTCTGGTAGTGTTTCATATATTTCAGCTAATAGCTGAAGCATAAATGTAGAAAATAATTTTGGTCTGTCTTGTATATCGGTTAATCTTAATACAGAAATTATACCATTACCGTTGTCATTAACTCGTAATAAATCGTCTATTTCAAAAGATTTTTCTCCAAAAAATAGTTCTCCACCTTGTTGTTCTATTTCAACAATTCTTCTTAAAATAGCACCTGTTGACGCTGTCGAAATTCTTCCGTAATTTTCTTCTAATTCGCTTTTACCTTTTCTTGTTGCGAACTGCAATATTTTTTTTAAATCTTTTAAATCTAATAATGGTAATTTATTATCATCACAATATTTAAATAACACAGCTAAAATTCCACTTTGTGTTTCAGATAGATCTAATATTCTTGATAATAGTGTAGGTCCAAATTCAGCTACAGTAGCTCTCATTCTGGTACCATCTTGTTCGGAAATTGTTAAAATTTCTATCGGAAACTCTTTAGCTTCGAAAGGAAAACCAATTTTTTTGTGACGTTCGTCTATTTTAGGATGCCCTGAACTTGCCTTTGCTAAACCACTCAAATCGCCTTTTACATCCATTAATAATACAGGAACTCCTGCATTTGATAAATTTTCTGCAAAAACCTGTAATGTTTTCGTTTTTCCTGTACCTGTAGCTCCAGCAATTAAACCATGTCTATTAAATGTTTTTAAAGGCAGTTTTACAAAAGCATTTGTAACAGTATCTTCACCTAACATAGCAGCTCCTAAATTTATAAAATCACCTTTAGTAGTGTATCCGTTTTCTATATAATCAAAAAACTTTTTTTTTGTATCCATTTGTCAAAATTATAAGTCGCAAATTACAAAAAAAGAAGTTATTTATCCAATAATATATTACCTTTGCAAAAAATAAATAAATTTGAATACAAGAGCTTTAATGTTAGAAAAAGGCGAACTACTTCCATTAATGGAAGAATTTTACTCCATACAAGGCGAAGGCTACCATACTGGTAAAGCGTCTTATTTTATACGAATTGGAGGCTGTGATGTTGGCTGTCATTGGTGTGACGTTAAAGAAAGTTGGAATGAAAAATTACATCCAGCAATTAAAACAGACCTTATTGTTTCAAATGCAGTACAACATGCGAAAACTGTTATTATTACAGGTGGAGAACCGTTGATGTGGAATATGAATTACATTACAAATTCGTTAAGAGATCAAAATGTAAAAGTACATATTGAAACATCTGGTTCGCATAAACTATCTGGGAATTGGGATTGGATTTGCCTATCACCTAAAAAAAATAAATTACCACTTGATTCTATTTACTCAAAGGCAAATGAATTAAAAATAATTATTTTTAATAAAAATGATTTTAATTTTGCTATAGAACAAGCTGAAAAGGTACAAGACCACTGCAAATTATACTTACAGCCCGAATGGAGTAACAAAGAAAAAATGACTCCTTTAATTATTGATTTTGTACTAAAAAATCCTAATTGGAACATCTCACTTCAGACACATAAATATTTAAAAATACCATAATTTTCTTTTTGGTATTGTTTTTGTTTCATATATTGCGAATTATATAAAGATATTATATTAAAAATCTACAACATGAAAAAAATCATACTATTATTCGTTTTAACATTAGCTACCTTATCTTTGTTTAGTCAAAACGATAGAGACTCAGCTATACTTAGATTAATGAACGCTAAAAAAGGAATGGTACCTGTAAATTCTTTAGCCGCAAGCATGACTAAAAATTTAGACAGTAAACAAGCTGCTTCATTTAATAAAGAAATGGCTGTTTACAAAAAAGAATTAGTTAAGGCTGCAATTACAAAATTTAAAGCAGAATATACCTCTAAAGAAATTGAAGCTATTTACAATGAATTCACATCTGATAAAATTAATTATTCAGATTTAACTCTTAACTTTTTAAAGAAATGGAGAAAGTTAAAAGGTGATTTATATTTTAGTAAAGCAAAACAAACTTATTTTAAACATCAATAAAATAAATTGTGATAAAATAAAAAACTGTCTTTTTAGACAGTTTTTTTTGTTTAACACTTTTTCAGTTTTCAGTAGGTTTAAAATTTAGATCATTTAAAACATCAAAGTATTATACTCTCGATAATTTATCGAGAGTATTTTTTTTTTAGGTTTGTAGTTAGCTTTTAAAACATGGCAATAATTTGTTTTATTAAAGTAACCACAAAAAGAATAATAACTGTAATCATATTTTTTGAGTTTTTAATTAATAAGCATTTCTTTTTTGACGTCAAATCCAAAATCATTTTTTGAATTCATACCACAATATATAGCTACTTTAAAAATTTAAAATAAAGAAAATAAAAAAAGGGTGAGTTTGACTATGGTTTTTTAACTATTTACACGAATAAACCCTTGAAGTAAAACATATTATCTTGATTTTTGTATCATATCTAAATAAATATAACATATTTCATTTCATTTTGAAACATTTGTAGACAGTTTTTATTTCGTTTTGTTTAATTATTGATGTATTCGGTAATTTATTTATGATTATTACACGTTTCATCATTTTTGAATTGTTTATATTCACAAATACCATAACTAATGTATCTGAAAAATCAAGACTAAAAAAAAGCATTAAAATTAATTAATGCTTTTTTTTACTGCTTATCTCTTTTTAGAGCATTTTACTCATCTTATTTTTTTACATCTGTTTCTTTGATGACTTTTACATGTTTTCTTTTGTTTCTTCTTATTTCATCAACTCTATTTTTTAATTTTATTCTTTTTTCTTTACGCAACTCATATTTTATTAATAGCTCTTGCGTTAGCTTATTATTTACAACAGCTCCATACTTATCTCTAAAAATAGGCTTTTCTTTTTTTAGTGTATAGAAAAACTCTTCTCCTTTATAGTTTATAAATCCTGCTTGATTGCGGTGTTGCTCTTTTAATACATATCGCCTTTTATCTTGCTTATTTAATTTAATTAGTAATTTTTCTGACAAATCAAGCATTGTTGTTACGCCATATCTGTTAAAAAATTCAACTTCGTTTTTTTGAATTTTATAAAAATACGTGCCTTTGTGTTCTAAATAAATCCAACCGCTTTTATTTGGTTCTTTGTTTTGCTTATTACCAAACGTAACATTGGTAATTACAATCTCATCTCTGTTTTTATCAAAACCTATAAAAATTTGATGTATTGGTTCTTTTTGACTGTATGAATATGTTGAAAATGCAGTCTTCGATTTCGCTTCGATAGCTATTTCAATAATTTCTTTTTTTGTATTCCGCTTTAAATTATAAATTTTTAAATCAATATTATTCTCTTTTTTAAATAATGAAATGTAGTTTTCGATATCTTTATTCGTAGTTGATTTAACTATCATTACATTAGCACCAGAATATGGAGTTTCTTTTATTTTTTTATTGGATGAAAATTTAGAAAAACCTTTACTTATGTTATTTTTACTTGACGAATTTCTATGATTATTCTTTTTTATAACTGGTAATTGCAAATAATCTTTTGGATTAACATTTTTATTATTTTTTAATATTTCAAAATGCAAATGTGGCGATAATGATTTTCCTGTACTACCTACAACTCCAATTATCTCACCTGCTGAAACTGCACTTCCTGCTTTTACTTTAATTTTACCTAAATGGTAATATCTAGTTGCATAATTGCCTTTGTGTTTTATTATAATAAAATTACCTTTACTATTATCAAAACCAGAAATCAACACAACTCCACTTTCAACTGCATGCACATTGATATTATTTTTCGCCTTAAAATCAATCCCTTTATGAAATTTTTGTTTTTTTGTTATCGGATGAGTTCTCATACCAAATTTTGAAGAAATTGAAATAACATTTTCTTTACGGATTGGCAAAATAAATTTTGGTTGGTAATTATTACTTTGCTTACCATTAATAAGATCAACTATTGATTGCGCTAAATCATTCTGACCTTTAATAGAACTAATATAATCTCTGTCTTTTTTATTTGAAATATAACCAGCTTCTACTAAGACAGCAGAACAATTAACTTTTGCAAGCATTTTAAAATTTGCTAAACTAAGAAACTCACATTTTAAATTTGTTTTTGAAAATTTAGCCATTAAATTATTTGCTATTTTCTCTGATGACTCTGCTTCTAAATTATCTTCGCTTATATAAGTAATTAAACCATTATCTTTTTTATTTAACGATGAATTTACATGCAAAGAAATTAACAAATCAGGTTTAATTTTATTTACCTTATCAATTTTATCAGTTAAACTTAAAAATTTATCACTATCTCTTATTAAAATAATAGTAGCTGTACCATTATATAATTCTTTTACTTTTTTTGAGATACTTAAAGCAATGTCCTTTTCTAAAATTCCATTCGAAATTGCTCCTGCATCTTGTCCTCCATGACCAGCATCAATTACTATTGTTTTATTTGAAAAATTAATCGACGATTTTGTTTTACCTATATACACTTCTTTTATATTGAAGGAATATAAAAATAAGCTTATTAATGGTATTAGCAATGCATACTTTACTTGATTGAACTTTTTTGTTTGACTTTTTTGTAACATAATGATACGCTTTTTTAATTGTGAATTGAAAAAATTATTACTCAGTGCAAACGAGTTATTTTTAATACCTGTTTTTAAAAGTAAGTATTGGTATTTTTTATGGGTTTTGGCTTTTTCTTGCGCAATGCTATCTGCTATATATTCTAAATTTTGTTGCAACTCTTTTTTATACAACCAAACTATTGGGTTAAACCATTGAACAATGACAAATAATTGTGCTATTAAATTATCTAAAGAATGCAATTGGTTTACATGTACTTTTTCATGTTCTATTACATTTATCAATTCGTTTTTTGAAAAATACGCTTTGTTATAAACAATATACTTAAAGAATGAAAATGGCGAAATATTATTATTTATTTCTATAAAATAGTAATTGCCAATTTTGTTTTTATCGCTAATTTTAATCAATCGAATTAATGAAATCAATTCAATTATGAACTTTAATGTAAATATAGCAATACCAATAAAGTAAACATATTGCAACACCAATAACCAATCAATAAATTGTTTTTTTAACAAAGGAATTGTTTCTTGTGTTAAATGATCTAATTCAGCAAAATTAGAAACTTTTATCATTTCTGGAGTCACAACCGATTCAACTTCAATATAGATAGGTATTATTAACAAAGGAAGTAAAAATGACAACACAATACCTACAACAAAATAAGCTCTAATTGATTGAAAAAAAGTATCATTTTCTAAAAACAATTTATAAAACAAGTAGATAATACTACTAATTAATGTAACTTTTAAAATATAATCCATAATTAAAATATTAACCTTTGAATTTAATGCATATCATTAATCTACAATTAACTCAACAAAACATTATCAACGCAACGGTAATTTTATTTGTTATTTTTTTAATCTTTGTTTTCAATTAACTTAATAATTTCTTTTAATTCTTTTACACTAATTTTTTCTTCTTTTGCAAAAAAAGAAACCACATTTTTATACGAATTATCAAAATAATTGTTAATCGTTTTTTGCATGTCAGTTTTTTTATAATCTTCCATACTTATTATAGGGTAATACTGATGTGTATTTCCAAAAGCATAATGTTTGACAAAACCTTTACTTTCCATTTTTCGAATAACAGTCGATACAGTATTATAATGCGGTTTCGGTTCTGATAATTCTGCTACAACCTCTTTTACAAATGCCTTTTTTAAGCACCAAAGCACTTGCATAATTTCCTCTTCTTTATTTGTTAATTTTTCCATTTATCAAGTGTTGAATGTTGAATGTTGAATTTTTCTCAAGATTCAACATTTCTTATTTTTTATAAAACCCTAAGAATTACATTATAAATGAATACACTATTCAAAGGGTTTTCTCATTTGCGAGACAAACATATAACTATTTATTTAGTTATACAACTATTTTTATAGTTAACTAACTATTTTTATCGTTTTACTGTATTTAACATTAGAATAGTATATTTGCTGCAAAAAGAAAACAATGAGTATTTTTTATATATTATTAGGTTTTTTATTATTGGTTTTTGGAGGTGATTTTTTAGTAAAATCGTCTGTAGGACTATCATTTAAATTTAATCTATCCAAATTAGTAATCGGTATGACCGTTGTTTCATTTGCAACTTCTGCTCCCGAATTAATTGTTAGTTTAAAAGCTGCATTAGCCGGATCTGCAGATATGGCTTTATCTAATGTTATTGGTTCTAACATTGCAAACATTGCTTTGGTTTTAGGTATTACAGCAATAATATCTTCGATTACTGTAGATAAAAGTTTTTTTAAATTGAATTGGCCAGTAATGTTATTTTTCTCCTTTCTTCTATTTTGGTTTTTAAAAAATGACTTACTACTAAGTAGAGCGGAAGGAATTATTTTATTTGTTTTACTTATTATTTTTATTGTTTACATGATTTGGAATGCAAGAAAAAGCAACCAAAAAGAAACAATAACAGATTTAGATGATGAACTTGATGACGATTTAGAGCAAGTTGGCTATGGAAAAATATTTTTATGGCTTATTCTTGGAGCTGCAGCATTGTATTTTGGCTCTGAATTTTTAGTAAAAGGCGCAAAAGAAATTGCTCGAAGCCTTAACATATCTGAAGGTGTTATTGGCTTGACTGTAATTGCAATTGGTACAAGTGTACCTGAATTAGCAGCGTCAGTAATTGCTGCTATAAAAGGCGAAAAAGCAATATCACTTGGTAATTTAATTGGTTCTAATATATTTAATATAGGCTCGGTATTAGGTTTAACAGCTATAATTTCGCCATTAAAAGTAAATCCTATTGTATTAGAAAAAGATATTTATTGGATGATTGCTATCGCTTTTATCTTATTACCACTATCATTAATACCAAAAAAATATAATATTTCACGTTACAAAGGTGTCTTACTATTTGGCACGTATGTTTTATTTATCTATTTAGCATTTAAGTCTGGAAGTATTACTTAACACCAATTCAACACCACAATACGCTATAAATTTGAAATAGAATTGGTACAACTCGAATTATTACAAATTTTCTATCAAATTAAATATAACAAAAAAGCCTCCATTTTAAATGAAGGCCTTTTATTTTACCCAATTTTTCTCCTATTTTATAAATTCAATAGTAAAAGGGTAATAAGGTTCTTTTCCGTTACTAACATTTATTGCATTGACAATAGGAAAAACTAACATAAGTATTCCTACAATAATAAAGCCTATAAAACCGATTGCCACAATTAATAATATTGTCGAAATTATTAAGTAAACATACATGCTTAACTTAAAATTCAGCATTTGTTTGCCTTGCTTGTCTACATTTTTAATTTCTTTCTTTTTAGTAATCCATAATATATAAGGCACGATTAATCCGCCAACCAATGTTGGCAATGATAGTAACAAACTTAAATGCATTAGCATTAAAAAATTTCTATCTTCAGTTAATTTTTCAGGTTGAATTGGTAATGTTTCCATAGTTTTTAGTTTTTTTATTGTTTCTATTTATGTGACGCATTTATTATTGGATTGTTACACTAAATTTTGAATTCTAAAAACAACTACATCATTTAATTATTCCTTATTTTTGCATCAATAAATAAACACCTACACAATCAAAACAATAAATAACGACACCATTATTGCTTTAGCTACTCCTGCAGGAGTTGGCGCTATTGCCATTATTAGAGTTTCAGGAAAAAATGCTATACATATTGTTAACAAGCATTTTAAATCTAAATTTAGTAATAAAGATTTAACAAAACAGAAATCTCACGCTATTTTTTTAGGTAATATTATTGATAGTGACCGAATTATTGATGAAGTTTTGGTTTCCATTTTTAAAAATCCGAACTCATATACTGGTGAAAATGTAGTGGAAATTAATTGCCATGGTTCTGTTTATATTCAGCAAGAAATTATTCAATTATTTTTAAAAAACGGATGCCGAAATGCCGATGCTGGCGAATTTACTCTTCGTGCCTTCCTTAACGGAAAAATGGATCTTAGTCAAGCAGAAGCTGTAGCTGATTTAATTGCAAGTGATAGCCAAACTTCACATCAAATAGCATTGCAACAAATGCGAGGTGGTTTTGCTAATGAAATTCGAAATTTAAGACAAGAACTTCTTAACTTTGCAAGCTTAATTGAATTGGAATTGGATTTTGCCGAAGAAGATGTTGAATTTGCAGACAGAACACAATTTACCAATTTAGTAAATAAAATAAGTACCGCTTTAAAACAATTAATAGATAGTTTTGCTATTGGTAATGTTTTAAAAAATGGAATTCCAGTTGCCATTGTTGGCGAACCAAATGTTGGTAAATCAACTTTATTAAATGCGTTACTTAACGAAGAAAGAGCTATTGTAAGTGATATTGCTGGTACAACTCGTGATGCTATTGAAGATGAACTTATTATTAGCGGAATAAATTTTCGTTTTATCGATACGGCAGGAATTAGAGAAACTAAAGATATTATAGAGAATATCGGAATTAAAAAAACATACGAAAATATTGAAAAAGCACAATTAGTGTTATTACTTGTTAGCGCTGATAAAATTAAAAATGAAGAATTAAAAATTAAAAATGACGTTAATGCAATTAAAGAAAAATATCCTGACAAGAAAATTCTTACAATCATCAATAAAATTGACTTATTGAATGATAATGAAATTCAAAATTTTGAATTTAAAAATCAAAAATCAATAATAATTTCCTCTAAAGAGAAAACAGGCATCAATCAATTAAAAAGCGAACTAACCAAATTAGCAAATATTGGTGCATTAAGTAATAATGATACAATTATTAGTAATTCACGTCATTTTGAAGCTTTAAACAATGCTTTAATTGCTATAAAAGAAGTGCAAATTGGTATTGAAAATAATATTTCTTCCGATTTATTTGCAACCGATATTCGCAACGCTTTACATCATTTAGGTCTAATTTCTGGAGAAGTTACTACTGATGACTTATTGGGTAATATTTTTGCTAATTTCTGTATCGGAAAGTAATTAACCTAACTTATAAATTACTTCACTACCAATCAATCGTTTTTTTACCAATGGATTTTAAAAAAGCATTTGTTTTAGAAAAGTGATTATTCCCAAACCAATAACCTCTATTAGCGCTTAAAGGCGAAGGATGACCTGAAATTAAAATTTTATGTTTTGTTGTATCAATCTTTGCCCCTTTTTTCTTTGCAAAATTTCCCCAAAGTAAAAAAACTACATTTTCAGTATTATCAGAAATTTGTTTAATAACCGCATTTGTAAATTTTTCCCAACCTTGTTTTTGGTGTGAACCCGCTTCACTTTCTCTAACAGTTAAAGTAGCATTTAATAAAAGTACACCTTGCATTGCCCAAGAAATTAAATTACCAGATTCTGGTATTGGCTTATTTACATCCGCTTTAAGTTCTTTAAAAATATTTTTTAAAGATGGTGGATGTTTTATTTTATCATTAACCGAAAAACACAATCCATTTGCCTGATTAGTGCCATGATATGGATCTTGACCAATAATTACCACTTTTAAATTTTCAAATTTACAGGCATTAAACGCATTAAAAATTTCATTTTTTTTAGGGTAGCAGGTATTCTTTTGATATTCACTCGTTACAAAGTAAATTAATTTTTTAAAATAATCTTTATCAAATTCATCTTGTAAAATATTGCTCCAACCTTGTTCTAAATCAAGTTTCATTTAAAATTTTATTACTTTTCCTTTATCTATAGAATTATCACTTCCGATAATAAAATCACAGCCTTTCGGAATGAATCTAAATCGAATATTCGGGTGCTTTTCATGAATTAATTCCATAGTGTCAATGATTTTTTTATTTGAAATGGATTCATTATCAAAAATTACAGCATCCGTATTATTAAAATTAGCAGTCTCAATATTTATGTCAGTTTGATTAATTGCTTGTTTTGAATTATAAACAGTAATCAATTTATTAAAAACATGGTTACGTTTACCTATATATATAAATTTAGTAATTGGCTTAATAGCACTTGCCTTTTTTGTTAGTTTTAAATATTGCAAACTATACCAAAACTGAATACCAAGACTCATTAAAAAGTCGTATATTTTATTGAGTTTAAAATGTTTTTTATAAAATATTTTCATTGCACCGTAAAAATGCTTTAAATATTTAACATCTTTTCTTGTACTTTCCCCTTTATAATGGATGATTTTTGTTTCTGGATAATAGTAATTCTGATATCCTTTTTTATGTATTTTATAACTTAAATCTATGTCTTCGCCATACATAAAATAATCTTCGTCAAAACCTTTTACTTCATTATAAATACTTCGCTCAATAAGCATAAATGCACCAACTAAAACCTCAATAACACCAGATTCATTTTCTTCTAAATGCGAAGCATAATATTTACCTGTTTGTTTACTCGATATACCTGTAAGTTTATTAAACGAAACTTTTGGGGTTGGAATACCTCGCTTACTTTCTGGTAAATACATACCAGTTCCATCAATTAATTTAACACCTAAAGCGCCAAGATTATTTTTGGTTTTGGCAAAATTAACTATTTTTTTAAAAGTATCTTCTGCAACCACAGTATCTGGATTCAAAATTAACACATACTTACCAGTTGCAATGGCAACACCTTGATTATTTGCTGTACCAAAACCTGTGTTTTTTTTGTTTGCGATAAGTTTAACTTCTTTAAACTTACTTTTTATCATTTCACAACTTGAATCGTGCGAATTATTATCAACTACAATAACCTCAGCCGAAATATTTTTACAAGCATCAAAAACACTTTGCAAACATTGTTCTAAAAAATGTCTGACATTGTAATTTACAATGATAATTGATAATTCCATCTTTCTTATTTAGGTAAATAAATTACTGTACACATTAAAAATCAAAGTTTTAAACTATTTTCATAAGGCACTCTATTTAAAATACTTCGCCCAAGCGTAATTTCATCGGCATATTCTATTTCATCGCCAACTGCAATTCCACGTGCAATTGTAGAGATGTTAATTCCTAAATTTTCAATCTGTTTAAAAATATAAAAATTTGTTGTATCTCCTTCCATAGTCGAACTTAAAGCAAAAACTATTTCTTCTATATCATCAGATTTAATTTTTGTTACCAAACTTTCTATATTTAAATTGTGAGGTCCAATACCTTCCATAGGCGATATTTTTCCGCCAAGCACATGATAAAACCCTTTAAACTGCGAGGTATTTTCAATTGCCATGACATCTCTAATATCTTCAACAACACAAATTATTTTATTATTTCGTTTTGGATTCGCACAAATTTCACAAATAGCAACATCAGAAATATTATGGCAATTTACACAATGCTTAATATCATTACGTAAAGCAGTCAATGCAGTAGTAAGATATGTGGTTTGCTCTTTTGGCTGTTTTAGCATGTGCAAAGCTAAACGCAATGCAGATCTTTTACCAATTCCTGGTAATTGTGAAATTTCATTCACTGCGGCTTCTAAAATTTTTGAAGAAAAATTCATGTTTGCAAATGTAGTGAAATTGAAAGATTGAAAGATTGAAAGATTGAAAAATTTAACATCGTTTACAATCTTAATTGCTTCTAAAATAAAAATTCCTAATTTACATATTGCAAATTAGGAATTTTTAAATACTTACATTTATTCTAAATAATAAGCTAAATCAATGTTATTAAAACATTTCTCTACCTGAAAAATGAAAAGCGCCTTCAATAGCTGCATTTTCATCACTATCCGAACCATGTACTGCATTTTCTCCGATAGAAGCTGCATATAACTTTCTAATTGTTCCTTCAGCTGCATCTTCTGGGTTAGTTGCACCAATTAAAACTCTAAAGTCTTCTACTGCGTTTTCTTTTTCTAAGATTGCAGCTACAATTGGACCACGAGTCATGTATTCTACTAATTCTCCAAAAAATGGACGCTCGTTATGAACAGCATAAAATGCTTCCGCATCTCTTTTTGTCATATGAGTCATTTTCATTGCTACGATTCTAAAACCTGCAGCATTAATTTTTTCTAAAATTGCACCAGTATTTCCTTTTTCTAAAGAATCTGGTTTTAACATAGTAAATGTTCTATTTGTCATTTTTATAATCTTTTGTTAAGCGGCAAAAGTAATTATTTTTATTCAAATAACTATTCCTATTGTAAAAAAGTAATTTTTCTATTTACAAGTTTACCAAACTCACACAATATTTCTTACCAAATAGTATTTATTCTTTACCTTTGTATTTATTGTCATACATAACAGTATTTATTTTCAGTAACTATTTATGAAACTATTTTTTATTATTATTTCCTTTTTATATAGCCTATTTAGTTTTTCGCAAATCACAGTTAACAACACACAATCGGCACAAGAATTAGTAGAATTGTTATTTAATAATTTTGATTGCGCAACGATTTCTAACTTTAATGTTTCTGGCAATAATAGCTTTGCATCGTTTAACAAAAATGGTTCAAATTTCCCTTTTGATTCTGGTATTGTTCTTAGCACAGGCTTTACCAATCATATTTCTGGACCAAACACTTCTTTGAGCGATGATAATTTAGGCACAAGTAATGATGCTGATATGGCAAATTTCTTTTCGGATACTTTTGACACTACTGTACTTGAATTTGACTTTGTACCAGTAACTAATTTTATGAGTTTTGAATACATCTTTGCCTCAGAAGAATATCAAGAAGGCAATAATAATACTTGTGCTTACTCTGATGTTTTTGCTTTTTTAATAAAAGCTGATACAGATACTAATTATACAAACATTGCACTTGTTCCAAATACAAATACACCTGTTAAAGTAACCACTGTACATCCATACATTTCTAATTCTTGTCAAGAAATTAACGAAGCCTATTTTGGATCGTGGAATAGCCAAACGGACACTAATGTGCCTATAAATTTCAACGGGCAAACAACGATTTTAAAAGCACAAAGTACTGTTATAGCTGGCACAACATATCACATAAAGTTAATAATTTCAGACCATGTAAATTATCAATACGATTCAGCTGTGTTTCTTAAAGCTGGCAGTTTTAATATCGGAACCGATTTAGGTGTTGATTTGTTAAGAAGTAACAATAATGCACTTTGTACTGGCGAAAACATTACTTTAGATAGTGGTATTACTTCTGCTATTTCGTATACATGGTTTGCTGACACTACTTTTCCGTATGACACTTTTACTCCTGTTAGCACCAATCAAAATTATACTGTTTCACAAGAAGGAAAATACAAAGTTGAAGTACTATTAGCTGGCGGTTGTACTTCTGAAGGTGAAATAATTGTTGAGTTTGCCGATTTACCTATAATTTCAGACACCGAATTAATTGGCTGCAACGATAATTTAAGCGATTTTTTTATTTTTAATTTAACGGATGCCAATCCAATTATCACAAACAACAATACTGATTTAACAGTTGTTAATTATTACAAATCAAATAATGCTGCTACAAATCAAACCGATGAAATAACTAATTTTGACGCTTATGAAAACACAATTCAGAATGAAACAATTTTTGCAAGAATAGAGAATCCAAATGGTTGTTTTAAGATTGCTAAAATAAAATTAAAAGTGTTTCACAACCCTAAAATTGAAAATAATACAAACATTTACTACTGTTTAAACACATATCCTGACACCATTACATTAGAAAGTGGTTTATTTAGCAACCCAAACAATATAAATACCTATACTTGGTTTTTCGATAACGGAATTGACCCTATTATTGATTTAAACTCCAATACCACAAACATAAACATCAACCAAAGCGGAATTTATACGGTGACAATTGAGAATAATGACGGCTGTGCAGTTAGTAGAACCATTACAGTAATCAATTCTAATACTGCTACAATTACTACTGTTTTAGTTTCAGAAACGATGTATTCTACCAGAGTTGCTATTACAATAGAAGTAAATGGCGAAGGAGATTACCAATATGCTATTGATGATGCTGAATTTCAAGACAGTCCAATTTTCAACAACTTATTATATGGTTATCATTTAATAACTGTACAAGATAAAAATGGCTGTTTTCCAAATACACAAAAAGAAATCACCATACTTCAATATAAAAAATTCTTCACGCCAAATAACGACAACTTAAATGACACTTGGAATTTGGAAATGCCAAACACACTCCTACTCCATTACAACACGGTTTCAAACATTACAATTTACGACAGATACGGTAAAATAATGAGTGTCATTAACCCAAAAAGTAATGGCTGGAATGGATTTTATAATGGTAAATTGGCATTGCCTCAAGATTTTTGGTTTTGCGTAGATTTAATTGACGTTAATGGAAAAGTAACAACCAAAAAAGGAAATTTTAGTTTAGTTAGATAAGTTTTAAATATTGAATTTACACTCACACTAATTTTTCACTTTTCATTTTTAATTTCACATTTTTCATTTTTCATTTTTCACTTTTCACTTTTCACTTTTCATTTTTCACTTTTCACTTTTCATTTTTCATTTTTCATTTTTCACTTTTCACTTTTCATTTTTCACTTTTCACTTTCCACTTTCCACTTTCCACTTTCCACTTTCCACTTTCCACTTTTCACTTTTCACTTTTCACTTTACACTTTTCATTTTCCACTTTTCACTTTACACTTTTCATTTTCCACTTTTCATTTTTCACTTTTCATTTTTCATTTTTAATTTCTCTTTCCCTTTTCTAAAAGAATTGTAAATTTGCATATACAAATCAACATACCAATATCATGAAAAATTTAATATACGCATTCTCTTTATTTTTTTTACTATCGTGCTCAACAGATGATCATAAAATAGAAATAACATTTTTACAATTAAATGATGTTTATGAAATTGGTTCACTTGGTAATGGCGAATTTGGAGGAATGGATAGAGTTGAAGCGCTACATAAAGATCTATTAAAAGAAAATCCTAATACATATATGGTTATGGCAGGCGATTTTTTAAATCCATCTTTATTAGGAACACTAAAACACCAAGGCGAAAGGATTAAAGGCAAACAGATGATTGAAGTAATGAATGCTATGAATTTTGATTTAGTTGCTTTTGGTAATCATGAGTTTGATTTAAAATACAAAGATTTACAAAAACGTTTAAACGAATCTAATTTTCAATGGATTTCTACCAATGCGTTTCACAAAACAGATAAAGGTTTAACACCTTTTTATGTTGAAAAAGACAGTACTAAAAATAATATTCCGAGAACAATTATTTTTAATGCAAAAGATGCCGATGGAACTGAAATAAAAATTGGTTTTGTTGCTCCATGTATCAATTCAAACCCAAAAGACTTTGTAGATTATGGAGATTTTTATGAAGATACGAAAAATGCTTACAATACACTAAAAAATAAAACAGATTTTATTATTGGTTTGACACATTTACAACAAGACCAAGACGAAATGATAGCAAAAATGCTGCCTGAAATTCCTTTAATTATGGGCGGACACGAACACACCAACCGTTTAATACCAATAGGTAATTGTAAAATAGCTAAAGCAGATGCCAATGCAAAAACCGTTTATGTACACAAATTAATCTACGATACAAAAACTAAAAAAATTGAAATTAAATCCGAATTAATTCCAATAAATAAAAAATCGAAAAGTGATGATAAAATTGCTACAATTATAAAAAAATGGAACGTTCTTTTAGATGAAAAAATTGGAGATATTTTACCAAACTCAAAAGAAGTCATTTTTGTTGCCAACCAACCACTTGACGGCAGAGATACACCAATTAGAAGTACCCAAACTAATTTAGGTAATATTATAACTAAAGCAATGGCTTATGGCTTTGATAATAAAGTAGATTGTGCTTTGGTTAATGGCGGTTCAATACGTATTGACGACCAGTTAAAAGGCAACATTACTGGTATTGATATTTTTAGAGTATTGCCTTACGGCGGAAAAGTTTTAAAAGTAAAAATTAAAGGAGATGTTTTAGAAAAAACTTTACAATACGGAAGATTACATGCAGGAAAAGGTTCTTATTTGCAACGTTTTAAAGCAAATTACAACAAAGAAAGCAAACTGTGGCTTGTAGATGAAAAACCCATCGATAAAAATAAAATTTATACCGTTGCTTTTAGTGATTACTTATTAAAAGGATACGATATTCCGTTTTTAAACGAAAAAAATAAAGGCGTAATTTCTGTGTATAAACCAACTAAAAACGAACTAAATTTTGATATAAGAAAAAGTGTAATTACCTATCTTAAATCTTTAAAATAGTTATATTTTTTTCACTTATCAAATTAACACAAGCGTCTATCAATTAAAACACACTATTTTTTATTAAAACATATCTTTGAAAAAAATCTTAAAAACAATAAAAATGAAAAACCTATTTTTTACAATCGTTATTGCAATTTTCAGCTTAACAAGTTGTCAAATAACTGAAAAAATTTATTTAGAAGAAAACGGTTCTGGTAAATACGATATCGAAATAGACATGAACGAAATGATGAAATCAATGAATGGTTTAGGTGGCGAAACAAAAATCGATTCCAACTATGTTGCAACAGATTCTATTATTAATTTTTCTGAAATGCTAATTAAACATAAAGACAGCATTTCTAAACTACCAATAAAACAGCAAGAAAAATTAAACCGCATGAAAGATATTGTCATGGTTATTCATGAAGACAAAAATAAAAACGAGTTTTCTATGAATATAAAAGGTGCATTTAACAACATTAAAGAATTAGACGAACTGGAAGAAATTTTAAACGCCACACAAACAGATGATAAAAAAATAACTTCAAAATCAGAAGTTAAGTATTCTTTTAAAAGAAGCAAATTTTCAAGAAAAGCCATTGAGAGAAAATTAAACGAAGAAGAAACTAAAAAATACGACAAATCAATGGAATCTTTAAATATGTTTTTAAGCGGTTCTACCTATAATTTAGAATATCATTTTTACAAGCCAATTAAAAGCGCATCCATTAAAAATGCAAAATATAGTACCGACAGAAAAACCATATACATTAAAAAACCTGTAGACGACTTAATTAATAATCCTACTTCATTTGATTTAGATATTAAGATAGAAAAATAATGCAAAAAGTAAGGTTTCAAGAGCTTGGCGTTAAAGAGTATAAAGACGCTTGGCAATATCAAAACAAACTATTTCAACAAATAATTGATATTAAATTAAACAATCGAAATAATGAGTTAAACAACCCAACTCCAAATTATTTATTGTTTACCGAACATCCGCACGTATATACTTTAGGCAAAAGTGGCGATTTAAATAATTTATTACTTTCTGAGACGCAATTAGAAAAAAAAGGCATTTCTTTTTTCAAATCAAATAGAGGTGGAGACATTACTTATCATGGTCCTGGACAACTTATTGGCTATCCTATTTTAGACTTAGACAATTTCTTTACAGACATACATAAATTTATGCGTAATTTAGAAGAGGTCATTATTTTAACCCTTGCAGAATACGGAATATCTGGCGAACGTAGCGAAGGCGAAACAGGTGTATGGTTAGATGTTGGCACACCATTTGCCCGAAAAATATGTGCTTTAGGTGTACGAACTTCAAGATGGGTAACAATGCATGGTTTTGGCTTGAACATCTCAACCGACTTAGGCTTTTTTGACCATATAATTCCTTGTGGAATTCGAGGTAAAGCAGTTACTTCAATGGAAGTTGAATTGAATAAAAAAGTTGCGGTTACTGAAGTTAAAACCAAAATAAAAAAACACTTTGCTACTGTTTTTAAAGCTGAGTTAACTAATAACCTGTAAAAAAAGTATCTTTATCTTTTGTTTGGATTTACTGTAACTAAAATTTATAAATTCCGACTTACTTATAAAACCAATTCATGCTACTAACTAAAACCGAATTCAAAATAGTTTTTGACATTGCCCAAATTAACGAAGAACATTGGAATTCTATTGTTTCGAATACTATTTTTTTAGACTTAGCCTATTTACAAGCTATTGAAAAAACAGTTAGTGAAGTGTCACAATTTATATATGTTATTTATTATGATAACGAAAATAAGCCAATAGGTAAATCCGTTTTTCAATTATTAGAATACGATTCAAGTACCTTTAACTTTGACAGTATTCCTTGTAAGTTTCAGAATAAAATTTTACGTCATTTTTTAAATAGAAAAATAACCATTTTAATTGCAGGAAATATTTTTGCTACTGGCGAAAATACTTTTTATTTCAATACTAATATTAGCACTAAAACAATTTTTAAGCAACTAAACAATGCTATTAATGATTTAATAAAGAGGAATAAATCAATTAATTACACCATTTTTAAAGAGTTTTATCCAGATACAATTGACAAAGATTATTTAATTAAAAAACATGATTTTATAAAATTTAATATTGATGTAAATATGGTATTATCAATAAAAGAAAATTGGCAAAATTTTGAAGATATTTTAAAAGATTTTAAAACAAAATACCGCTCAAGATCTAAAAACGTATTATTAAAATCTAACGAACTTACAATTAAAGAATTTTCAACTTTAGATATAAAAAACAATGCTGATAGTATAAAAAAACTTTACAATCAAGTAATAAAAAATTCCAATTTTAATATTGGTATATTTAACACAAACACTTTTATTAAACTTAAAGAAAACTTATCAAAACAATATCACTTTTTCGGCTATTATATTAACGATAATCTTTTAGGTTTTAGAACTTCATTTATAAACAACAATACTTTAGAAGCAAGCTTTATTGGCATAGATTACACCCAAAATTTAAAATATAATTTATACCAAAAAATGCTTATTGATTATATTAATTTTGGTTTAAACAACAAGGTGTCAAAAATACACTTTGGCAGAACTGCTGAAACCATGAAATCTTGCGTTGGCGCACAACCAACTACTATGGATTTATACATTAAAGCAAGAAAAAAAACAGGTAAGTTTTTATTAAATCTCATCGTTAAAAATATTAACCCAACGGAATTCAGTCTTCGTAATCCGTTTAAAAAAGAGTTTTATAATTAATGGATTCGTTAACACAAATAGTATTAGGCGCTGCGGTAGGTGAAGTTATTTTAGGAAAAAAACTTGGGAATAAAGCTTTATTTTGGGGTGCAATTGCAGGCACAATACCAGATTTAGACGTTTTTGCTAAATTTATTGTATCTGATAAAATGTCGTCTATGCTAATGCATCGTGCCTTTTCGCATTCCTTTTTATTTGCCTTTTTAATGGCGCCTATATTTGGTTTTACTTTATTTAAAATATTCAAAAATAGCATCGCTACATTTAAAGATTGGACATTGGTTTTCTTTTGGGGATTTCTAACTCATATTTTATTAGATGTTCAAACAACTTACGGTACACAATTACTTTGGCCTTTTCATAATAGATTAGCAATCAGCAATGTATTTGTCGTAGACCCTTTATATACCATTCCGTTTTTAATTTTTGTAATTACCATTATGTTTTACAAACGTAGTAACCCAAAAAGAGCAAAAATAAACAGAATTGGCATTTACATAAGTACTGGTTATTTAGTATTAACACTATTTTTTAAACTTTACACCTATCAAGTATTTTTAAAAAACATCAAATCTCAAAACATTGTATACAACCGCATAGAAACAGGACCAACACCATTAAATTCTATACTTTGGTATGCAAATATAGAAACCGATAACAATTACTATATTGGTTATTATTCATTATTAGACAAGGATAAAAATATAAAATTTAAAAAATTTGATAAAAACTATGCTTTAAGAAAAAAACTAAAAAGCTACAGAAATTTTAATAGAATGAATAAATTTTCAAAGGATTGGTACATACTATCTCAAACTGATGATGGCATCATTTATTATGATAACATCCGATTTGGTACTGATGGTTTTAAATTTGAAGATAGGTTTTTTTTTATGACACAAAAAATTAGCTTTACAAATAATGATATCGAATTTGAATCGCAAAGAAATAGTCCGAAAGAAAAAACAAAAGATACCGAAAACCCAAAATCGTTTGTTAAAATATTTCTTAACAGACTATTAAATCGAATAAAAGGCAATAAATAAAAAACACCAACACGCAATATAATTGAACATTGGTGTGCTTTTTTGAAAAAATTTAAAACTATTTTAATTAGTTTACATACACATCGGCATATTTACAGATAATTCCACCCATAATTGCAAGAGAAACCACCCAATAACCTGAATTAATAGCTATATATTTAAAACCTCTACGCTCAAACATAGCACTAATTGCAATAATTGGCATAATAAAAAACAATCCATTCATAGCTCCATGTAACGCTCCGTGACCAAAAGTTCTAAAATTACCTCCAAATTTAGCAATATACTCTGTAAAAGCAATGTTCAATTCTGAGCCACTTTCCATAATATTAGGATTGGTAAGCATTGACGAAAAAGCGCCCCATTGATGAATAACTACCATATGCAATGCAGTAGCTATAAAAAAACTTAAAACAAACGTTAATCCAAAAATCATTGGCATATTTGCTCCTTTCATTTTTTCTTCCGTCAAACCTGTTGCTTTCATCCAAGCTGTTCCAAATAACTTTGGGTTATACCAAACAAAACCTATAACCAAAGGCACTAATGCCACTAAAGCAGATACTAATAAATCAATTTTCATAATTAAATATTTTATAGTTAGACTTCAAATATAATCAATTCATTATTAAACTGTTATATAAATTTATCAAGTTCTAACACTCCTTTTCGGTTTATCTATATCTTGACAAAGACATGATGCTAATTATATTTTGATTTTTTCAAAATTTCTTTGATCAATATATTCTGTTATTTTTTTCATTTCTGGCAATATATTAACCTGAGTTCTTAAAATGTGAATTTTATTTTTAATTCTTAAAACTTGAAATTTCGCATATCTTTTAGAATTTAACGATATGTAATCGGCAATTTACTTTAAATTTGATTTAGATTGTAAAATCCAGTTTATTCGAACCATTTATTGATTTCACTTTCAAGTTCTACTTCAGAAATTGTTTCTCCATTTAAAGATTGTTTTTCTCCATTTTCAATCTTTTCTATTAAAATCAGTTTTTCTACTAATTCGTCTATAGAGAATTCTTTAGGTAAATTTTTAATTTTGTTTTCGCAATTATAATTCAAATATAACTTTTTATCTATGAAAGTTATCTTTTGTCTACGTAATTATTTTTTACAATCTTTTTTACTCCAAAATTTCCGTTAACATCTTCCACTTTCACAAAATATACACCTTGAGTTAGATTAGAAATATCAATTTTATTTCCTGTTCTATTTTTTATCATTAATTTTAAAATTGCTATTAAGCTATTGAATTCAGATTGTCTTTTTTTAATAAGCTCTAACGATTACATATATGTTCTTTTTTACTTATTAACAACAATTTTCTTTACATACGATTTATTATCCATAGCAATTTTTAAAAAATAAATACCATTAGACAAGTTAATAGGTAAATTAATTTTGTTAGTAACATTGGTAAACTGTTTTGAAACCAAATTTTGCCCAGTAACAGAAACAATAGATACATTTAATTTATTGTAATTTGTATTCGTAATTACATTAATTTCTGTTGAAACAGGATTGTTAGATAGCTTAAACATTGTGCCAAAAGACGCATTATTTATTGAAGCTATTTGATTTCTAATTTCAGTCATTACAAAGTTAGCACCAGTAGTAGACATTACAAGGTGAGTTTCGTTAACTGTAGGTATGTGCCAAGCGACAAAAGGCGAATTATGCGTGGTTGGAATATCTACACTTGCATACCAATCGTTTTCGTTATCAATTGCTAATGCACTAATAGTTGGCATAAAACAAAATTCCGATTGCTGTAAATTATTAATCAATTCAAGCAAAATGGGGTTGTCTTGTGCTGCACCTAAAAGCGATTGCAAATCTACTTTTCCTCCAGCAGCACTATCTAAACCATCTGTAAAACTAAATGATTGAGAATTTGCTGTAAATGTTGCTAATGGCACTAAAGTTCCAAAAACTTCAATGTAAGTAATAGCACTTGTTACTTCGATATTTTGATTTGCTAATGGCGTAAAATGTAGTACAATATCAATGGTTAAATTGGGTTGGTCTGGCACATCAAAAGTATGATTAAGTATTTCCATACCTGGAGTACCAGTCATAGTTCCTGTACTACTTCCATTTGCTAAACAAACATTTCGTGTTTGCTGTGGAAAACCCATAGCATCTAATTCTAATTGAAAAGCATCTCTAAAATTAGTTGCTCCTATTGGTAATAAAATAGCATTGTCTTGCTCAAAAGTTGAACCGCCAGCTAAATGCGCCGAAAAATGATCAATCATCATTTGTTTTGAAGCTGGACTACCAAATGTTGACGCTAATACGGCTTGTAAATCTGCATTACCACCATTAACTTCTGCTATATAATTCATCAAATATTGAAATTCAATTGGAATATTCATTCCTTTGTGTGGTGCATCCCAAGAAATATAAAGGCTCGATTCGTGAGGTATACTATTTTGTTCCATATATCGCAAAGCATATCTCGAAACTAATCCGCCCATACTTGGTGCTATAAACATCAATTCTTCATTACCAACTTTTTGACTGTTTATTTCTGAAATTAATTCAACTAAAACCATTGCATTACGCTGTATAAAATCTGCACCGCCATTAACCTCAACACCATCACTTGGTCTTGTATAGGTAGGAAAATTTAAAAACACAAAGTCAAAACCTTCACTTCGCAATTGATCTGCAATATTGGTGTTATCGTAATTTAAAGTATTGTAAATACCATTAATATCTCTTCCGTCATTCGGATCAAAACCATCAATTACGATAATTGGCTTATCTAAAACACCGTTTGTATTATCTAAAAAAATCTGATACTCGCCTTCGCCTAAATATGCTTGTGGCTCATCATAACCTTGAAATGGTATTGTTGCAGTAATTGGTGTTTGTGAGAAATTTTGCTGTAAACAAACTAATGTTATTATAATAAATAATGCTTTTTTCATTGTGTTTTGAATTCTGTTATTATCACAAATATAATAAAATTTTAACCTCGCTTACACTCTTACACCTTTTTTAACTAAATTTGTGTTTTATTAGAAATAATTACATGAGAGAAGAAAAAAAATCACTCAATTTTATTGAGCATATTATAGAAGACGATTTAAAAAACGGATTAGACAAAAACAAATTACGTTTTCGTTTTCCACCAGAACCAAATGGATATTTACATATTGGGCATGCTGCATCTATTTGTCTTAATTTTGGATTAGGAAAAAGATATAATGCGCCTGTAAATTTAAGATTTGATGATACAAACCCTGAAAAAGAAGAGCAAGAATATGTAGATGCCATTAAAAAAGATATTGAATGGCTGGGTTTTAAATGGGATAAAGAATTGTATTCTTCAGATTATTTTGACACACTATATACTTGGGCTATTGAATTTATTAAAGATGGCAAAGCTTATGTAGACGACCAAAATTCAGAACAAATTAGAGCTCAAAAAGGAACACCAACCGAAGTTGGTACAAATAGCCCATTTAGAAACCGAGGTGTTGAAGAAAATTTAGCATTGTTCGAAAAAATGAAATCGGGAGAAGCTTTAGAAGGCTCTTGTGTTTTACGTGCAAAAATAGATATGGCTCACGATAATATGCATATGCGTGACCCAATTATGTATAGAATAATGCACAAAGAACACCACAGAACTGGTACAACTTGGAAAATTTACCCAATGTACGATTGGACACATGGCGAATCTGACTACTTAGAACAAATTTCACATTCCATTTGTACTTTAGAATTTAAAAGTCACAGAGAATTATACGACTGGTATGTTGATAAAGTAGTTGAATCTAACAAATTAAGACCAAAACAACGTGAATTTGCTCGTAGAAATTTGAGTTATACCATAATGAGTAAACGTAAATTACTCAAATTGGTTGAAGGCAATTATGTTACTGGTTGGAATGACCCAAGAATGCCTACAATTTCTGGTCTTCGCCGAAGAGGTTATACACCAGAATCTATTGTTAATTTCTCGGAAATATCTGGAATTTCGAAACGTGAAAATGTTACCGATGTCGCTTTATTAGAGCATAGTATAAAAGATCATTTAAATAAAATTGCGCCAAGAGTTATGGCGGTTTTAAATCCGTTAAAGATTGTTATTACAAATTATCCATCCGATAAAGAAGAAATTATTGATGCCAATTATAACGACTATCAAGATGGTTTTGGAAGTAGAGATTTACCTTTTTCAAAAGAAATTTATATAGAGAAAGAAGATTTTCAAGAAGAAGCCAATAAAAAATTCTTTCGCTTAAAATTAAATGGTGAAGTTCGTTTAAAAAATGCTTATATTATTAAAGCAAATTCGGTTATTAAAGACGATAAAGGCAATATTACAGAAGTGCATTGTACTTATGATGAAGACTCTTTAAGCGGAAGTGACACAGAAGCATCAAAACGTAAAGTAAAAGGAACGCTACATTGGGTTGCTATAAAACACGCCGTAAAAGCTGAAGTTAGAATTTACGACAGATTGTTTTTAGACGAAGCGCCAGATGCTCATAAAGACAAAGATTTTATTGAGTTTATAAATCCGAACTCTTTAACTGTTAATAACAATGCGTATTTAGAACCAAGCTTAGCTAATGCAAAAATTGGCGACCGCTTTCAATTTCAACGTTTGGGTTATTTTAATGTAGATGATGATACAACTGCCAAGCATTTAGTTTTTAACCGAACTGTTGCTCTAAAAGATTCATGGTCTAAAAAGCAAAATAAGAAAACAACAGCTCAAAAACCAAAAGCAAATGCTGCAATGACCGAAATATTAACGCATACAGGTAAATACTTAAAAGCAAGAGAAGAAGATGAGAGATTATCTTTAATTGCTAAAGTTTTTGAATTAAGCAAAAATATTTCATTCGAAGAATTACTGTTTTCTGTTAAAGCAGCAAATAGCAATAAGGATTTTCTAACTTGTTTTATGATTTTTAATTCACAAAATGTAAAAACAGATTTTTCAACTAAAGAAAATGCGGACTTAGTAAATACATTTATTGGCGAAGGTTTAAATAAAAAAAACTCGTATGTGCGCTTTCAAGCAGTTGATTGTATTGGTAAATATCCTAATTTTATTGATAATCATTTAACTGTATTAAAAACATTAGCTATTGAAGATAAAAACACACATGTTATTGAACGGTTAAAAGATATTCTTAGCTAATTTATATTAGAAAAGAGAACATGTTAAAAACAATAATTTAGTCTGAAATAAAATTTTAAATTTGAAAATAGTAGAACAAATAAAACAACCCATTAAACAAGAAATGGAACGCTTTGAAGAAAAATTCAAAGAATCTATGATTTCTAACGTTCCGCTATTGAATAGAATTACACATTATATTGTTAGACGAAAAGGAAAACAAATGCGACCAATGTTCGTTTTTTTAGTCGCTAAAATGGTAAGTAATGGTAATTTTAACGAACGCACATATCGTGGCGCATCGGTTATTGAGTTAATTCATACCGCTACTTTAGTACACGACGATGTTGTTGACGATTCTAACAGAAGACGTGGTTTTTTCTCGTTAAATGCACTTTGGAAAAATAAAATTGCCGTTTTAGTTGGCGATTATTTACTTTCTAAAGGTTTGCTTTTATCTATTGATAACGATGATTTTGATTTATTAAAATTAATTTCTATTGCCGTTAGAGAAATGAGTGAAGGCGAACTTTTACAAATTGAAAAAGCCCGTAAATTAGATATTACAGAAACTGTTTATTTTGATATTATCCGACAAAAAACAGCCACTTTAATTGCTGCCTGTACTGGTATTGGCGCTGCAAGTGTTGGTGCTGAAAAAGAAGAAATTGATTTAATGCGTAATTTTGGCGAACTTATTGGAATTGCTTTTCAAATTAAAGATGATTTATTTGATTATACCGATGACAAAATAGGCAAACCTACTGGTATTGACATTAAAGAACAAAAAATGACTTTACCTTTAATTTACGCTTTAAATAATTGTACTGATAAAGACAAAAAATGGTTAATTAATTCTGTTAAAAATCACAATAAAAATAAAAAACGAGTTAAAGAAATAATTGCTTTTGTAAAAAAACATGGCGGAATTGAATACACAACGTCTAAAATGAAAGAATATCAAGCACAAGCTTTAACAATTTTAAATAAGTACCCAAATTCTCCTTATAAAGAATCGCTAATTCAAATGGTAAATTACGTTATTGAACGTAAAAAATAAACTAATTTTCCCCTTTTAAAAAAAGCCTATTTTTCATTATGAAAAATAGGCTTTTAAATTTTATGGCAAATACAATTAGTCAATAATATCAAATCCACAATACGGAATTAATACATCTGGTATTTTAATTCCTTTTGGAGTTTGGCAATTTTCTAAAATACCAGCTAAAACTCTTGGTAAAGCTAACGAACTACCATTAAGCGTATGTGCTAAAAGTTTTTTACCTTCCTTATTTTTATAACGTAATTTTAATCTATTTGCTTGAAAAGTTTCAAAGTTAGAAACCGAGCTAATTTCTAACCATCGATCTTGTGCGGTAGAAAAAACTTCAAAATCGTATGTTAAACTTGAGGTAAAGCCTATATCGCCACCACAAAGACGTAAAATTCTAAAAGGCAGTTGCAACTCACGTAAAATTTCGGTAACGTGATCAACCATACCATCTAAAGCTTCATGCGATTTTTCAGGATGTTCTACTCTAACAATTTCTACTTTATCAAATTGATGCAATCTGTTTAAACCTCGAACATGAGCGCCATACGATCCTGCTTCTCTTCTAAAACATGGTGTATATGCTGTTTTACAAATAGGAAAATCTTCTTCATTTAAAATAACATCTCTAAAAATATTAGTTACAGGTACTTCTGCAGTAGGTATTAAATATAAGTTATCTTTTGCATCGTGATACATTTGCCCTTCTTTATCTGGCAATTGACCTGTTCCGAAAGCCGATGCTTCATTTACAAAATGAGGCACTTGTACTTCATCATAACCAGCAGCAGTATTTTTGTCTAAAAAATAATTAATTAAACCTCTTTGTAATCTTGCTCCTTTACCTTTATATACAGGAAATCCTGCACCAGTAATTTTATTTCCTAATTCAAAATCTATGATATCGTATTTTTTTGCTAATTCCCAATGTGGTAAAGCGCCATCGTGTAACACTGGTATTTCTCCTTCTGAAAAAGTAATTTCGTTATCATCTTCAGTATTCCCTTTAGGTACTAAAATATTTGGAATGTTCGGTATTTCGTAAAGTAATTCATTTAAACTATTACTTGCCGTTGCTAATTTCTCTTTTAAATGGTTTGAGCTTATTTTTAACGTGTTAGCACGTTCTTTCATTTTGTTAGCTTCGTCAATTTTACCTGTTTTAAACAAGCCACCAATTTCTTTGGCAATTTTATTCGATTCGGATAAAGTATTATCTAATTCTGTTTGAATTGCTCTTCGATTTTCATCGGAAGTCAACACTTTTTCAATAATATTTTCAGCATCAGAAAAATTTCTAACCGCCAAACCTCTTAAAACTTCTTCTTTATTGTTTCTAATAAAAGATACTTGTAACATGATTTATTATTTTAGATGGCAAAGGTAGCAAAAAATTAAAATAACGAGAATGATTATTTACCTTAGTTACAATTAACTTTTAAAATTTAACTTTAAATCCATTTACAATAAATTAACACAAAACCTAATGGCTAATTTACTATATTTGTAATCGAATATCACAAAATAATGATTAATAACATTAGCAATAAATATTTTATTGAACTTGCTTTTAAAGGCACAAAATATCATGGTTGGCAAAGACAACCTGATGCTATTTCGGTACAAGAAGTTGTAGAAAATGCTTTGTCAAAGTTATTAAATCAGACTGTTGCAATTGTTGGTGCAGGCAGAACAGATGCTGGCGTACATGCAAAACAAATATATGCACATTTTGAAACTCAAAAAACATTTGATAGTAACAATCTAAAAAATAGATTGAATGCTTTTTTATTTAACGACATTAATATTCTTACCATTTTTAAAGTTAATAACAATGCACATGCACGTTTTGATGCCATAAGTAGAAGTTACGAATACCAAATTTGGGAAGGTAAAAATCCGTTTTTAATAGAAACCACTTGGCAAATTAAAACTAAAAAGTTAGATGTTCATAAAATGAATGAAGCTGCTTTATTACTATTAAATTACACCGATTTTAAATGTTTTTCTAAATCAAAAACAGATGTTTTTACATACAATTGTAATATTACAGTAGCAAAATGGATTAAAAATGGTAATTTACTAACCTTTCAAATTACTGCAAACCGATTTTTACGAAATATGGTTAGAGCCATTGTTGGTACATTATATGAAATAGGAATTCATAAAAAGACTAAAGATGATTTAATAAAGATAATTGAAAGTAAAGATCGCTCAAAAGCTGGGATTTCGGTTCCTGCACAAGGATTGTTTTTAACAGCAGT
>JALSLZ010000206.1 GCA_026988075.1 Flavobacteriaceae bacterium
GATATTTAAAATCATTAAAATCATAGGTAAGCAATCCTTTTTTAGGTTCGTATTCCATCAAAACCCAAACACCATCAATCGTTGCTTTATAACTTTTAATTCCTGTTAAATTATCTTTAATTTTAATTTTTAAAAACCTAAAATCAGTCAACCACTGTCCTTCTTTAAAGTTTTTTAATACAATACTTGGTTTTTTATTATCCGATGCCAATTTATAATTACCTAAACTACGAGAATTAATATATAATTTATTTTCTTTTCTTTTTGTGTTTTTATAAGAAACGTATCCTTTAGAATTCACTTTACCAATAAAGAGTTTTTTTTGTTCATTTATAGGGTATTCCGACACATCAAAAGATAAGGTAAATGATTTATTCATCGGAACTGTTCTGTTGTGAACCTTAGCTATTCCGTTTTCAAATTTAAAATCAAACGCAACATTTTCATAAAAGCTATATTTAGGAATTGCAAGTGTAACAATATTGTCAGTTACTTTATTAAAAACATCTCTTTTAAAATAATAAGTTGATTTTTTTTGCTTTTTTTCAAAAACAATTTCTTGTTCTTTACCTTCAATCGGAATAACTAATGTTGTTATATTACCTTTCATATCACTCGCTTTTATTTCAATAGTGTACGACATGCCATCTTGAATGTAAATATTTCCATTTGCAACAACGTCTTTATAAATACTAAGCTTGTTATGCGGCACAATAAAGCACTTTTGTATTCGCTGCCTTTTATTAATATAATGTGGATAATCTACCAATAAATTAATGTATTTTCCTTCTGAAAACGCAAACGATTCTAATTTATGCTCATAAACTTTAGCTCTATTTACAAACAATTCTAATTTATACAATCCGTTTTTATTCATAGCTTCATCTAATCTATCAAAAGCTTTCACACCAAAACCAATCATACCAGAAGCGTAAATTTTATCAGCAATCAAATCGCCATTACTCTGTAAAGTAATATTGAGTTTTTGTTTGGTATTTACTTGGTTTATTTGCGCAAAATCATCTAAAGGATACACATAAGCATTTTGAATAGTTGGCTTTTTTGTATCTTTTACATCAATACCAAACAATAATGGATTAATAGTTTTTAAAGTTTTAGTATCTCTAATTTCAAAATGTAAATGTGGCGCAGAAGAACCACCTGTATTACCGCTATAACCTATAACACTTCCTTTTTTAAGCTTCAATTGATTTTTTTGTGGAAACAATTGAATTGTATAAGACTCCTTATTATATTGATTGCGCTTTACATACTCTTCAATTTCGGGCGAGAATTTTTTTAAGTGTGCATAAACCGTTGTATAACCATTAGGATGAGTTACATATAGCACTTTACCATAGCTCCATTCTTGCACCTTAATTCTTGAAACATAACCATCTGCCGAAGCCAACACGTCAAAACCTTCTTTTCTTTGTGTTTTAATATCAATACCTGCATGAAAATGGTTGGATCTAAGTTCACCAAAAGTTGCAGCAAGTACAATGGGTATATCTAAGGGTTTTTGAAAATAATCTTGCGGATATTTATTTTGGGAATAATTATTTGTTACAAAAAACAGTAGTATTAATATAGCAATTATTTTTTCAGCTTTCATTTTCATTAAATCATATACGTTACAAGCCATAAAATTACAAAAACTAAGCCAAAAATTATACATAATATTTATATGTTTAATAATTAGTCGTAATAAATTTGTTTTTTTGATTAGTTCTGTTAACTTTGTAAAATAGTTTATACTTTTTTGAAAAAATGAATAATGTTATAGAATTAGTTGATTTACTTGAAGATAAGTTAACTCGTTTACTTTTGAAACAAGAGCAATTAGAAAAAGAAAACAGACAATTAAAACAGTCTGAAGAAATTTTGATTAGCAGAGTTTCGCAACAAAGTTTATTTATTAAAGGTTTGGAAGATCAATACCAGTCTTTAAAAGTTGCAAATGCAATTGTAGGTAACAAAGAAGATAAGCACCTAACAAAAATTAAAATTAATACTTTAATTCGCGAAATTGACAAATGTATAATTCAGCTAAGCGAATAATTATATGAGTGAAAAATTAAAAATACGAGTAACAATTGGCGATAGAATATATCCTCTTACAATAAATTTGGAAGAAGAAGAAGGTGTTCGAAAAGCAGTTAACAGAATCAATGACTTAGCAAGTAAATTTGAACAAAGTTACGCTGTTAAAGATAAGCAAGATGTACTTGCAATGTGTGCATTACAATTTGCCTCACAAATTGAAGTGAAAAATGTTGCCGACAAGTTAGGAAAGAAAAGTGTTGAAGATAAATTAAAAGAAATAAATACGATTTTAGATTCACATTTGGATTAAGTTCTTTATAAAATACGATATAAACCTCTATTAATAATAGAGAAAAATATTACCTACATTAGTTATTGTTTGAGAAACTCAACACTATTAAATTAAAAAGGATGAGTCTTTACTGCTAAATCATGCCATTTTACATGGATTTTTGATCAGTTTGTTAGTCCTATACCTGTTTTACAGGAGTTTTAGTAACCTTTCTAATGTAGGTTTTTTTTTGTGAATATAAATACAAGAGTAATAAATATAGAAAATAATTCGATTTAAATTTTATTTAAATCATTAATATATAGATAATGAATGAAATGTTAATACCAATTGCCGCAGTTATTGCAGGAGTTGTCATCGGTTTTTTAATTGCTAAATTTTTAGAAAGAAGTAAAGCATCACAAATGATACTGAGAGCGAAAAGAAACTCTTCAAAAATAATAAAAGAAGCAAAAACCAATGCTAAGACAATAATAAAAGAAGCCACTATTGAAGGCGAAGGATTAAAAAAAGATAAGATAATTCAAGCGAAAGAACGCTTTTTAGAAATGAAAACCAATCATGAAAAGCATGTTTTAAAACGCGAAAGTAAAATTATTGTTGCCGAAAAAAGAATTAGAGAAAAAGAATCTCGCGTATCTCAACAATTAGATAAAAACAAAAAACTTAATGCTTCCTTAGAAGAAAAAGAAGCTGATTTTAACTATAAAATTAAATTTTTAGAGAAAAAAGAAAACGATCTTGAAAAACAACATAAAAAACACGTACAACATTTAGAAGTTATTTCTGGTTTATCTGCCGAAGATGCAAAAACAGAATTAGTAAAATCTTTAAAAGACGAAGCTAAAACAGATGCAATGGCATTTATTCAACAAGCCGCTGAAGAAGCCAAACTCTCATCAGAACAAGAAGCAAGACGAATTGTTTTATCTACAATTCAACGTGTTGGAGTTGAACAAACAATTGATAATACCGTTTCTGTTTTCAATTTAGAATCTGACGATGTAAAAGGTAGAATAATTGGTAGAGAAGGTAGAAATATTAGAGCCTTAGAAGCCGCAACTGGTGTTGAAATTATTGTTGATGACACTCCAGATGCTGTTATATTATCTTGTTTTGATCCTATTCGAAGAGAAATTGCACGTTTATCATTACATAAATTAGTAACTGATGGTAGAATTCACCCTGCAAGAATTGAAGAAATTGTTGCCAAAACCAGAAAGTCAATCGAAAAAGAAATGGCAGATGTTGGTAAACGAACAGTAATCGATTTAGGTATTCACGGTTTACATCCTGAATTAATAAAAGTAATTGGTAGAATGAAATACAGATCATCGTATGGTCAAAATTTACTACAACATTCACGCGAAGTTGCTAATCTTTGTGCTATTATGGCAGCCGAATTAGGCTTAGACCCAAAAGTAGCCAAACGTGCAGGTTTATTACACGATATAGGTAAAGTACCTGAAACAGAAAGTGAACTACCTCACGCTTTATTAGGTATGGAATGGGCAAAAAAATACGGCGAAAAACCAGATGTTTGCAATGCCATCGGAGCACATCACGATGAAATTGAAATGACTACATTAATTGCTCCAATCATTCAAGTTTGCGATGCCATTTCTGGTGCAAGACCTGGCGCAAGACGCCAAGTATTAGATTCATATATACAACGATTAAAAGACTTAGAAGACATTGCTTTTGGCTTTACAGGCGTTCAAAAAGCATATGCTATTCAAGCTGGTAGAGAACTGAGAGTTATTGTTGAAAGTAAAAAAGTAAACGATACCAAAGCAAGTGAATTATCATTTAATATTTCACAAAAAATACAAAATGACATGACATATCCAGGTCAAGTTCGTGTTACAGTAATACGAGAAACAAGGTCGGTTAATATTGCAAGGTAAATTACAAAACAAACATTAAAGAGCCTAAAGCAATTCACTTTAGGCTCTTTTTATTTAGTAAAACAAGTATTTAGATTATTTTTTATATATTTATAGTATGAAATTATGCATTATTAATGGTCCTAACTTAAACTTATTAGGCACAAGAGAAACGAACATTTATGGAGATTCGTCTTTTGATGATTATTTAATAAATTTAAAGAATACCTATTCAAATATAGAAATTGATTATTTTCAATCTAACATTGAAGGTGAAATTATTGATAAAATACAAAAAGTAGGTTTTAGTTTTGATGGCATTGTACTTAATGCTGCTGCCTATACGCATACTTCTATTGGTATTGCAGATGCTGTAAAAGCAATAAATACACCAGTTATAGAAGTGCATATTTCTAATGTAACAAATAGAGCTCAATATAGACACAATTCGTATATTGCGCCTAATTGCATAGGCGTTATATTGGGCTTTGGTATGGAAAGCTATCGCTTAGCTATTGACAATTTTGTTAATTCCCCTAAAAATTAAATAAAAACATTTAATTGTGACAAATAAAGAAGAAGAAAAAGTAATATTAGTTGATAAAAACGACACTAATATTGGATTGATGAAAAAAATGGAAGCACATGAAAAAGGAAAACTTCATAGAGCATTTTCTGTTTTTATATTTAATGATAACGGAGAATTATTACTCCAAAAAAGAGCCTCACACAAATATCATTCACCTAATCAATGGACAAACACTTGTTGCAGTCACCAAAGAAATGGAGAATCAAATATTGAAGCAGGAAAAAGACGATTGTTTGAAGAAATGGGCTTTAGTTGCAAATTGGAAGAACAGTTTTCATTTATATACAAAGCCTCTTTTGATAACGGTTTAACAGAGCATGAATTGGATCATGTAATGACAGGTAATTACAATAATGACCCTATAATTAATCGTAAAGAAGTTGATGAGTTTTGCTGGATGAGTATTAATGGCATAAAAATTGAAATAAGAGAAAACCCAGACAAGTATACCGTTTGGTTTAAAATTATATTTCATGAATATCTAAATAAAATGAACTTATAAAATTATTAATATGCCTATAGTCACTGTACATAGAAAAGCACATTTTAATGCCGCACACAGATTACATAATAACGACTGGTCTGACGCTAAAAATGTTGAAGTTTTTGGCAAATGCGCCAACCCTTTTTACCATGGTCATAATTATGACTTGACAGTAGCTGTTACTGGAGAAATTGATAAAAAAACAGGCTTTGTAATGGATATGAAAATATTAAAAGAAATTATACAAACTCAAATTGAAGATTATTTTGATCATAAAAATTTAAATGAACAAATTGAAGAATTCAAAACAGGTTTAAACCCAACTGCCGAAAATATTGCAGTTGTTATATGGAATAAATTACGACTGCATATTGATAAAAAATTACAATTAAGCATCACATTGTTTGAAACAAAAAGAAATTTTGTAACTTACAACGGAAATTAAATAATAATGACTAAAATAAGGTTAAACATATTATTAATTATATTATTAGCATGTTACACTAATACCTTTAGTCAAAAAACAAAATTACATGTAGGTGATAAAATACCTTTGTTTGAATTATATAATCAATATGGGCGCATTTTTAATTCTTTAAATTACATAGGTAAACAAAAAATGGTGATTTGTTTTTATCCTAAGGACGAATCAAAATTATGTACCGAACAATTTTGTACTATTAGAGATAATATTGATAAATTTAAAAAACTAAACACAATGATTATAGGTATTAATTCCGAATCTATCGTAAATCATAAAAATTTTGTTATTAAAAATAAACTTCCAATCACTTTATTGTTTGATAGAAACAATGAAGTACAAAAAATGTTTGGAGTTCCAAATAATTTTAATTCAAAAAAACCAAAACGTTATACATATATAGTAAACAAAAAAGGAATTATAACCAAAATAATGTATACAAAAAAAAATGTTGAAAGTATCATAACTCAAACATTAGAACAATTAGAACAATTAGAAC
>JALSLZ010000207.1 GCA_026988075.1 Flavobacteriaceae bacterium
GCTCTAAATTATTAAGCATATTGGTTAAAGCAATGTCCATACCAACAATACCTGGCACATTTTCGGTTCCTGCTCTTGCGCCTCTTTCTTGTTCGCCACCTAAAAGTAAAGGCTTAACGCCAAAACCTCTTTTTATTATAGCAAAACCAACACCTTTTGCACCGTGAAATTTATGTGCGCTTGCAGCAATAAAATCAATAGGTGTTTTTTGTAAATCAATAGCATAATGACCAATTCCTTGTACAGTATCAGAATGAAATAAAGCATTGTTTTGCGAACATAAACTGCATACTTTTTTTAAATCTAACAAGTTTCCAAGTTCATTATTTACATACATTAAACTTACTAATGTTTTGTGTGTTTTATTGGTTAGTAATTTTGATAAATGAGTATAATTAATCACTCCGTTTTTATCTAAATCTACAAACTCGACTAAAACATTGTGTTCTTTTTGTAAAGCGTTAATGGTATATAAAACCGCATGATGCTCTATTTTTGCTGTAATAATTCGGGTAACGTTAAGATTAAATACTGCATTTGTCAATATTAAATTATCGGCTTCGCTTCCACCAGCAGTAAAAATAATTTCGCTCGAAGTTACATTAAAATGTTTGGCAATATTTTTACGTGATTGCTCAACTAAACTTTTTGCAGAACGACCAAATTGATGTGTAGACGAAGGATTACCAAAAGTGGTTTGCATTACTTTTGTTATGGATTCGATTACAGCACTTGACATCGGTGTTGTTGCTGCATTATCTAAATATATATTTTTCATTTACTTGCAAATATACAAATAAACTTTAGGAAAAATTTATACTTATCTTACTCAAAATTACATACATTTGTCTAAATTATTTTTTTATGAAAAGAGTTATTTTATTCGTTTTAATTTCTTTGCTTCTATCTCGTTGTGATGATGGCGATTTTGATGTGCCCAGTTTTGTTTTTGAAAACAATATTGACGATTGCGGCGATTCAAGCCAATTAATTGTATTTAATATCGGTGCAAACGATAGTGAAGCACTTATTTTAAACATTAATAAAAGCAATAGTAATCATGACTATTTTAAAACAGAACGAACTGATACCATTACATTAAGTGATAAAATTTATTATCGTGTTTTTAATGATGTGGTTACTTCGAGTTATTTTTGCAACAATATTCCGCCACCAACGCCAAGCATTGCAAACGAATGGATTGGTAGTGGTACTGTAATTATTAAAAATGAAATTGTTAATGATGACCATGATAGTGTAGAAGAATTAGATCACGATTTAGATAGTGATGGCGATGGCATTAAAAATTATTTAGATAAAGACGATGATAATGATGGTATTTTAACTATTGATGAAATTAACCTTGATGTAGATGGAAATTTTGAATCGTTTATTGATACAGATGGCGATAGCATTCCAAATTATTTGGATAATGATGACGATAATGATGGCGTTTTAACAATAAATGAATTTGATAACGGAACAGCAACAACTATTGCTGATTATTTAGACGCTACAATTACCGATGTGCAAACAGCCAGAATACTAAACCCAAATAAGTACATTTTAACACATACAACTACTTTTAGAATTGAAGATATGAGTTTGGTTAATGATAGTGGAAACGCAATTAACTACACCAATTATCAATATGGTGTTTTTATACGAGATTTTACGATTGAGTAGTTTTGAAATTGATAATTTACGGCTAATTAATTGCTAAAAATACGAACTTCCGTAGCGCCTTTTCCGTATTTTTTATAAGATGCATCATTAACCTCAACAGTATATTTTTTTAAAAGATGTAATATTTCATTTTTTAACACACCTTGACCAATACCGTGAATAAAAATAACTTTTTGAATTTTATTTTTAATGGCGTAATTCATTTTAAGTTTAACCACCGAAAGCTGTTTTTGAAGCATTGCTTTATTACTCATAAACCGATTAGAATGTGTAAGTTGGTGAATGTGCAAATCGACTTCTAAAATTTGCTGTTTTTTTATTTTAACACTATTTTTAGTACGTTTAGCCGCTATTTTATCTTTCGGCTTCACACTAATATTAGTATATAAATCTTCTTTAACTAAAACAACTTCGTTTATTTTATAGCTATATACAAAACCATCTGCATCTTCTAATTCAATTTTATTACCTACAATTGAAACCACAAAACCTGTAATTGTATTGTCAATTACTGCAATTTTATCGCCTATATTAAATATTTTGTTATTCATTAGCATACAAAAGTAGGCTTTTTTGTAATTTTACCTAAAATTAAAATATGTTTTTAGGTATTTGGACGGATTTTATACATTTTTTAGAACGAAATATGGGTTCTTGCCCATGGAAATCTATAGGCATAGATTGTATGGGTTGCGGTATGCAACGTGCTTTTATTCTACTTTTAAAAGGCGAATTTGTAGCGTCATTTTATATGTACCCATCGTTATATACTTTATTATTAATGTTTCTATTTTTAGCAATTCACTTAAAGTTTAGAATAAAAAACGGACATAAAATTTTAATTTTTCTGTTTGTCTTAAATATTAGTATTACTTTAGTGCATTATTTTTACAAATACAACTAATCAAAATAATTTAAATAATTAAAAATCATGAAAGAAAAATTACCACATTCAACCACATCATTAGTATTAGGTATATTCTCTATAATAACCTGTTGGTGTTATGGTATACCTGGAATAGTATTAGGTATCATTGGGCTTATTCAAGGAAAAAAAGCAATTGCTTTACATAACGAAGACCCTGATTTATATGAAGGTGTTGGCAATGCAAATGCAGGAAAAATAACCTCGATAATTGGCTTGGTTTTAACTGTTCTTTTTACAGGGTATATAATATGGATTGTATCTCAAATAGGTTGGGAAAATTTACAAGACCCAGAATTATTACAAGAAAAAATTCGTGAAATGCAAAACCAATAACATTTCAATAGCAGCCAAAAAAAAGCCCTTATTATTATTAAGGGCTTTTTTTATGCCATTTTTTAATGCGTGTATTTTCTTTTTCTAATATAAAAAAACAACACACCAAACACACCTAAAACAAATAACGGCAAAACTATATTAAGTATTTGCCAAAATGTTTTTTCTTGATACACTTTTTCTTTATCTAAAAATTGTAAGGTTATTTTTTTAGATCGCAAATCTAACAAGCCGTTATCTTCTAATAAATACTGAATACTATTTAACAAAAATGCCTTATTACCATTTTTTATACCTGTCCATTTATCAATACCTAAATCAATTGGTTTACCTTGATAAATTCCGTTTTTAATAATATCGCCATCCGAAATTAAAATCATTTTATTCGCTTTACTTTTCGCAATAAATTTTTCTACTTTAAATGGGTTAATTCTACCTTTGTAAGCCGAATTAAACTTACCTTCTAACAAAACACCAAGTATTTGGTTACCTCTATTGTAATTTGATTTGATTGGGTTTTGTTTAAGCTCGTCTAAATTAATTTCTAAAGGAACTCCGTAAGGTTTTGAAAAATTAGAGCTCTGCAATAAAACTGTTTTTTTAATGTTATTTTTAAGCGTATCAATACTGCTTACATAACGCAATTTAACTGGTAATATATTTTTACTAATTGCATTATTGTTATTTGGTGCAACTAACGGATAATAATGCCAAGGCAAGTTTTTATATTGTGTTTTTCCACCAATATTACCCGTTGCCAATTTAATAGAAGCACTATGAATGTCTTTAATTAAATTATGTTTAATGCGAACACCGTAATTAAAAAGCAAATCGGTTAAATTTAATTCACGGTTTAATGCCAATGTATTTCCTGTTTGCATTAAGCTGTCGTTTTCTGCAATTACATTATCAATTAACCAAAGTGTTTTACCATTATTTGCTTGAAATTGATCTAATGTGAATTTTTCGTTTTCGGTAAAGCGTTTTGTAGGTTTTGCTATTATAGCTAAATCAAATTTATTTAATAGTTTTAGTGTTTGCTGTGGTATTGTATTTGCGGAATCTAACGGAAAAGGTTCTAAATGATAATTTTGAGCTAATGTTTTAAGTAAACCGTCTAAATAAATAAAGTTTAATTCGCCATTACCTGTTAAAACGGCAATGTTTTTCTTTTTATTATTGGTTATTTTATGAATTGCATTGGTAAAAACAAACTCTAAATTTTCAATAGCATCGTTAATAATTAATTCTTGTGATTTTGAACTATTATTAGATAGTAATGATACCTTTTCTATTTTGTTTTTATAAACAATACTTGCCCAAGGAAAAATAACACTTTGTGATGTTACTCCATTTTCTTGAACTGCCAACTGGCTTGGACTTAAACCTTGCTTAATCAATTCTTTTTCTTTACCTAAAGGATTAACAAATAAAAATGAAACCTTATTATTAAGATTGTGAATCTGTTCTAAATGTTGCTTTATTTCAAATTGTAAGCGTTTAAATTCTGGCGGAAAACTACCTTCTAAATAAACCTTAATCATTATTGGGTTTTCTACATTTTTAACAATATTTAAAGTTGTATTTGACAACGAATAACGCTTGTCTTTAGTTAAATCGAATTTTACATGCAGTTTGCTACTTAAAAAGTTAAGTGTTATTAAACCAATAATTAAAAGTAATATTTTTAAATATGTATTCATTTATCAATAGAATTATTACAAGCTTTTTACTTTTAAAGTGGTTAATGTTAAAAATAGAACTGTTAAACTTAAAAAGTAAATTAAATCTTTAATTTCAATAACACCTCTACCAATACTTTTAAAATGCTCAAACATGCCTATTTTTTTAACAAATAACATATTTTTAAAAAATGTAGAAAAAAGCTCAAAGCCATAAAATAATAAAAATGAAAAAAGAAGCGCTATTAAAAAAGCAACTATTTGATTTTTTGAAAAAGCAGAAGTAAACAAACCAATACTTATAAAACTACAACTCATTAAAAGCAAACCAAAATAAGAACCAATCATACTGGCAATATCTAAATTACCAATAGGATTACCTAATTGATAAACCGTATAAACATAAACCAATGTTGTTAAAAGCATTAATACAATCAATAAAAAAGCACTCATAAATTTACTAAACACTATTTGCCAATTACTAATTGGTTTAGTTTTTAGTATTTCAATTGTTCCAGATTGTATTTCGTTACTCAAACTACGCATTGTAATTGCAGGTATTAAAAAAACAAAAAACCAAGGTGTTAAATAAAAAAAGGAATTTAAATCGGCAAAACCTGTATTTAAAATATTGAATTCTGTTTTAAACACAAATAAAAATAAGCCGTTAATAATAATAAACAACGCAATAACCAAATAACCAATTGGCGAAGAGAAAAAGGAAAAAAATTCTTTTTTAATCATTACTATATTATATATTTTATAAGCTTACTAATTTATCTACACTCCAAGCTAAAGGCTTCGCATTAAAAAGCACTTTTGTTTTTGCCCAAACTTCGTTAAACAAATCGGTGTTTTTATAATTTTCTAAATCCGTTTCATTTTCCCAATAACTATATGTAAAAAATACATTTGGTTTTGTTTTATCACGATACATTTCTAACAAACGGTTTCCTGGTTGATTTCGTATTTTATGTTTTACCAAATCAAAATTAGCTAAAAATTCAGGTATTTTATCTTCTTGGAATTCCATTTTTACAATTCTTACAAAATAATTATCAGTCATTTTCTAGTTATTATTTGTATTAAATTTATGCACATTTTTCATTTCCCACTTTTCACTTCACACTTTTCACTTTTCACTTTTAATTTTTCACTTTTCATTTTTCACTTCCCATTTTTCACTTCACACTTTTCACTTTTCATTTTTCACTTCCCATTTTTCACTTCACACTTTTCACTTTTCATTTTTCACTTCCCATTTTTCACTTCACACTTTTCACTTTTCATTTTTCACTTCCCATTTTTCACTTCACATTTTTCACTTCACACTTTTCACTTTTCATTTTTCACTTCCCATTTTTCATTTTTAACTTCCCATTTTTCACTTTTCATTTATCATTTTTCATTTCCCACTTACAAAAACCGCAAAGTAACAGTATCACGATAATTCATACCTAAAAGAGAAGAAGCGCCACCAACAGATTGTAGGTTACTTTTATAAATAGCAATTTCCAAGTAATTATCCGAATTGAATAAAGCTAATTTTTTACCATCATTTTTTCTTTTTTCAATAGGTATTTCAAAATCAACTA
>JALSLZ010000208.1 GCA_026988075.1 Flavobacteriaceae bacterium
GTTTTCTATTATTTTGTTGCGATATAATTTTTGCTTGTTGCGAGCTTTGTGCTTGTTGTAATAAAGAGGTTACTTTTACTGCTAAGTTGTAATTGCTAACTGCTTTTTTAAATTGGTTTAATTTTAAATAAACATTAGCTTTACCATCAAAAATATCTAACAGTGTGTTTTCGGCAAATAAATCCGTTGTTTTAAAATTATTATTTATTTTATTAGCATTAGGTATTAAATAGGCTAATGCATTTTTATAATTGTTTAAAGCGGCTTTGTATTTTGTTTTTTCAAAATTAATTGCTGCCAGAATAGTATGTGTTTTGGCCATTTCTCTATTAGAAATATTTGCTAATGAGTCGGTTTTTATTGTGTTTAATAAAATAGTTGTTGCTTTGTCTAAATTATTCAATTTAAAATAACAAAGACTCTTAGTAATTTGATTTTGGTAGTTGTTGTAATTTAGTTTGTTTAGTAAAGTTAAAGCTTTATTGTAATTAGTTAACAAATAATAATTTTTAGCAATAGCTGATTTTATTTTATTTTGATTGAATGTAGATATGCCTTTAATTAGCAGTGATTTATTAAGTAAGTCTATTGCTTTTTTGTTTTTTTGAAGTGTTTGTAGTACAATAGAATAATTTAGATAAGCGGTAACTAAATTTTGGTTATTGTTGTTTAGTGTGGCTAAAGCAATAGTGTATTTAAACAATTCTTCTGCACGCTCAAAATCGCCTATTCGTGTGTAGTTATTGCCTAAAGGTTTTAGACAATAAGTAGTGATATCGTAATTTTTTATCTTGTTGTTTTGATAGTAATTTAAAGCGTTTTCGTATTGATTGATTGATTTTTTTAAATTACCAAAAACTAAATAGTGATACGCTAAAGTAATTTTTAAATGTAATGCCGCAATTTTTTCATTGTTAGATTTGGCTGTTCTCCATTTCGTAATTTCGGCTTGTTTTAAAATGGGCAAATTTTCTACAACAGCATTACTCATAAAAAAATCAAAATGTGCGTAATAATATTCTTCTAAGTTGTCTTGATTTTTTAAACGTGTTATTTTTTGTTTAAACAAACGACTTTTTTCTGTATTGCCTTGTGAAAATCCTAAGGTATTTATTATCATCAATAGAAAAAACAACCGAATATGCATATTTTCTTAATTTATACTATTGATTTAAATAAAATGTTACTATAATCTATTTTCAATTACAATTTCCAAATTGCATATACAGAAATTTGATTTGCAGGTTCTTTAAAATTCTTTATATATCGAATACCAACACTTGGGCCAATACGAGATATTCCAGCAGTAAAATCTAAAAATAATCCGTAATTATTTAAACTCATCCCATCTTTTTTTACACAAGTATGTGATTCTTCTTGGCTTAGTTTCTCGCCAATCTCACCATTTCTATCTTCATAAACAGTTTTTTTAAGTCGGTTAATTGTTCTTTGGTATCCATTTATTGAAATTTGTCCGCCAGCACCAAGAGCAAAAATGGCATTTAAATTATATCTTACAGAAATAGGTACAATGTCTAAATAATTTTTTAAAATGGTAGCAGTAGCATTTGTTTCGCTAATGGTTAATCCAGCTGCTGTGTCTTCATAGTTTGTTGATTTTCCAATAGACGAAATGTGCTGTGAACTTGCTAATATTTCACCTTGAACATACCATTTGTATGATTTGTATGGCGAAATTGTTCCGCCAAAGAAAAAACCTTGCGCATTCGTGTCTAAATTGGTATTGCTTACAGTTTTGTTAAAATCTAAATTTTCATTAGAAGTAAAAAAATGATTGTAACCTGCTTTAATTCCGATAGATATTCCTGGTGTAAAACGAGAAGTAGACGAATTTGTAATTATAGGGTCGTTTTTATCAAAGATTATTTCTGTTTTACTTTTTGATTTCTTTTTATGAAAGTCTTTACCAAACTTCATAGAATATTTTACAAACCCTTTGGTAGAGTCTTTTTCGGTAACACCTTTTTGTGCAGTTCCAGGTAAGTAAATGTTTTTAAACTGAAAGGATATTTTATCTTGCATAATAATAGTGTCCATACAACTGTATTTTACTTTTTTTCCTAACGGACAAATTGGAACTTTTGGATACATATCAATCACTTTTAACGTTGATTTATCTAACATTTCAGGTATGTCAACATTTAATTTAATTAAACTTGCTGGACCTTCGCCATTATTTTGAAATTTCACCTTGTATTTTAAGCGTTTAAAACGCACCAACCTATAATTTAAAAATGTTTGATAAACCGACATTTTATTTGGATCGTGAGAAGTAACAATTTCCATTTCTTTTTCGGTAATTTTATGTAGTTTTTTACCTCTTTCAGGTATGTAAATACTACGTATTGTAATGATTGCCGAAGTATCTTTTAACATTTCTGGCGTTGTTTTTAATGTTAAAAAAACAGTACGTTCTTCTTTTGGTTTAACATCATCAACATTCCATACTTTGTAATCGTTATAAAATAATTTAGCAGCATCTAAAGAGTTTTTCAAATCTAAACGTGTAGTATCCCTTAGAAATTTTTTACTTGTAAAAGTGGCTAAACCTGTTGTTTTAATTAAGTCGCTCTTAGAGTTTATTGTGCTAATTTTTGAAATAAATGTATCTTCAACTTCCATTTCGTTATGATGCGTTCTTACATCGGTTAGAGTAAAATTATTGTCTTTGTATTTTTTTTCATTAAAAAACACATATAATTTACCATTTGTAGGGTAATCTTTATCGTTACCATAACTTACAAGAACTTGCATTTCTTCGTTTGGTCTTGGGTCTCTGTTATTTTGTAATCTTAAACCATCATGGTTTTCTAACAAATGATGATTAACATCTATTGAGCTTTCGTCATTATTTTGTTGAATAGTTATTTTTTTTGGTCTTGTAGTTGGTGGCGTACCATCATCATAATTATTAGTAGCCGATAGTCTTACCGTATAATCGCCATTTTCGTTATATTGATGCGTTGGGTTGTTGTCAAAGCTATAATCGCCATCGCCAAATTCCCAATAATTAGACCAAAATGATTTTGGAGCGCCTGCAATTTGCCTTAACGGAGTTAATTCAGGCTTAAAATTTACTTTATTATTTTGGATTATTGCTGTAATATTAGCAATATGTAAAACACTATCTTTTTTTACTTCTTGTGCAGATAAATTGTTTAATATTGTTAAGGTAAACAATAATATGGAGGCTTTAAATTTCATTTTTTTGTAATTTTAACAAATATAATGATTATTAATAAATAAAGAAAAAGCTTTTCGGTATTAAACCGAAAAGCTCTCTCAACTAACCAAAAAATAACAACATTTTTAACATTTTTTTTAAAAAAAATCACTCCAATTTACATCGGAGTGATTCATAACAAATTCCCCTGAATAATATTTTTTAAAAAAACAGCTTATTTTAAATAATTTATGCTGCTTACAATCATATATAAAACGAATGAGAAAATTGTTACCCTACTTTTTTAAATTATTTTTTATTTTTAATTGATTTTAAGTGTATTTGTTTGAAAAATAAGGTTATAAATTATTAATTTTTTTTAAAAATTTTATTGTCACTATTAAATAAGACTTATTTTTTTACTATTTTAGCAGCATATTAGTATGGAGAGAAAAGCACATCAAGATCAAATATATATAGAAGCACTATTAAATAACGATAGTCGAGTTTTAAATAAGTTGTACGCTAAGTATTCGGGTAAAATTATAGGCTTGGTTACCAAAAATAGTGGTAGTTATGATGATGCTCAAGATATTATTCAAGAAACGTTAATTACCATTTATCATCAAGCAAAAGAGAAAAATTTCATACTTACTTGTCCTTTCGATGCTTACTTTTATTTACTATGTAAACGCAAGTGGTTAAATAAATTAAATAAAAAAGGCATAAAAGCGGTAACAATTTTAGAAGAAATAACATCTATTACTGATGAACAAGAAATCTTAGCAAGTGAAACGGAAATTTTTGAAAAAAGAAGTTCGTTATTTGAAGAGAAATTGATCGAGTTAGGAGGTAAATGTAAGGAATTATTAGACCTCGCTTTTAAAATTAAAAAAATGCAAAAAGTAGCCGAAATGTTAGGAGTAACATACGGTTATGCTCGAAAGAAAAAATCTCAATGTTTAGGTAAACTTACTAAAATGATAAAAAATTCATCATCATTTAACTCACTAACAACGTTATAATAAGATGAAAAAAGAAATTGAGTATTTAATTATTGAAAAATACCTTCAAAAAGAATTAGAAACAGAAGCACTTTTAAACTTTGAAAAAAAATTAAAAGAAAATGTTGATTTTGCTAAAGAAGTTGCTTTGTATATAGAAGTTAATAACACATTGACTTCAAGGTTTTCTAATTATAAAGAAGAAAATGATTTGCGTAATACTTTAGAAGATTTAGGAGCTATTCATATTAATAATATTGAAAAAGTAATTCCGGAAAAAGAAGTTAAAGTGTTTTCGTTAATGAAATACAGCAAATATTTAGTAGCGGCAAGTTTGGTTTTATTTGCTTCGTTAGTTTGGATGAATAACGATAAAAATTCGTTAAATTACAACGATTATGCTAATCACGACACTTTAGAATTAGTAGTAAGAGGTAATAACAATACTCATTTATTAAAAGCCGAAAAAGCATTTAACACTCAAAATTATGTTTTGGCACAAAGTGAATTGGAGTTGTTGTTGCAAGAAGATGCTACTAAAGTAGAATTACAACTTTATTTAGCAATCTGTTTAGTAGAGCAAAATAAATTCGAATTAGCCGATAGTATTTTGACTAAAATTATTAAAGGGAATACCATTTATAAAAACAAAGCAATTTGGAACTTGGGTTTAAGTAAATTAAAACAAAAAGATTATCCATCGTGTAAAACAGTTTTAACTTCTTTACCAAAATCAGCCGATGATTATACGCAAGCGGCTAAGATTTTAAAAAAGCTATAAAGAAGCGTTTGTATTTTGAAATGAGTAAAAAAAATTGAATTACTTACAAACTACTTTATAAAGTCAATAACTAATTTATAAAACTCTTTTGGGTTTTCGGCATGCAGCCAATGACCAGCATTTGGTATTGATTGTATTTTAGCATTTGGAAAATGTGCTTCAATTAATGGCTCATCTTCCTTAGCAATATAACCAGAATTTGCTCCTTTTAAAAATAAAGTATCGCCTTCAAAAATGTTAAAACTTGGTAATGCAATACCAACTTCATCATTATTTATAGTTAGGCTGTCTAAATTAAAACGATAAGCAAGTTGGTCTTTTTCTTGCCAGTATACATTTTTAAGTAAAAATTGTTTAACACCTGTTTCGTCAATGTAATTTGATAATATAGTTTCAACATCTCTTCGTTTTGTAATTTCAGAAAAATCAACTGCATTTAAAGCGTCTAAAATAAACTCATGATGAGGCGAATAATATCTTGGCGAAATATCGGCAATTATTAAATGTTCAACCATTTTTGGAAATGAAGTGGCAAAAAGCATTGCTGTTTTTCCACCCATAGAATGACCAATAAGATTGATTTTTTCTAATTGATAATGGTTGATGTATTTCTCTAAATCTGCTACCATTAACTCGTATGAAAAATCATCCGAATGAAAACTTCTACCATGATTTCTTTGATCTATTAAGTGGACTTCAAAATCTGTTGCAAATTGATTGGCGAGCGATTTCCAATTATCACCCATTCCGAAATAACCATGTAAAATTAGTAAAGGTTTTCCGTTGCCTAATATTTTAGAATGTAATATCATTTTAATTTTTTAATCGATATAAGTACATATTAATTACATTTTGTAATCCCAAATAAAGCGATTCAGAAATAAGCGCATGACCAATAGAAACCTCTAATAAATTAGGAATGTTTTTAGCAAAAAAGGCAATATTTTCTAAACTTAAATCGTGCCCAGCATTAATTTTTAAACCTAAATTCGAAGCCAATTTAGCAGATTCAACATAAGGTTTAATAACCTTCATATTGTCAATATCTGAATTTGAATTATGGTAAAGTGTCGCGAAACTTTCGGTATATAATTCAATTCTGTCAGCGCCAATTTTGGCAGCAGATTCAATGAATTGCTTGTTGTTATCCATAAAAATGGAAGTCCTAATATTATTGCGTTTAAATTCGGAAACGACT
>JALSLZ010000209.1 GCA_026988075.1 Flavobacteriaceae bacterium
ATAAGTTTTAAAATGTCAACAGAAGAACTCACCGTTTTTTGGTAAACTTTAACAGCAGTTTTAGAAAAATTAGAAGAAGCACGCGAAATTTTAGCAACAAAAGCAGCAACGGTAGAAGAGCCACCAGTAAAAAAGGCAGCAATAGCATCAAAAATTAATTCAAACACAACCGCACCAACCGTAAACGCAACAAAATATTCCGAAACATTTCTAAGTTTAATCGTCATTTCAATAATAAATCGAGAAAAATCAGCCTTAAAATTCAGAAAAGACTTCACCAAACCAGCAAAAACATTACTAATATTATCCGTAAGCGTATCCACTAAATCTTCCACAAACTCAAATTGAGCTTGGCGTTTATCAAAAGCCTTTTTAGAAAAAGTTTTTTCCCCTTCCAAAAAAGGAATATTATCCACAACAAAACCAACAAGTAATACAGCAAGCTGTAATAAGGAGATTAAACCATTAACCAAACCACACAAAAGCGCATTAAACAAAGCAGCCTGATGTGTAATTTGCTCTTTAATGTTAGTAATAAAATCAGCAATTTTATTAACAACAGCCTTAATTTTGTTAAAAATACGCAGAATATTATCAGGTAAATTTTCCTGAAAAAAACTACGTAAACCCAAAACCAACAAATCATCCATAGGATTAGTAGGTGTTAAAATAGCAGTTAAAGATTGTGCATTAAAAAGCACCTTATCAAAATTAGCAGCAAAATTTAAAATAGCATCAAAACCTTTGTCATTAGCAACAAACTCTTCAGTCATAGCGTAGCGCTCATCAATAGCAGAAAACGGCACAGGAATAATAGGTTTGTATGGTTGCACAACAGGACCATAATTGTATTTACGTTTAAACTCATAATTAACATCGGTCAATTTCCAAGACTCCATTTTTTCAGAACCCTTATAAATCCAACTAGCCAGCTTATTATTAAGAGAAAAAACAGTATTAAAAAGCTTATCATCGTTTAAAATATAAGAAAGTTCCAATTTAACCGCATTAAGCAAAACCTTAGCATCAATTTTAGTAGTACGAGCAATTTGCCTAGCCCAACCAGACAAAGACCATTCCGCACCTAAGCTGCCATCCACTTTAACACGTTTAGAACCATTAATTAAATCATTTAACAAATCGCGATAACCAGCACCCAATTTAACACGACAAGCAGTACCAAAAAAATTAGAACTATTAGAACTCTCCAATTCATAGAAAATAATAAGTTGCCTATCCAGAGGCGTATATTTTTTGTCATTAGAATTGTAGTCCTTAAAAACATCCACACCAGACTTTCTAAAAATAATTTTATACGGAAACATTCTAGGATCCTCAGAAGCATCCATATCAATTTGCGAAAAGAACACTTTATCCTTACGATTAAAAGGATCAGGAGCATCAGGGAAATCAGGAAAATCATCAGGACTAGGAAAATCATCGCCACTAGGCGGAGAAGGTCGATTCGTATTAAAATTAGGTTTAGATAAACCATTAGAAAAAAGAGAACCAAAAAGTTTCTTATCTTGCTCCTCATCAAAGAAAAAAGGAATACCACCAATATTGTCAGGCATAGTTAAATTTTTTAAGACAACAAAAGTGCAAAAAAAACAAAATACAAAACAAGGGGGTTTTTCCCCTTTTTTTATTTTTTTAATAAAAATAAATAACAAATACTTAAAAATCTAAATAACAAAAAACTAATCCACACCTTCCGCACGTTTAACAATAGCATCAGGCAACGATTTTTTAGCTTTAGCACCAAGCTTTTTAATTTTTTCAACGGAAGTAATTAAATTACCACGACCTTCAAAAAGTTTATTCATAGCATCTTTGTAACCGCTTTTAGCTTCATCCATTTTTTTGCCAACTTTGGTTAGATCAGCAATTAAACCATCAAATTTATCGTATAAAGCCCCCGCTTGTCTGGCAATTTCAATGGCGTTACGTTGTTGCTTTTCGTTATTCCACATACTATCAATAGTACGTAAAGTAGCCAGTAGGGTAGAAGGAGTAACAATAACAATATTTTTTTCAAACGCTTTATTATATAATTGATTGTCATGGTTAATGGCAACAGCAAAAGCAGGTTCAATAGGTACAAAAAGTAAAACAAAATCAGGCGATTCAATTTCATATAAATCCTCATATTTTTTTTCACTAAGTTGTACTACATGACGGTTTAAAGAAGCGATGTGTTCTTTTAAAAATTGACTTTTTTCAATTTCATCATCAGAATTTGCAAACTTCTCATAAGCAGTAAGCGAAACTTTAGAATCGACAATCATTTTTTTGTTATCAGGTAAGTGGATGATAACATCAGGTCTTAAACGCTGCCTATCACCATCATTAACTGTAAAACTTTTTTCCATATCATATTCACGTCCTTTCTCCAAACCAGATTTTTCTAAAACACGTTCTAAAATAAGTTCGCCCCAATTACCCTGTGTTTTACTTTCGCCTTTTAAGGCTTTGGCAAGGTTGTTAGCTTCCGTACTAATTTTAATATTTTGTTCGTGTAGCGACTTTAAATGTTCCCCTAATGCAGCATGACGTTCAATACTTTCTTTATTTGAATTTTCTACTTTCTGTTCAAAATTCTGAATTTTTTCTTGTAACGGATTTAAAATTTGTTTTAAGTTTTCTTTATTTTGTTCTGTAAATTTTGCAGACTTTTCTTCTAAAATTTTATTGGCAAGATTTTCAAATTCTTTCGTAAATTTTTCTTGTAACTTTTCAACTTCTTGTTTATTTTCAGATAATTTAGATTTTGTATTTTCTAATTCACCAAGTTTTTGAGTTAATTGAATGTGTAACGACTCTTTTTCAGAACGAATTTTTTCAAGATCTGTTTTAATTTCTAAAATTAATTTTTCAACCGAAACTTCAGTATTGTTTTTTTCTTCTTGAACCAAATTTTTATAATCTGTAAGTTGTTGCTGGCTATTGGTTTTAAAATCTTCAAACTGTTGTACAGCTTGTTTATTACGTTCAACCAAAGCAGCAGTTTCTTTTTCAAACTTTAATTTTGAAAAGACTTTACCTAAAATTGCTCCAATTATAATAAAAACAATTCCGATAAGGATGTATATAAGGTATTCGTTCATTTATATTTATTTTATACAACTCTTTAAGGTTTTCAAAACCTTGAAGGATTGTTTTATTACTACCCTTTATAAAAAGGCAATTTAACTATAGTAGCAGCTAATTGTTTTTTACGAACCTGAATAAAAATCTCCGTACCTCTTTTTGAAAAATCTTTAGGTACATAACCCATACCAATACCTTTTTTAAGGCTAGGACTCATGGTACCACTTGTAACAATACCAATTTTATTACCATTAGCATCTACAATATCATAATCATGGCGCGGAATACCACGTTCGGTTAATTCAAAGGCAACTAATTTTTTGATAACACCAACTTCTTTTTGTTTTTTAAGAAATTTATCATTAACAAAACATTTACTAAATTTAGTAATCCAACCTAAGCCAGCTTCAATTGGCGAAGTAGCATCGTTAATATCATTGCCATAAAGGCAATAACCCATTTCTAAACGTAAGGTATCACGAGCAGCCAAACCAATAGGTTTAATACCAAAATTGGCACCAGCATCAAACACTTTGTTCCAAACTTGTTCCACTTCGTCATTTTTACAATAAATTTCAAAACCACCAGAGCCAGTATAACCAGTAGCGGAAATAATTACATTAGCAATACCAGCAAAATCAGCAATTTTAAAAGTATAAAATTTAATAGCAGATAAATCTACAGAAGTTAAAGATTGCATAGCATCTACAGCTTTTGGACCTTGAATAGCTAATAAAGAGTAACCTTCAGAAATATTACGCATATTAGCACCAATACTTTTGTTGAATTTAGAAATCCAATTCCAATCTTTATCAATATTAGAAGCATTTACAACTAATAAATACGTTTTCTCTTTAATTCTATAGCAAATTAAATCATCTACAATACCACCATCTTCATTTGGAAAACAAGAATATTGTGCATCGCCAACTTGTAATTTTTCAGCATCGTTACTAGTTACTTTTTGTATTAATTGTAAGGCATTATCACCTTCAATTAAAAACTCACCCATGTGCGAAACATCAAATACACCAACACCATTACGTACCGTTTCATGCTCGGCATTTACACCTTCGTATTGTACAGGCATACTATAACCTGCAAATTCAACTAATTTTGCTCCAAGAGCTTCGTGTATATGAGTTAAAGCTGTATTTTTCATTATAAAAATTTAATTAGACTGTAAAGATATTTGATAATAAATAATTACGCTAATTTTTATTGAAAAATGTTTTAGCTCAATTTTTTTACAAAATAATATTCTAATGGATTGTTTGTTTTAAAACATAGCAATTGTAGCTTATTCATCTATTTTATCTAACTTTGTTTAGTAAAAAAGATATTGGATTAAAACGACAGTTTGTTTAAATGTTATGTATAAGCTAGAAAAACTACAATTATGAAAACTAAAATTAATGCTATTTGGATTGACTTAAATGAAGAACTTTATAAGTTTATTTTAACAAAAATAAAAGATAAACAAACAGCAAAAGATATTCATCAAGAAGTTTTCTTAAAAATTCAAACTAAAATACAGCAGCTAAAACATACTTCCAAACTCACATCTTGGGTGTATCAAATTACAAGAAATACTATTATTGACTATTTTCGAAAATTGAAAGATAACAATATATCAATAAATGATTTAGATATTGCTGAAACTGAAACTAATAATTTTGATTACTCAGACCTAACTAATTGTATCAATCAAAAAATAGATAATCTTTCTTCTCAACATAAAGAAGCAATTATTTTAACATCTTTTAAAAATTACTCACAAAAAGAGCTAGCAGAACATTTAAAAATTTCATATTCTGGCACGAAATCAAGAGTACAAAAAGCTAAAAAAATCTTAAAAGAAAACATTTTAAATTGTCCAAATGTAGAGTCAGATAAAACAGGAAAATTGCTAAATTTTGAAAATAATTAAAAATAATTACGTCTTTTTCTAACTAATACCGTCTATTATATATAACTTAAAAAGTATTAAAATGAATAGTTCAAAAAAAACAGTTACAGTACAAATTTTAAACGCTTTTGCTGAAAATGGGAAAGGTGGTAATCCCGCAGGTGTTGTTTTAAACGCAGATGAATTGTCTGATAAAAATAAGCTTGAAATTTCTAAAAAAGTAGGTCTATCAGAAACTGCTTTTGTTTCGAAATCTAAAACAGAAGATTTTAAATTAGATTTTTTCACTCCAAACAAACAGATAGCACATTGCGGACACGCTACAGTAGCAACCTTTTCTTATTTAAAACAAATAGGGGTTCTGAAAAATGATAGCTCTTCTAAAGAAACCATAGATGGAAAACGAAATATAGAGATGATTGGAGACTTAGCATTTATGGAACAGTTAGCACCAAAATATGTTAATGTAAGCGATAAAGAAAGTGTACTATTAAAATCTTTGGGATTAAGAAAAAATGACCTCATACACAATGCTCCTATCCAATTAGTAAATACAGGAAATTCATTTATATTAATTCCTGTTAAAAGTAGAGAGGTTTTAAAAAATATAATACCTGATTTTAGCCTAATAAGTGAGATTAGTGATGCACTCGATTTAATTGGTTATTATGTATTCTCAACGGATACAGATGGTACAAAATACGATGCTACATCTAGAATGTTTGGACCTCGTTATGGAATATTAGAAGAGGCGGGAACAGGAATGGCAGCTGGACCACTTGGATGTTATTTATTTGATATTTTAAAAATTAAGAAACGAAGTTTTAACATCCAACAAGGTAAGTATATGAAAGAGCCTTCGCCAAGTTTAATTATCATAAATTTACGAATTGAGAAAGAAGAAATAAAAGACTTAATGGCGGGCGGAAAAGGATTGTTAAATAGACAAATAGAAATTGAAATGGACCGTTAAAAATCGGACATAATACGGTATATAATCTAAACTGTAAACGAATATTAGGTCGAACTCAGGTTATTACTTATGAACCTGAGTTCGACCTAATATTTGTTTTCAGTTTGAATGAATTTTTATTCAATTTGAAGTCAAATTTTTGAAGGACTAACTGGTTAGTTTAAGAAAAT
>JALSLZ010000210.1 GCA_026988075.1 Flavobacteriaceae bacterium
ATTCGTTAAATATTGTGAATATGGCAAAACAGCTTCCGATTCCGTTAGGTAAAAATTATTATACCAAATACTTATTAAAGCGGCTAAAACCGGTATGTTTTTATTAAAATCCGTATTTTTAAAATGATTATCCATTTGGTTTGCACCTTGAAGTAATTCTTTAAAATTATCATAACCAATACTTAGAGCTATTGATAAACCAACAGCGCTCCAAAGCGAGAATCTTCCACCAACCCAATTCCACATTGTAAATACGTTGTTTATATCTATTCCGAAATTAGTTACTTTTTTTAAATTGGTAGAAACAGCAACAAAATTATGTTTAATGTCTTTTGTAGTTGCAGATTGTAAAAACCATTTTTTTATGGTATTTGCATTGGTAATGGTTTCTTGTGTGGTAAATGTTTTTGATACAATTACAAATAAAGTTGTTTCGGGATTTAATTTTTTAAGTACTTCTTGTACATGATCGCCATCTATATTTGAAACAAAATGCGTATTTAAGTGGTTTTTATAGAATTGTAAGGATTCTACAACCATTTTTGGACCTAAATCGGAACCGCCAATACCAATATTAACAATATCGGTAAATTTTTTATTGGTGTATCCTTTTTTTTCTCCACTTATAACATTCTTGGTAAATTGCTCTATTTTAAGTAAACTTTTTTTTATTTCGGGTTTTATATCATTTTTATCAACTAAAATGGGTTCATCATCAAAATTACGTAAAGCGGTATGCAAAACAGCTCTATTTTCAGTCTCGTTAATTATATCGCCAGAGAACAGTTTATTTATTGCGTCTTTTAATGCGGTTTCTTTAGCGAGATTTACTAATAAATTTAGGGTTTCTTTTTGTATTAAATTTTTAGAAAAATCAATTGAAAAATTAGCCGCTTTAAAAGTGAATTCAATTTTTCTATTTGTATTATAAAATGCTTTTTTAAGATTAAAAGATTGCATTTTTAAATGATGCTCTTTTAGCGCTATCCAAGATTTTGTTGAGGTCGGATTTATTTTTTGTAAAGCCATAATTAATTTTTGCTAACTTCTAAGCTATCTGTTTTTATTTCGTTTTCTATTGTAATTTCTTTTTTTACGTACTCAATAGCGTCTAATTGCTTTTTTATAGGTGAAATATAGTCAAAAAATAATGGTTTTATACTATCTAACATCGGTTTTGCTGCTGGTAGTTTTTGTTTGAACGGATCTACTTGTCTTCCGTTTTTCCAAAAACGATAGCAAACATGTGGTCCACCAGTACTTCCTGTCATACCTATCCAACCAATAACATCGCCTTGCTTAACGAAATCGCCTACTTTAACTTTTCGTTTTTTCATGTGTAAATATTGTGTAGAATACGTTCCGTTATGTTTAATTTTAACATAGTTGCCATTACCTCTTGCGTAAGCAGATTTGGTTACTGTTCCGTTTGCGGTTGCTATTATTGGTGTTCCTATTGGTGATGGAAAATCGGTACCTTTATGTGCTTTTATTCGCCAATTATAATGTTTTATTCTCCGTTTTAAATTATATCTTGAAGAAACTCTACTGCTAAATTTTAAAGGTGCTCGTAAAAAAGTACGTCTCAAATTATTTGTTTGGTCATCAAAATATTCTGGTATTACTTTAGTTGAATCTACAACATATCTAAAACCATAAAAAGGTTTTTTACTATGTTCAAAATAAGCAGCTTTAATATTTCCGATTCCAACAGAAGTGGTATCATCAATATAGCGCTCTTCATAAATAACTTTAAATTTATCGCCTTTTTGCAAGTGATAAAAATCAATAGTCCAAGCATAAATATCGCTTAAAGCAAAGGTTAAATTATAATTTACACCTTGTTCTTCAATGGCATTTGATAATGATGATGTTATTTCGCCAGCGGCTTTTTTAATAACTGTTTTAACTTCTTTTCGCCCTATATAAGAACTAATTGAATCTTTAAAGTTAAAAACTACATACTCAACTTTATTTGGTTGATATATAAATATTTGTGCTTTTTCTGTAGAATCTTTTTTTGCCAATATTGTATATGGTTTACCAACTCGTAATTGGCGAGCAATATCAAAAGTAGTTTTTGAATTAGATACAATTTTATTGATTAACGGATTCTCAACATGATTTTTATCTAATAAAAAACCAAAGGTTTCATCTTTTTTTACAGTATCTTTTATAACGATGTAATCTTTAATATCAAAACCAAATTCTATGATTGGTTTTGGTGCTACAATTACGATGGTTTTTTTTAGTGGTTTTAGGTCTTTTTTACAAGATGAAATTCCGATAAATAAAAGGATTAGATAAAAATAATTATTCACAGTTCTCTATTCAATTAAGGTTTGACAATGCTACAAAAGTACCGATTATTAGTTTAAGTTATGTTAAAGTTTTAAAAAGAAATTTTCTTGCTTTTCACTTTTATATAAATTTGTAAAAACCAACATTAAATACTTACATTTGTTTTTTTAAACACATAAACTATGTCAAAACAAATTAGTGGTTTTTCAAAATTCACCAAAGAAGAAAAAATAGATTGGTTAGCAAGTAATTTTTTTACTGATAAAAATCAAGGCGTTAACACTTTAAAAAACTATTGGAATTCAGATAAAGAACTTCAAAAATTACACGATGAATTTATTGAAAACACCGTTTCTAATTTTTATATTCCGTACGGTATTGCGCCAAACTTTGTAATTAATGGTAAAGACTACACTATTCCGATGGCAATTGAAGAAAGTTCAGTAGTTGCTGCAGCTTCTTTAGTGGCAAAATTTTGGAGTACTCGTGGTGGTTTTAAAACTACAGTTATTTCTACTACAAAAATTGGACAAGTACATTTTATGTTTAATGGAAATGAAAAAGACTTAAATAATTACTTTAACTCAATAAAACCAGAATTATTTAATGCTACCAATGATATTACTAAAAATATGCGAAAGCGTGGCGGCGGAATTTTAGATATGGAATTACGAAATAAAACAAATGATTTAGAAAATTATTATCAGCTACATGTTACTTTTGAAACGAAAGATAGCATGGGCGCAAATTTTATAAATACTTGTTTAGAAACAATAGCTAATCATTTTAAAAATACCAGTAAATTAAATATTGAAATTGTGATGAGTATTTTATCTAACTACGTTCCCGATTGTTTAGTTAGAGCAGAAGTGCAATGTAATGTGGAAGATTTATATAAAGAAGACGCAACTTATTATGCTAAAAAATTTATTAATGCGCTGAATATTGCTAATGCTGAGCCACATAGAGCTGTAACCCATAATAAAGGAATTATGAACGGAATTGATGCGGTTGTATTAGCTACAGGTAATGATTTTAGAGCTGTAGAAGCTGGTGTTCATGCTTATGCTTCAAGAAAAGGGAAATATCAAAGTCTTTCAAATGCTAAAATTGAAAATGGAATTTTTAGTTTTTGGTTAGAAATTCCATTAGCTTTAGGTACTGTTGGCGGTTTAACAAAATTACACCCATTAGCAAAATTGAGTTTAGAAATGTTACAAAACCCTTCAGCTAAGGAACTAATGGGTATTGTTGCTGTTGTTGGGTTGGCGCAAAATTTCGCTGCTTTAAGAGCTTTAACTACTACTGGTATTCAAAGTGGACACATGAAAATGCATTTAGGTAATATTATTAAACAACTTACAACAGACAAAAAAGAAGTTGCCTATTTATTAGATTATTTTGAAAACAAACCGATTTCGCATAGTGGTGTTGCTGCTGTTTTTGAAAAAATGAAGTCTTAAAAACACGAAATTCACTACAAAATAAATCCCAAATAAATCAATACCTCAAAACAAAAGCGCCATCTACTGAAGTGTCGTAATAAGGAATATTGCGCTTTATGCAGTTTTTACGCCATATTTTTTTTAGATATTTGTAATTTGATGCATCTGAAATAATTAATTTTGGATTAATAATCGTAATTAAACGATTTAAGTTTATTTTAGGAGAATTTTTCAGTAAAATATAATCGACTTTTAGTTTTGGTATATCGTAAACATTTAAGCTGTCTACTACAAGCATTGTTTTATCATTGATTTTAAAAATGTTTTTAGTTGACTTGTAACTCATTTTTAAACCGCCTATTTCTGTTATGTAGTTTTTAATAACATAATTGGTATTGACATTAATGCTATCAATATTGTGGTAAATAGTAGTGTTTATACCATTTCGTGATAATATTAAATTTTCACTCCATTGATTAAATACAATAAAATCATTCGAACTTTGCTTTTGGTGTTTTTCAAACACAAGCACAAATTGAAATAGAATGATTGATATTAATAAAAATTTTAATTTCTTAATCTTTACGTTTTTCCAAAACCAATAAAAACTCCAAATAATTAAATAAGAAGTAATAAGTTTAAAAATAGAAAAACTTATGTTGTGAAACAAAAAAGATTCTTGTTTTGCTATAAATTCAATAAACAAATTCATTGAATGAATTATTAGGTTATAAAATTGGGCCAAAATAAACGGCAGAATATTAAAAACAGCCATTGTTATTATTAATATACCCAATGCTAAAATTATTCCTAAAAAAGGAATGACAACAATATTTGACACAAAAAATAAGCTTGGGAATTGATGAAAATAATACACACTTAATGGAAATATTCCTAATTGAGCAGAAAGCGAAACAGAAAATAATTGCCATATTTTTTTAAATAACCAAAATTTAGGATTGAAAAATTCTATAAATAACGGATAAAACAAAACAATTGAAAAAACCGCTAAATAACTCAACTGAAAGCCTACCGAAAACAAGTACATCGGGTTTACAAGTAGCAAGAAAAATATTGAAATAAATAAACTATGCAATGTACTTGTTTTTTTATTAGAAAACTCACCAATACTTATTGCCGTAAACATAGTTACTGCTCTAATTATTGAAGGCGACATTCCTGCTAATAATGCATACAACCATAATACGATAATAATTAATACGATTTTAATTATTTTGCCTTTAGGTAGTAATTCAATTGGTTTAAATGCAAAAGTTAATATGTATAGTAAAATTCCGATATGCAAACCTGAAACTGCTAATATGTGTATTGCTCCAGCGCCAGCATAATTTTGTATTAACTCTTTAGATGCCTCTTTTCGTTGCCCTAACACAAGTGCTTTTATTATATCTAATTCATCATTTTTAAAGCCATTGTTTGTAAGTGAATTAATAATTTTAACTCGAAATTGTTCAATATATCTAAATATAGAAGTTTTACTTTCTATAAAATATAACTCTTCATCTTTAATTGTTATTTGATGATAAACTCGTTGCTTTTTTAAATATTTTTGATAATCAAATTGATACGGATTTAAGGGTTGGCTTATTTTTTTGAATTTTGATTTTAAATAATAAGTATCGCCAATATTAAAACTATTTGTTATTGCAGTGTCTTGTTTTACGTTAACTAAAACCAAGCCTATTGTTTTAATATCGTTTAATTGCGATACTTCAAAAATATATTTATCATAATAATTATTTGATTTTAATTTTTTTTCTAAAACCAATAATATTTTATTAGAAATATCAATATAATTAGAGTAATGATTGCTTTTATTAATTTGATTTTTAATAGAAATTGAGGTGTTCCCTATAGAAACAAACAGTAAAAAAGTAATCACAGTAAAAAAGTAATTTTTACTGAATAACTTAGCACTAAAAAAATAACTTATAACTAATACAAAGAATAATAACAATGTTAAACCAATAGCATAAAAACTACTCACATTTAAATAATAACCAATCAGAATGCCTAATATTAGACAAAAACTTAAAATAACTGGAATGTATTTAAGGAGTTTCATAGCGGTATAAATATATGAAAAAAAATGAAACAGCTATATTTTTGTAATTATAACCAAAGTAAATTCATACTTTTAAAGTTCAAAGTTGATAATACTTATTAACTAAAACATTGTTTTTTTGCGATAGTAAAAAACCCTAAATAAGAAAAAATGTAAGTAATTTATTTTTTTGTAAATTTGAAAATTCATTTAAAATTTAATTATCATGAAAAAAATCACATTATTTATTCTATTTTTATATACTTCTTTTTCAT
>JALSLZ010000211.1 GCA_026988075.1 Flavobacteriaceae bacterium
TTTCTTTATTAACTTAGGAGATATTAAAGGTTTTAATTTAAGAGAATCCTCTTTTTCAAAAAGGTGATTGAAACCAGAAAGATCTTTAACCAGTAAATCTCTTTTAATTACATTATTTATTTTAATATTAAGTGCATTAAAAGCATTTGCAATTTTATTAACTTCTTGTATAACTTCTTTATTTGTAATACTTGGTATGGAATCCATATCAAATAACCGTAGCGCTTCATTGTTTAATACATTTAAACGGACTTTTACACTTGATTTTTTAAAATTTTTTATTCGTATTGAATCCTTTAAAAAAGTAGTTAATTCATAAAATTGATTTGAATTAAGCAAAGCTTCTTTAGTAGATGTTTTATCAAATTTCAAAATAAATTCTGCAACAGCTTGGTATTCTTGCCAATTTTCAATTACTTTTTTTGCTTCTTCATGAAGTCTTATTTTTTTTTGCGTTAACGAAAACGATTGATCATTATCTATATCAACTTCTTTAGCGTTTTTTACAACATCGTCTTTTACCTCATCACTACATGATGAAAACAGTACGAAAATTAAAATAAACAGATAGCGCATTTAAAAAAATAAAAGCAAAAGTACATATTATTATTGTACATAATACGTTCAAATGTATTAATTAACATTTTCTTAAAAAAATACAAAATGCATAATAAAATGAGTATTTCTTAAAATATTATTTAATTTTTAAAGTATATTTGTGCGGAAAAACAACATCAATTACATAAAATTATGAATAGCACTACGTTAATTATTGGCGCTTGCGGTCAAATTGGTACAGAACTAACACTTAAGTTAAGAGCTGTATTTGGCAATGAGTCAATAATTGCTTCCGACATTAAAGAAGGATCAGACGAATTAATGAATTCGGGTGTTTTTGAAATTTTAGACGCTACCAATAAAGAAGCTATTCTTAAAATTATAAAAAAACACCATGTTGATAAAGTATATTTAATGGCAGCAATGCTTTCTGTAACGGCAGAAAAATACCCTGACAAAGCTTGGGATTTGAATATGAATTCGTTATTTCATGTATTAAATTTAGCAAAAGAAAAACATATTAGCAAGGTGTTTTGGCCAAGTTCAATTGCTGTTTTTGGAAACACAACGCCAAGAATTAATACTCCTCAAGAAACAATAACCGAACCTTCGACAGTTTATGGTATAAGTAAATTAGCTGGCGAGCGTTGGTGTGATTACTATTACAATCATTTTAATGTTGATGTTCGTAGCATTCGTTATCCTGGTATTATAAGTTGGAAAACATTACCTGGTGGAGGAACAACCGATTACGCTGTAGATATTTTTCATAAAGCAATTGAAACAAATAATTACACGTGTTTTTTAAAAGAAGATACAAACTTACCAATGCTTTATATGGAAGATGCTATTAAAGCGACAATCGACTTAATGCAATCGGATAAAATCAATAATTACACAGCTTATAATATTGGCGGAATTAGTTTTAATCCAATGCAAATTGCTACAGAAATAAAAAAACACATTCCTGAATTTAAAATAAATTATCATGTTGATTTTAGACAAGAAATTGCAGATTCTTGGCCTGATAGTATTGATGATAGTCAAGCTAGAGAAGATTGGAATTGGTTTCACAAATATGATATAGAAGCTTTAACAAAAGACATGATTAAAAATTTAACACCTTCGCTTGAAACAATTTAATGTTTTCAATTTTAATTTTGTAAGACACTTGTGCTTATATCATCAAAGCTTTTGTAATTATAATTTAAAATAATGAAAGAAATAATATCACAAAGTTTAAATAATGCAATGTCTTACAATGAATTTAAAACAGTAGTTTTTGATTTATTACAAGAAGGAAAATCTACAGGTGAAAATCAATCTGACACTTTGCTGAATTACAGTCTATTGTCCGATAAACGGATGAAAAGATTGGATAAAAAAATCATTATCAATAACGATGTAAAAAATATTGTTTCTAAAATAGACAAAAACATTACTTTTTTAGTATTGATGGAAAGTTGGTGTGGCGATGGAGCGCAAACTTTACCTGTTATAAATAAAATAGCAAAATTATCACCAAACATCAAATTTAAAGTGGTTTTACGTGATGAAAACGAAACTTTAATGAATGCTTTTTTAACCAATGGAAATAAGTCAATACCAAAAGTAATAATTTTTGAAGATGCAAACTATCAGGTTTTAAATTCTTGGGGTCCAAGACCAAGTCAAGCAACAAAAATGGTTAATGATTTTAAAATGAAGCACGGTAAATTAAATGCTGAATTTAAAAAAGACTTACAAATTTGGTACAATAAAGACAAAGGAAAATCAACTCAAGATGATTTTATAGCTATTTTAAAATCAATTTAATCTTGGCTGTAATTTGAAAGTTTTGTATTTTTGAAGTTATAATGAAAAAAAGATTTCAAAAAATAAATTTCATTTCAAAAGCGCATCTCAAAATTAAAAAACGCGATGAGTTTAATTATTATAATAAGGTTTGTACCAAAGTATAAATCCATTAGTTTATATCTATTTTTTTAGATATTAAAATGATCATTAATAATTAAAGCAAACAAAAAAATGAAATTACCTTACGCAGAACCTTATAGAATAAAAATGGTTGAACCTATAAAACAGTCAACTATTGAAGAAAGAAAAAAATGGATTAAAGAAGCAGATTACAATTTATTCAATTTAAAATCCGATCAAGTATACATTGATTTACTAACCGATTCAGGTACAGGTGCAATGAGCGATAGGCAATGGGCAGAAGTTATGCTTGGCGACGAAAGTTATGCAGGTTCTCGTTCGTATCAAAAATTAAAAGATGCCGTAAACGACATTACAGGTTACGAATTTTTTATACCAACTCATCAAGGTAGAGCAGCAGAAAATGTATTGTTTTCAACCGTTGTGAAAGAAGGCGACATCATTCCTGGAAATTCACATTTTGACACCACAAAAGGACATATCGAATTCCGCAAAGGAAAAGCAGTAGATTGCACTATTGATGAAGCTTTTGACACCGCTATTTATCATCCTTTTAAAGGAAATATTAATGTAGATAAGTTAGAGAAAGTCTTTAAAGAGAATCCAATAGAAAAAATACCTTTTATAATAATTACAGTTACTTGTAATACTGCTGGCGGACAACCAGTTTCTATGGCAAATATTAAGGCTGTTTCTAAATTGTGTAAAAATTACAATATCCCAATTTATTTTGATGCAGCACGTTATGCAGAGAATTGTTATTTTATTAAAGAAAGAGAAATAGCTTATAAAAACAAAACAATTAAAGAAATAGCACACGAAATGTTTTCTTATGGTGATGGAATGACTATGAGTTCTAAAAAAGACGGCTTGGTAAATATGGGTGGTTTTATTGCCTTAAAAGACGAAGAAGTATATAGAAATGCATCTACTTTTGCTATTATGTACGAAGGTTTTATTACTTATGGTGGTATGAGCGGAAGAGATATGGGCGCATTAGCTGTTGGTTTATATGAAGCTTTAGACTATGATTATTTGGCAAGTAGAGTTACACAAGTACAATATTTGGGAGAAAAATTAGACGAGTTTGGTGTTCCTGTTCAAAAACCAATTGGCGGTCATGCTGTTTATTTAGATGCAAATAAATTTGTGCCTACAATACCAAAAGAAGAATATAGAGCACAAGCACTTGCTATTGAACTTTATATTGTAGCAGGAATTAGAGGTGTAGAAATAGGTACTATTTTGGCAGATAGAGATCCTGAAACTCGAGAAAATCGATATCCTGAATTAGAATTAGTACGTTTGGCTATTCCACGAAGAACCTATACGCACAATCATATGGAGTATATTGCTTCGGCATTAAAAACCATTTTCGATTCTCGCTCTGAAGCAAAAAATGGCTATAATATTGTTTGGGAAGCGCCAATTATGCGTCATTTTACAGTTAAGTTAGAAAAAATATAAGGTGCATGTTGTATTTGTTGATTTACTCGAAAAAAGTAAATCAACAAATACATTATAATTAAACATAAAGAATTAATGATAACAAACTATCAAAATTTATCAGAAGAAACAAAAGTATTTTTGTATCCTTCAAGTAGAAAATTTTATCCAAATGAATTGGAAGAAATAGAAATTAAAATTAAAAAATTCATTTCAGAATGGACTAATTTTTCTACTACATATAAAATAGAATACAAACGGTTTTTGCTTATTTTTATTGAAAACGAAATTGAAGTAACCATTAAAATGCACGATGATTTAGCACAATTTATCATTCAATTAGAAAAAGATTATGAAGTAACCTTATTAGACAAGGTTAATGTTTGTTTTAAACAAGGCGAATATGTGCAATATAAAGAAATGAAAGATTTTAGAAAATTAGTCAAAAACAAAAGTATTTCTAAAAAGAATATCATTTTTAATAATTTTATTCAAACAAAATACGAATTTGAAAATAGTTGGGAAACACCATTGTCAGACAGTTGGTTGTCTCATTTAATTAAATAAAACATAGAAAAGAAACATTTATTACTTAATTTAAATAATTAAACAATACCTTGGCGTCTTAAACCTAATTAATGCGAAGAGTAAGAGAATATATTGAACAAATTGCAAAAGTAAACGATGAAGATTGGCGTATTTTTTCTTCGTATTTACAAAGACAAGAAATTCCAAAGAAAGAAATTTTCTTAAAAATAGGCGAAATAGAAAACAATCTTTCATTTATTGAAGAAGGTATTGTTAGGTTGTTTATTCCAACTTCAGATCCTGAAAAAGAAATTACTTTTGGTTTTTGTTTTAATTATGAGTTTGTAAGTGCTTACGATTCTTTTTTAACCAGATTACCATCTACATATCAATTACAAACACTTACCAAAACCATAATGTGGACAATTAGTTATGATAATTTGCAAAAAGTATATAAAAACACAAAAATGGGTAATTTTATAGGTCGGTTTTCATCTGAAAAATTGTTTTTAATTAAATCTAAGCGAGAGCAATCGCTATTATTTGACTCGGCAAAAACAAGATACCTCAACTTATTTAAAGAACGTCCGAGATTAATAAAGCAAATTCCGTTAAAGTACATTGCTTCTTACATTGGCATTACACCGCAAGCACTTAGTAGAATTAGACGAGAAATTTATTAACATCAATTCATTTTTCACAGGCTAATAACTTATTATTTTTGTACAAACAAATTAGATTGATGAAATATTTTAAACTAAACACGTACTCAATTAATGAAGAGAAAATAAATATTGTTTCTCATGCTATCGGATTACTTTTAAGTGTTTTAGCTTTAGTATTTTTAATTATTAAATCTTACAAATATGGAGAAACTATTCATGTTTTTAGCGCAATTGTTTACGGAATTAGTTTAATTACACTTTATACTGCATCTACACTATACCATAAATCGGTTAAAGAAAAACTTAGAGTTAGACTAAACGTTTTTGATCATGCTTCTATTTTTGTATTAATTGCAGGCAGCTACACACCTTATTTATTAATTGCATTAAACGGAACTTTAGGTTGGCGTTTTTTTGTTTTTATATGGCTTGCCGCAATTATTGGAGTGATTTTAAAGTTATTCTATTTTGGTAAATATTCAATTTTATCAACAATAATGTACATCGCAATGGGTTGGGTTATTGTGTTTGTTATGAAACCTTTATCAATTAATCTTTCTCCTAACGGAATTTTTTGGCTTTTTACAGGTGGCATTGCCTATACAATTGGCGCAGTAATTTACAGCATAAATAAAATCAAAATGAACCATGCCATCTTTCATATTTTTGTCCTTATAGGAAGCATAGCGCACTTTATATCTATCTATTTTTATGTATTACCAAATTACAATTAAATTTTTAATTGCCTATCAATTTGTTGATCTAAAGAAATAAATGTTTCAGTACGTGCTACGCCATTTATTTTTTGAATTTTATTGTTTAATACTTGCATTAAATGCTCATTATCAGTACATAATATTTTAATAAAAATACCATAATTACCAGTTGTATAATGACTTTCTGTAA
>JALSLZ010000212.1 GCA_026988075.1 Flavobacteriaceae bacterium
TTTTTAATAAAAATTCGGTTAACATACTTAACATTTGATTGCCGTTAAGCAACTTCATTTTATTATCTGTATCTCTTACCGCAATACCAATTCTATCACAATCTGGATCAGTACCAATAACAATATCAGCGCCTATTTTTTCTGCCAAATCAATTGCCATTTTTAAAGCAGCTGGTTCTTCTGGGTTTGGCGATTTAACGGTTGGAAAGTCGCCATTTGGCACACGTTGTTCTTCTACAATATGCACATCGGTATAACCTGCTTGTTGCAATGCTTTTGGTATAATTGTAATAGATGTTCCGTGTAAAGAAGTAAATACAATTTTAAGTTTTTCTCTTTCTTTTGTAGTTTTAAAAGTTCCTGTTTCAACAGATGCTTTTATAAATTCGCTATCTATTTTTTCTCCTATTAATTCAATTAAATCTTCGTTAGCCTCAAAATTAATTTCATCAAAATTTATAGCGTTAATTTCGTTAATTATATCGCCATCTTGCGGCGGAACAATTTGCGCACCATCATTAAAATACACTTTATATCCATTATATTCTGGCGGATTATGAGATGCAGTAAGTACAATACCAACATCGCAACCTAAATATCTAACGGCAAAAGATAATTCTGGTGTTGGTCTTAAAGCTTCAAATAAATACACTTTAATACCATTAGCCGAAAAAACATGAGCGACTTCTTTAGCAAATTCGCTCGAATTATGACGACAATCGTAAGCAATTGCAACTTTTAACTCTTTATTAGGAAATACTTTACGAAGGTAATTTGAAATTCCTTGTGTGTTTTTACCTAAAGTATATTTATTAATTCTATTAGTTCCTGCGCCCATAATACCACGCATTCCGCCAGTACCAAAAGCTAAATTTTTATAAAAACTTTCGGTTATATTATTTGTATTTATTAAGTTTTGAACTTCTTTTTGAGTTTCTTTATCAAATGGTGCTTTTAACCACGTTTTAGCAATTTGCTCTATTTTTGTAGTATTCATTTTTTGTATTTATTCAAGATGTAAAGGTAAAAAAAAAGAAATAGGAGTAACGTTTTTTTATAGTATTTTTGTTTTATCGTATTACCATCAATTTTTACACATGATAAATAATAAAAGTTCCGTTTTTAATAAATTAGTAATTCCATATTTAATTGCTTTTTTGGTTTTTGTAATTGCAGCCATTTCATATTTTTATCCTGTTTTAGAAGGTAAAGAAATTCTACAAAGCGACATTGTTCAATTTAGAGGTTCATCTAAAGAAATAGCCGACTACAGAGAAGAATTTAATACTGAACCATATTGGACAAACACTTCGTTTGGTGGAATGCCTGCCTACAAAGTAAGTGCTTATTACCCAAATGACTACATAGGCAATTTTGATTCGTTACTGCGGTTTTTACCAAGACCAGCCGATTATTTATTTCTTTATTTTATTGGTTTTTTCGTACTTCTTTCTGTTTTTAAAGTAGAATGGAAATTGGCAATTTTGGGTTCACTCGCCTTTGGTTTCTCTACTTATTTTATCATTATTTTAGGCGTTGGACATAATGCAAAAGCACACGCAATTGCTTATTTTCCATTAGTTTTGGCAGGTATCATTTTAGTGTTTAAAAAACGCTATATCTTCGGTTTTACCTTAACAGTATTTGCTATGGCGTTAGAAATTCATGCCAGTCATCCGCAAATGACTTATTATTTATTTTTTATGGTGCTTATTTTAGGTCTATTTTATTTGATCGAGGCAATAAAAAATAAAAACATTGTACATTTTACAAAAAGTATTGGTGTTTTATTAGCAGCTGTAATTTTAGGTATTGCCATTAACGCAACAAGTTTAATGGCAACATTACACTATAAAAAAGACAGTACTCGTAGTCAATCTGAATTAACAATAAACCCAGACGGAACCCAAAAAGCAATTACTTCTGGCTTAGATAAAGATTATATAACGGAATATAGCTATGGTTTTTTAGAAACTTTTAATTTATTTATTCCTCGTTTTATGGGTGGCGGAAGTATTGAAAATGTTGGTGAAAACTCAGCAACTTATCAATTTTTAAAACAAGCTGCTGGTGCTTCACAAGCTAAAAGTTTTGTTGAACGACTACCAACCTATTGGGGAAATCAACCTTTTGTTGGCGCTCCTGCATATATTGGCGCCATACTTATTTTTCTTTTTGTCTTAGGGCTTTTTATAGTAAAAAATAAATATAAAAAATGGCTGATTACTGCTACTATTTTTTCTTTACTATTAAGTTATGGAAAGAATTTTAGCTTGCTAACTGACTTTTTTATTGATTACGTACCTGCATATAATATTTTTAGAGCAGTTTCATCCATTCAAGTCATTGCCGAATTAGCCATACCATTATTGGCTGTTTTAGCATTAAAGGAATTTTTTAATAAAGATGTTTCTGCTAATTTTAAATTAAATGCCTTAAAGAAATCTGTATATATTGTTGGTGGTTTTGCTTTGTTTTTTACTCTTTTCGGAAGGTTTATCTTTAGTTTTGAAGGGCAATCAGATATGCAATTAGACAAAATGATCGCTGGTTTATCCGATGCAATCATTACAGACAGAAAAACGATATTTTTTCAAGACAGTTTAAAAACTTTACTTTTAGTAATTAGTTCTGCTGGTATTTTATGGGGCTTTTTAAAACAAAAATTAGACTACAATAAAAGTATTTTACTACTATTAATTTTAATAGTATTTGATTTAATTTCGGTAGATTCAAGTTATGTAAATTCAGATAAATTTGTAGACCCTATAAATGTTGAAAGACCATTTACTGCATCTATAATTGATAAAGAAATACAAAAAGACAAAAGCCATTACAGAGTTGCTAATTTTGCTGTAAATCCAATGAACGAAGCAAGAACCTCATATTTTCACAATTCAATTGGTGGTTATAATGCTATTAAGCCAAGACGTTATCAAGAATTGTTTGATTTTCAAATTGCTTCTAAAATGAACGACGAAATAGTAAATATGCTAAATGTTAAATACATTATTTTTCCTGATGAAAAAGGCAATGAATCGTTTCAAAAAAATGACGAAGCAAACGGAAACGTATGGTTTGTAAACACAATAAAAAAAGTAAATTCAGCCAATGAAGAAATTACAGCATTAAACAATTTAAACACCAAAACAACCGCTGTAATAAATACTAATTTTGATAATAATATTCAACAAAATTATGCAATAGATAGTACAGCTATTATTAAATTAACTAAAATGGAGATTAATAAGTTTCACTATAAAAGCCATAGCAATGAAGATCAATTTGCCGTTTTTTCTGAAATGTATTTTGATGATTGGGTTGCTTATATTGATGGAATAAAATCACCCATAACAAGAGTGAATTATGTTTTAAGAGGTTTAGAAATACCTAAAGGAAATCACGACATTTTATTTGAATTTCAACCAACTTTTATCAAAAAAGGAAATACCATTACAATAATAGCATATTTGTTTTTATTTTTAATTCCTATTGGATGGTTTATTTTTAATAAAAAAAGAAGCAAGCATTAACTATAGTAACGAAAAAATAATTACTGTTTTGTTAAAATATTAACAAAAAACAACTATAAATGAGGCTATTTAAAATAATGGCATTATTTTAGTAAACTATTTTTATATTAAATGCAAACAATACTAAAATTTATGAAACGTAACTATAAAATCATTTTACCTATATTTTTACTTATAGGTCTTTTTACATACAAAACATTTGCTCAAACCGATGTGCAAAAAGATAAAGAAATATTAAGACTAATCAATGAGATTTTACCTAAAGCACATTACGAACCAACCAATATAAATGATGCTTTTTCAGAAGAAGTACATGCTAATTTTATTGAAGCCTTAGATCCGTCAAAACGCTTTTTTTTAAAAGAAGATATTAAGTTATTTTCTAATTATAAAACGAAATTAGATGACGAAATTAAAAGTCAAAATATCGATTTTTATCACATTGCAGTCTCAAAATTTAAACAACGATTAAAAGAAACTGAATATTTTTATAAAGACATTCTTAACAAACCTTTTGATTTTAGTATAGACGAATGCGTATCAATTGATTATGATAGCGCCGTATATTTTAAAAAGAAAAAAGACAGATTAGATTATTGGCGTAAACAATTAAAATTATATACGTTAAATAGATTATACGATAAATTAGAAGACGAAAAAGACAAGAAAAAAGACAGTGTTCAATATGTAAAAAAATCGATTGTAGTTTTAGAAAAAGAATCTCGAGAAGCTGTTGTTGAACAAATGGAAGATTATTATGATAGAATGAACGAATTAACAGACGAAGATTGGTTTCCTATTTACATAAACACCATAACCGCAGCATTTGATCCGCATACAACCTATTTTTCACCAAAAATGAAAAGCAAATTTGACATAAATATGTCTGGTAAATTAGAAGGTATTGGAGCTCGATTACAAAAAAAAGGCGATTATACTAAAATTGTAGCTATTATTTCTGGCGGTCCAGCTTGGCGTGCAGGCGAATTAGAAGTAGGCGATTTAATTTTAAAAGTAGCCCAAGGTAATGGCGAAGCAGTAGATATTGTAGGCATGCGATTAGACGACGCTATTGAACTTATTAAAGGTAAAAAAGGCACTGAAGTACAACTTACTCTTAAACGAATAGATGGTTCTAAAAAAGTTATTTCTATAACAAGAGATGTTGTTGAATTAGAAGAAACCTTTGCCAAATCAAGTATTGTTAATTTTAACGATAAAAAATATGGTGTTCTAAATTTACCTGGTTTTTATATTGATTTTAACAAACGAAATGCAAGAAATTCTACAACCGATATTAAACATGAAATTGAAGAATTTAACAAAGAAAATGTAGCAGGTTTAATTTTTGATTTAAGACAAAATGGCGGCGGATCATTAAAAACTGCTATTGAAATTGCCGGACTTTTTATTGAAAAAGGACCTATTGTACAAGTAAAATACAAAGGTGAAAAACCAAGAATTGACAAAGATACCGATAAAAAAATTCAATGGGATAAGCCTCTTGTTATTTTAGTAAGTGAAATTTCTGCTTCGGCTTCAGAAATTTTCGCAGCAGCAATGCAAGATTATAAAAGAGCTATTATTATTGGGAGTAAGCAAACTTTCGGTAAAGGTACAGTACAAAATGTATTAGGTTTAAACCGTTTTAGCAATTACCCAGAAAATATTGGAGCTTTAAAAATGACGGTCCAAAAATTCTATAGAATTAACGGTGGCTCAACACAATTAAAAGGTGTAAGTTCAGATGTTGTTATACCTAGCAGATATGCATACATGGAAATTGGCGAACGTGATGAAGACAATCCATTAGGTTGGGATAAAATTAACCCAGCAGATTATCAAACATTAGATTATTATTCTAATTTTGATACTGTTGTAAGTCAAGCTTCTGAAAGAATAAAGGATAATTCTCAATTTAACTTAATTGACCAAAGTGCAAAATGGCTAAAACAAAGCCAAGATGATGTAAAAGTTTATTTAAAATTAGAAGATTATAAAAACGACTTAAAGAAGCATGAAAACGAAAGGAAAAAATTTGAGGCTTTAAAAGATTATAAAAATGACTTGGTTTTTAATTCGCCAACATACGAATTAGCCTTAACAGCAAAAGACAGTATTTTAGCTAAAAAACGTGAAGTATGGCATACAAATCTAAGTAAAGACGCTTATATAGAAGAGGCGTTAAAAATTGTATCTCAATTAAAAAAGAAAAACTAAAGCAACTTGTGTCTTTTTAAACTCAGTGCAAACATCACTATCGATGATGTAGTGTATCATATAAAAATATTTTAGCAAACAACATATTTATTACCTCGTAATTTAAGTCGTAAATTTTAAAACAAATAAGTTAATAACCTTTTTAACCCGAATAATTCATCATAAAAGGTCAAAATTAGGTATAAAAGTGTTATTTTTAAGGTGTTAAAAACAAAAAAAGAACAAATAAAAACACCCAATTTTGAGCAATAAAGATACACTATTTTACA
>JALSLZ010000213.1 GCA_026988075.1 Flavobacteriaceae bacterium
TTTCAATTAATGCATGCATTTCTAAGCCGGCAGTATTACTTAAAGTAACTGTTCCTGTAGAAAATTGCGCATTAGTAATGTAAAATGATAATAATGTAAAAGTAACAAGTAGTACGTTTTTCATTGTAATAGTATTAGTTAGTTTGCAGTAATTTTATAATTTCAATATTGTTAAATTCAATTGCGTAATCTAAAGCAGTTTTATTATTTACATCTTTCAGATCTGTTTTTGCATGATAATGAAGTAATATTTTTATTAATTCAATATTTTGAGAAAAACAAGCGTAATGTAAAGCAGATGTGCCTTTAGAATCTGTTGCGTTGATATTTGCATTGTGTTTGATTAATGAAGTAGCAATTTTGTTGAAGCCTTTGTAAGAAGCTGCCAATAAAGCAGTACCCATTTTACTCATAATTTCGGTATCCGCTTTTTTATTTAATAGTAATGATACCATTTCTTCATTATTATAATAACAAGATAATATCAAAGCAGTAAAACCTGATTTGTTTTTTTTATTGATGTCAACACCTTGTTTTATTAGGGTTTCCATTTTAATTACTTCGCCATGCCTTGCAAGATCAAAAATATCTTGAGCAAAACATGAAAAATTTATAAAAATAAAAAGAAATACTATTTTTTTCATTTATGCGTTTAATATCATGCGAAAATAATATTAATAAATTAACTCTGCAATTTTTGCCCATTGATATTTAATAATTATGTTTGTAAAAGATAATTTACCATGAAAAAAATAGCATTTATCCTTATACTAATCATTGTTTTTTCGTGTGATAGCGATAATAATGTAAATTCATTTTTGCCAAATCACCCAGTTAATATACAAATTAATATGGATTTGCCAATTTATAACGATTTGTTATATAGTGGTGGTTTAGTTGAGGTTGATGAAAATATTGGCGGAATAAGAGGTATTGTTATTTATAGAACAGGCAATCGATTTTTAGCTTTTGATAGAGCTTGTCCTCATATATCTTTACAGACTTGTGCTGTTATGAATGTAGAAAGTATTTATATGGTTTGCGAGTGTGATGATAAACGGTTTCAATTAATTGATGGTGCTGCCGAAGATGCAGATACGCCACCAGCAAGAGCTTATATTGTAACTCAAAACGGAAATATTTTAAATATAAGAAGCTAAGCATGTTAAAAGATAATTACTTTTCATCTAATTTTAAATTAGGAATTCTTGGCGGCGGTCAATTGGGTAGAATGATTTTAACCGAAACTCAAAAATTAGACATTCATGTTTCTATTCTCGAAGCATCTAAAAATGCTCCCTGTTTTGGTATTGCAAATGATTTTACAATTGGTAATTTAAATAATTACGATGATGTGTATAATTTTGGAAAAACAGTTGCTGTTTTGACTATAGAAATTGAGCATGTAAATATTGAAGCTTTGTTAGATTTAGAAAAAGAAGGTTTAATAATATATCCGCAACCAAAAGTGCTGCAAATTATAAAACATAAAGGCTTACAGAAAGATTTTTATAAAAAAAATAACATTCCAACAGCAAATTACCAACGTTTTGAATCTTTATTAGCACTTAAAAAAGCAAAATTAACATTTCCGTTTATTTGGAAGTCCGCAGAATTTGGCTATGATGGTACAGGTGTAAAAAAAATCAATTCAATTTTAGATTTAGACACTTTGGCAAATGTGCCTTGTATTATCGAAAATCTTGTTGATTTTAAAAAAGAACTGGCGGTAATTGTTGCAAGAAACAAAAAAGGCGAAGTAAAAACATATCCTGTTGTTGAAATGGAATTCAATTCCAATTCAAACCAAGTAGAATATGTATTATGTCCTGCAAGAGTTTCAATAGAAATTGCTAAAAAAGCACAAAAAATAGCACTAAAAGTTGCAAATTCATTTAAACATGTTGGTTTGTTAGCAGTTGAATTATTTTTAACTGAATCTAACGAAATTATTGTAAATGAAGTAGCGCCAAGACCTCATAATAGTGGTCATTTTAGTATTGAAGGTTCGTTTACCAATCAATTTGAACAACATGTGCGAGCAATTTTAAATTTGCCACTTGGAAACACAGAAAGTGTGATGCCTGCTGTCATGGTTAATTTAGTTGGCTCGGAAGATTGTATAGGTAATGTGTATTATGAAAACATGGGTAAAATACTATCTTTTAAAGGTGTAGCACCACATATTTATGGTAAAAAAATCACGAAACCAAATCGAAAAATGGGACACGTAACCATAGTGAATAATGATATTAATGTTGCACGTAAATTGGCAGAAAAAGTTAAAAATACCATTGTAGTAAAGAGTAGATAGTACCTGTTTTTTTTTTACAGTTGTATTTTTTATAATTGTATTTGAATTCATTTTAAATACAATAAATGCTATTTTTATCCGTTTAACAAATAATTAACTAAACCTACGAATGACTTATTTAAAGCTGCATATTAATTTATGTCTTAGTTTTTTCTTTGTGTTATTAGTATTATCTTTGCAGGCAATATAAAAATATGATACAAATTAAACAAACCAAATCACAAGAGTCTTCTAACGCCATAGAGCGTTTATATATTGCAATGCGCCACTTGTTTAATCGTGGTTTTTACAAGCCTATGGGCGTTTCTGGCGAAACACTTAGAAATGCATTGTTATCATTAAAACCAGAAATTTATGGTTCAATAGCAAGTGATAAAGCAGAGTTGGACGGTTTGTTATATGTCATTGATCGATTGCCAATAGGTATTGAAGAATGTCAATTTATTAGCCTTACGGCGGATGAAGGTTTATCAGACTCGAATTTTGGCGTTATTATACCTGCAAAAAGACGACGAAACTGTTATCGTATTGATAGTCATCAAATGAATATTGAAGTTACCAGAGGTCGTTCAGATATTTACGATATATTAACACATTTAACTTTTTTATTTATTGAATCTCATAAAATAAAAGATAACGTATTGTTAAACGAACAAGGTAAAACGGTTCGTGAATGGGTTAATTTAGAAGATGTTGTGGTCAACAATAAAAAAATAAACCTAAAAGAGCGAGAACTGCTTGTTTCGCAAGTTGCCACTATTTTAGGACGTACTTTTGCTGAAATTAAAAAAGCAGATACCGATTTTGCAACAGCAAATAATAAAAACCGTTTTTTCAACCTTATTTATTGGATGGGAAAGTTGGCATTAAAAGAAACGCTTGAAAATGAAAAAAGAAACATCAAATTCTCTTCTACATTAAGAGCGCGAATCGGTCAACATGTTTATGGCGAAATTTGGGCAGATACTATTAAACAGCAATTAGAAAAAGAAAATTTGTTAGGTAGAGAAATTCATATTATTAGTGCAAATATGCACAGTGTTATGAATAGTATTTATGCGCCAATTGTACTCAAAAAAGAAGCCGCTAAAAATAAAGGTATCGCCTTATTTGAAATGCTGAGCGAAGATGAAAATGATAACCTTAGAAAAAAAGTTAAAAATGAAGCTTCTAAAATAGGTTTAACTTATATTAAAGACACATCGTCTACCAATATTAATGTTCAAATAATTGATACAGCAAAGATTAACTTTAAAGAATCAAATTATAAGGTAACAAATACAAACAAACCTGTTTTAATAGTAATGGATTATGCTTTTGGAGAGCAAGCCTATGAAACAATGGACGAACTATTAAAACCATATTATTGTAATAACGGAGTAACACATCACCTAAATATAGATTCAGTTTCTATTATGGGTAAAGCAGGTATTCTGCAAGGAGGAAAAGGAGATATAATGATTCCTTCGGCACATATTTTTGAAGGTACAGCCGATAATTATCCATTTAAAAATGAATTAGCAAAAGAAGATTTAAAAGGTTTTGGTTTACAAGTTTTTGATGGTACAATGGTTAGTGTTTTAGGTACATCATTACAAAACAAAAACATATTAGAGTTTTTTAAAAATTCAACATGGAAGGCAATAGGCTTAGAAATGGAAGGAGCACATTATCAAAAGGCAATTCAAGCCGCTTCTAAAATTAGAGGTAACATTAAACAAGATGTAAAAGTAAGGTATGCCTATTACGCATCTGATAATCCGTTAGAAACAGGTAGTACATTAGCTTCTGGTGGTTTGGGTACGACAGGTGTAAAACCAACCTACATTATAACACAAAAAATCTTAGAACAAATATTTAAATAAAAACATGGCAGAAAGTAATCCAAATCCGCAAGGTGAAGAAATTGATTTAGGTAAACTATTTCAAGTAATAGGTAAAGGTTTTAAAAATGCATTTAATGCTATTGGTAATTTATTCAAAGCAATATTGCACTATTTTATTTTAAGCTTAATTTTTTTAAGAAAAAATGCATTAATAATAGGTGGAGCAACAGTTATTGGGGCAGTTATTGGCTATGTTGTTACTACAAGTAAGAGTACAGACATTTTTTCATCAGAAATGATTGTTGATACAAACTACAAAAGTGGTCATCGTTTATATAAGCAACTTAATTATCTAAACACTTTAGTTAATGAAAAAGACAGTGTTGCATTAGGTAAAATATTTAATATGCCATCTACTTTAGCAAGTAAAGTTGGTCCGTTTGCTGTAGAACCATACGATAAAGAAAAAAATCTAAAAATAGATTATGATAGTTATATGAAATATACAGACACTATTTTTACTCGAGGTTTTACCTTGTTAGATTATCAAGAACGAATTAATGATCCAGATTATAGAAGGCAATTAATTACAGCATATTCTTTAGATAAAAAAGCATTTAAAAATTTAAAAACAGGTGTTTTTAGTTTGGTAGAAAACGATTTTTTTAACAAGCAATTGGTATCTAAAAAAAGCGAATTACAAAGACGAAAATCAATTATTACAAAAGATTTAAGTATCATAGATTCGTTAAGGCAGGTGTATAAAAAAGTAGCTGTTTTAAGTGCAGAGAATAGCAATGCGCCTAATACAAGTATCGATTTAAGTGGTAAGCGTGACGTAAGTAATAAAGATATTGAATTGTTTAATCAAAATGAAGATTTAACAGCAAGTTTAAATTCAATAAACAGAGAGATGCTGCGATATGGTTTTATTATTGATGCAGTTTCTGATTTTGATAATGGTTCAAAATTCGAACCTTTAGCCGCAAAAAAATGGTTTGTATATGGAGTACTTGGTTTTTTACTTAGTATAATGGCTATTTTAGGTTTGCGATTAAATACATATTTATCGAATTACGAAAAGTAAAAACAACTTTATGAAAAAGAAAAACTTAATCATCTTTGGCACAAGACCAGAAGCTATTAAAATGGCTCCTTTAGTTAAAGAGTTTTATAATAGTGAAAAATTTGAAACCAAAGTTTGTGTAACAGCACAACATAGAGAAATGTTAGATCAAGTTTTGGATTTTTACAATATAAAGCCAGATTATGATTTAGATTTAATGACGCCAGGGCAAAGTTTGAATTTATTAACTGCAAGAATATTTAAAGAGTTGGCGCCAGTTTTAGAAGATTTTAAACCAGATTATGTTTATGTACATGGAGATACAACGACATCTACGGCTGCAGCAATGGCAGGTTTTTATGCTGGTGCTAAAGTATGCCATGTTGAAGCTGGTTTAAGAACTTTTGATAAACAATCACCATTTCCAGAAGAAATGAATAGATGTGTAACAGGCAGTATAGCAGATTATCACTTTGCACCTACAAGCACCTCTAAAAATAATTTATTAAACGAAAACGTTAACGAAAACACCATATTAGTAACAGGTAATACAGTTATTGATGCGTTAAATTTAAGTCTTGATAAATTAAAAAAATACAAAAGCACTGAATTAGATGCACTTAAAGAAAAAATTGATTTTTCTAAAAAAATACTGCTGGTAACAGGTCATAGACGAGAAAATCACGGACAAGGTTTTATAAATATTTGCAATGCGTTAAAACAAATTGCTGAAAATAATACAGACGTTGAAATTGTATATCCAGTACATTTAAACCCAAAAGTTTTAAA
>JALSLZ010000214.1 GCA_026988075.1 Flavobacteriaceae bacterium
GAATGCGTACTATTGACATGCTTGAAGTAACAAAAAGTTTCGCTAAAAATCATCCTAACACATTTAGTTTAGAAATGTGGGGCGGAGCAACTTTTGACGTTTGTTTACGCTTCTTACATGAAAACCCATGGACAAGATTACGCCAAATACGTAAAGCTGCACCAAATATTTTATTACAAATGTTATTACGTGGTTCAAATGGTGTTGGCTATGCTGCATATCCTGATAATTTAATTGAAAAATTCATCGTTAAATCTTGGGAAAACGGAATGGATATTTTTAGAATATTCGATTCCTTAAACTGGGTAAAAGCCATGGCGCCAAGTATAGAATATGTTCGCAATAAAACTGGAGGAATTGCAGAAGCTGCCATTAGTTATACTGGCGATGTTTTAGATAAAAGTAAAACAAAATTCAATCTAAAATATTACAAACAATTAGCGATAGATTTAGAAAATGCTGGCGCACATATGATTGCAATTAAAGATATGGCTGGCTTATTAACTCCTTACGCTGCAACGGAATTGATTCACACCATAAAAGATGTAACCAGTTTACCAATACATTTACATACACACGACACATCATCAATACAATCTGCCATGTATTTAAAAGCAATTGAAGCTGGTGTTGATGTTATAGATGTAGCACTTGGTGGTCTATCTGGTTTAACATCACAACCTAATTTCAATGCCATTGTTGAAATGAATAAATTTCAAAAAAGAGCCAATAAATTTGATATAAAAAGTTTAAATAAATATGCAAATTACTGGGAAGATGTTCGTGAATACTATTACCCATTTGAATCTGGCTTAAAAGCAGGAACAGCAGAAGTATATCAACATGAAATTCCTGGCGGTCAATATTCAAATTTACGTCCACAAGCAGAAGCATTAGGTTTAGCAGATCGATTTGAAGAAGTCAAACTAATGTATGCACAAGTAAATGAATTGTTTGGAAACTTAATAAAAGTAACACCAAGTTCTAAAGTAGTTGGCGATATGTCAATTTTTATGGTTACCAATAATTTAACACCAAAAGATGTATTAAAAAATGGAAACGATTTGTCGTTTCCTGCATCTGTAATTAACTTTTTTAAAGGAGATTTAGGTCAAGCTTATGGTGGTTTTCCCAAAGAGATACAAAAAATCATACTTAAAAATGAAAAGGCATACACTAACAGACCCAATGCTCATTTAGATCCAATTGATTTTGAAATAGCATTTAAACAATTTGTTAAGAAATTTAAAAAAGATTTTCCTCGTGAATTAGAAATGGAAGATTTTTTATCATACCTATTCTACCCAAAAGTGTTTACCGATGCTTCGAAAATGTTTAGTAAATATGGTAACATTGCTGTTATACCTACAAAAAACTTTTTCTATGGCATGAAAATACATGAAGAAATTTTAGTTGAAATTGCACCAGGAAAAACAATTATTGTTGAGCTTTTATCAATCGGAAATCCTGACACAAAAGGAAAACGTACTGTGTTTTTTAAATTAAATGGACAAAATAGATTTGTGAAAATAAAAGATAATTCATTAAATATTGAAATAATTGAAAATCAAAAAGCAAATAACGACAATAATAAAGAAATTGGAGCGCCATTACAAGGCAGTTTATTTAACATCTTAGTAAAAAAAGGACAAGAAGTTAAACAAAATGATCCTTTATTTATTATTGAAGCAATGAAAATGGAAACTACAGTTACTGCAAATGAAAATGGAACTGTTAAAAAAGTACATCTTAAAAAAGGAACACTTGTTAATCAAGATGATTTAATTATTGAAATGGAATAAACGCAAAAAAAACCTCACCAAAAAATGGTGAGGTTTTATATAAGTTAAATAGCGCATTTACTATCCTAATCTTACCGTTTTAAAATCAGCAACAGCAACATCACCATAAGTGGCAACGTAATTTGCAACAGATTTCTTTTCATCTTTAATAAAATTTTGATCTAATAAACATTGTTCTTGATCTAAAGTTGTATTGTCAGAAATGAAACGTTCAATTTTACCAGGTAAAATTTTATCCCAAATTTTTTCAGGTTTACCTTCGGCTTTTAATTGCTCTTTTGCAGTTTCTTCGGCTTTTGCTAATACATCATCGCTTAATTGTGACATAGAAATAAATTGAGGTACATTTTTTAAGTGTTTACCTAAACGTGCCAACTCTTCATTTTCTTTTTCAATTACAGCTATTCTTGCATCTGTTTCAGCAGCAACAAAATCAGCATCAAAATCTTTGTAAGATAATGTAGTTGCTCCCATAGAAGCAGCTTGCATTGCTAAATCTTTAGTTAAAACATCTGCTTTATCAATAGCATTAGTTAAACCCACAATTGAAGCAATTTTATTACCATGAATATAAGAACCCACATAATTAGCTTCTACTCTTTCAAAAGCAGGAATTTCTAATTTTTCACCAATAACACCAGTTTGTTCAACTAATTTTTCAGCAACAGTCATACCATCAAAATCAGCAGCTAAAAACGACTCTCTATCGGTATAATTCATTGCAATATCAACAAATTTATTTGCTAATTTTACAAAATCATCATTCTTACCAACAAAGTCAGTTTCACAAGCCAAAACAATAGCAACACCTACAGTATTATCATCATTAATTTTTGCTATTGCAACACCTTCAGAAGAATCTCTATCCGCTCTTTTTGCAGCAACTTTTTGTCCTTTTTTACGTAAAACAGTTATTGCTTCATCAAAATTACCATCTGCTTCTTTTAATGCATTTTTACAATCCATCATTCCAGCACCAGTAGCATCTCTTAGTTTTTTTACGTCTGCAGCAGTTATTTTTGCCATTTTATTTTATTTTATATTTATTAATTATTTTGAAGCGTCTTTATCTTTATTTACTTTTCTTTCAGATAATCCTTTAGAAATACCGTCAGTTAAATGCTCTAATACACTTGTAATTGATTTAGATGCATCATCATTAGATGGAATTACATAATCAACTAATCTAGGGTCTGAATTTGTATCAACCATTGCAAAGATTGGAATGTTTAATTTACGAGCTTCTGCAATAGCAATATGTTCACGTTTAATATCAATTACGATAAGAGCACCTGGTAAACGTGTCATATCAGTAATAGAACCTAAATTTCGTTGTAATTTCTCACGTTGACGATTAATTTGTAATTTTTCTCTTTTAGATAAAGCGTCAAAAGATCCATCAAGCTTCATTCTATCAATATGACCCATTTTTTTTACAGCTTTACGAATTGTAACAAAATTTGTTAACATTCCGCCTGGCCATCTTTCAGTAATATAAGGCATATTTACAGATTCTGCATTACTTGCAACAATCTCTTTAGCTTGTTTTTTTGTAGCTACAAAAAGAATTTTTCTTCCTGTTGCTGCAATTTTTATTAATGCTTTTTGAGCTTCTTCAATTTTAGCAGCAGTTTTATATAAATCAATTATATGTACACCACTACGTTCTGTGTAAATATATGGAGCCATATTTGGGTTCCATTTTCTTGTTAAATGTCCAAAGTGAACTCCAGCTTCTAACAAGTTTTTTACTTCAATATTTTTCATTTTGTTTAGTTTACGTTCCGTAAGATTTAGCAATAATTAAGTAGCCTTTTTTAGAGTCTTAATTTATTTGGATGCTAAACTCAAACAATAACTTTTTAATAATTTAATTTTAATAAGTCTACAGACAAAATAGTCCATCGACAAAATACCCAATCTAACGTTTTGAGAATTGGAATTTTTTACGTGCTTTTTTCTGACCAAATTTCTTACGTTCAACCATTCTTGGGTCTCTTGTAAGTAATCCTTCTGGTTTTAAAACCAAACGATTTTCTTCATCTAACTCACATAAAGCTCTTGAAATAGCCAATCTTGTAGCTTCAACTTGACCTGTAATTCCACCTCCAAATACATTTACTTGCAAGTCAAATTTTTCAAGGTTATCAGTTAACATAAATGGTTGATTAATTTTATATCTTAAAGTATCTGTTGTAAAATACTTATCCATTTCTTTACCATTTACAGTAACTTTACCTGTACCTTCACTCATATAAACACGAGCAACAGCAGTTTTTCTTCTACCAATTTTATGAATAATGTCCATATTTATTTAAATTCGTTTAAGTTAATAGTTTTAGGTTTTTGAGCACCTTTATCATGTTCACTACCAGTATAAACATGTAAATTTTTATAAATAGCTCTTCCTAATTTATTTTTTGGTAGCATACCTTTTACCGCTTTTTCTACTAATCTAATTGGATCTTTTCCAAATAATTCAGTCGCTGTAAGCGTTCTTTGTCCTCCTGGATAACCTGTGTGACGCATATAAATTTTATCCGTCCATTTTTTACCAGTTAATTTAATTTTCTCAGCGTTGATAACAATAACATTGTCACCACAATCAACGTGAGGTGTAAAGTTAGGTTTGTGCTTTCCTCTTACCAGTTTTGCAACCTTAGAAGCCAATCTTCCTAACGATTCTCCTTCAGCATCAACTAAAACCCACTCCTTTTTTACTGAAGCTTTGTTTGCAGATACTGTTTTGTAACTTAATGTGTTCACTCGTTTTGTATTATTTATTAAACATTCCTCTCTTTACTATAAAGAGTTTGCAAAAGTACAATTATTTCTTTATCCAACAAGCTCTACATCAAATTTATTTACATTACTACTTAAACCAGCATTTTAGATGTTTTTTTTAGCATTGAAAATTACATAGTTATATATAAACTATCGAAGTATTACAAATCAAAATTACAATTATTAAATATTTTTTGTAATTTGCAGCTTTTAATAACCAAATATTTAATTATGAAACAAATTTTAATCATTGCAGTTTCTTTTCTTTTTAGCACGATGCTTATGGCTCAGACTACTGTTAATGGAAATGTAAAAGACGCAAATTCAGGCGACCCACTTCCTGGCGTAAATATAAAAGTGGTAGGTAAATCATTAGGTACAACCTCTGATTTTGATGGTAATTTCACCTTTAAAGTGAATCAAGAAGCTCCATTCGATGTTAATGTTACAATTTTAGGATACACTTCTCAAGTTGTTTCAATAACAAAAAACAACCAAACTTTAGACATCTCTTTAACTGAAAACGCTTCTGACTTAGACGAAGTTGTCGTTTCAGCTTCAAGAACACCAGAAAGTGTTAGAGAATCTCCTGTAACTATTGAGCGTATGAATATTAAAGACATACAAAATTCAGCATCGCCAAGTTTTTATAGTAGTTTAGAAAACTTAAAAGGTATTGATGTAAATACAAGTAGTTTAACTTTTAACTCGGTAAATGCACGTGGTTTTGCAACTTATTCAAACACACGTTTTGTACAATTGGTTGACGGAATGGATAATTCTTCTCCTGCACTTAACTTTGTTATGGGGAATTTAGTTGGTATAAATGAATTAGATTTAAATTCGGTTGAATTATTACCTGGAGCATCATCTGCACTATATGGTGCAAATGCATTTAACGGTATCTTATTTATGACAAGTAAAAATCCTTTCGACCATCAAGGTATTAGTTTTTATGCAAAAAAAGGTGTTACATCTTCTGAAGCTGCAGGAGTAAATCCTTATCATGATTTCGGAATTCGTGCTGCACATGCATTTTCAGATAAATTTGCTGCTAAAGCTTCATTTTCTTATTTACAAGGAACAGACTGGCAAGGAACAGACTTAAATCAATATACTGCTGTTGGTGGTGGTTTTGCAGATAGAATTGCAACCGACGAATCTTCACCAACTCACGATGCTATTAACCGTTACGGTGATGAAGTTGCTGTAAATATTAATGGTGTAGCAAAATCTTTAGAAGCATTAAATATTTTACCAGACGGAGCAAGTGGCTTAATACCAAATAAAATGGTACGAAGAGGTAAAGGATACTTAGAATCAGATTTAACAGATCACGAAGCTAAAAGTATGAAATTTGATGCTGCTGTAAATTGGAGACCTTTTGCAAATGACTTTGAAGTTAATT
>JALSLZ010000215.1 GCA_026988075.1 Flavobacteriaceae bacterium
ATGAAAAAAACAGTAAGCGTAATTGCATTATTATTATTTGCATTCACAATGAATGCTCAAGAGTTCACAGTTAAAACCGATCCAAATGCAGGTATTTTTGAATTTGTTTCTGAAACCGTTGACTATGGTACTATTAAACAAAACTCTGAACCTAACCGTACTTTTACTTTTAAAAACATTGGTAAAGCACCAATTATTATAAGTAAAGCGAAAGGAAGTTGTGGTTGTACTGTGCCAACAGTACCAAAAAGACCTATTATGCCTGGAGAAACTGCCAAAATAGGTGTAAAATATGCAACAAATAGAATTGGTGCATTTTCAAAATCGATTACATTGTATTCTAATGCGACCGAAAAAACAAAAATTATTAGAATTAAAGGTAAAGTTTTAGGTACTAATACGAAAGCAAAAACAACACTTGAAAAACCTAAAAGCATGTTGTCTGCAAAATAATTTATGTATAAAATTACAAAAGCACTCTGTATATTAGAGTGCTTTTTTTTAATATTTCACTTATGAAAACAACGATTATTTCTATTTTGAGTTTCTTATTTGTAAGCTTTATTTTTGCACAAGAAGATGTAGATTACCCAATTATGTCTTTTGAAAAAACAACAATAGATTATGGTAAAGTAAATGCCGAATCAAGCGGAAGAAGGTATTTTAAATTCACCAATACAGGTAATGCGCCTTTAATTATTCAAAAAGTAAAAGGAAGTTGCGGTTGTGTGGTTTTAAATTATCCAAAAAAGCCAATTATGCCAAACGAAAAAGGAGAAATTGAAATTGTTTATAATGTATTAAAAACAGGTAGAATATCACGAACTGTTACCGTTACTGCAAATACAAAAAAGCCAATAAAAACATTAAAAATAAAGGGCAAAGTGGTTAAATTACAAAAAAACAAACAATAAAACGATTGTTAAATAGTTGAAAAATTAATGGCTAAAAACCAAAAACTAATTTTAATAGATCACAACGATTCCTTTACATTTAATGTAGTTGAATTATTGCGTAAAGTAGGAAATAATACAACGACAGTTGTAAATTATAATGATTTAGTTGTAGCTGAATTGACTAAATTTGATAAAATAATTCTTTCTCCTGGGCCATGTTTGCCAGAAAATTACCCTAAAACATTTCAAGTAATTAAACAGTTTTACAAAAAAAAACCTTTTTTAGGTATTTGTCTTGGTCAACAAGCTATTGCAAGCTATTTTGGTGCTGAACTATATAATTTTAAGAAAGTAGTTCATGGTGTAGATAAAAAAATTGAAATAATAGAACATGCTATATTATTTAATAACATTCCAAACAAAACTAAAGTTGGCTTATACCATTCTTGGGCTGTTAAAAACGTACCTAAAACACTAAAAATCTTAGCAACAACAACTAATGATGTAATTATGAGTATTAAACATGTTGATTTTCCTGTTTACGGAATACAATTTCATCCAGAGTCTTTTTTAACAACACATGGCGAGTTAATGCTGCGAAATTTTGTGAATTTATAATGACCATTTTAACATTTAAAAATACCATAAATCAATATTTAAAAAGTAAAACACCTTGTTTATTTATTGTTGATTTTGAAAAAGAAAAACCTTTTGTTTGTAAATTAACGGACTTAGAAAAGGAAAATATTTATTACAGCATTAAGGGCAAAGGAAATTTAAAAATCGCAACTAACACAACAACAATACCTTTAAAAGTAAATAAAATAAAAAAAACGATCTACAACGAAGCTTTTAACAAAGTAAAGAACAATATTGTTTTAGGAAATTCTTATTTAACAAACCTAACATTTCCAACAAATATAGAAACAAACTATAGCTTAAAATCTATTCTTGAAAAAGCAAATGCCGATTATAAACTATTTTTTAAAAATAAATTTATTTCATTTTCGCCTGAATGCTTTATTAAAATCACGAATAATAAGATAAGTACTTTTCCGATGAAAGGAACGATAGATGCATCCGTTAAAAACGCAAAAGAAAAAATATTAAACGATAAAAAAGAAACCTACGAACACAATACTATTGTTGATTTAATGCGAAATGACTTGTCTATGGTTTCAACAAATGTAAAAATAAATCGTTTTAGATATATCGACAAAATAAAAACACAAAAAGGAAGTATCTTACAAGTAAGTTCAGAAATTGAAGGCGAATTAAAAGTAAACTGGAAAAATAATTTTGCAGAACTATTATTAAAAATATTGCCTGCTGGTTCTATAAGTGGAGCGCCAAAAAAAAAGACAATTGAAATAATTAAAGGAGTAGAAAACGAAAAGCGAGGTTATTATACAGGTGTTTTTGGCGTGTTTGATGGCGAAAATATTGAGAGCGCTGTGTTAATTAGATATATTGAAAAACAAGGTAAGAACTTAATTTACCGTTCTGGCGGAGGAATTACTTCAAAAAGTGATGAAGAGTTTGAGTATAATGAATTGCTTCAAAAAATATACATTCCTGTGTAGTTTGTACTATTTTTATTGTTTATATGATTCGTTATTAAGAACTTACCACAAAAAAAAGAACCTCTCAACTTCCAAACTTCCAACTTCCAAACTTCCAAACTTCCAAACTTCCAAACTTCCAACTTCCAACTTCCAAACTTCCAAACTTCCAACTTCCAAACTTCCAAACTTCCAACTTCCAAACTTCCAACTTCCAAACTTCCAACTTCCAACTTTCAAACTTCCAAACTTCACTTTGGCACGCAGTTTGTAATATGTTAAACAAGTTATACTAACCAATTAGTAAAATAGTAATAACTTTAAAACAATATATTATGAAAAAATCATCATTTATTTTAGTAGCTCTTTTAATTGCAACAAGCAGTATTTTTGCAAATGTTAATGAAAAACCTACTTATTATAACGCACATAATTATAATGGAAAAACTTTTAATTATACAGAAGATAATGTCCATTTTCAAGTATTTCAAGATGGTGAATTTGATTTTTTTATTGCTCACGATAATTTTAATGTGAATTTTGATTTTGGAGCAGTAAATATTACATATAATTCAGGATATAATTACGACACCTATATACAATACGATGATTATGGAGCGATAATTCAAATAGAAAACACACCTATTTATTATGATTATTATGGTAGAGTTAGTAGGATAGGAAATACTTATATTCACTATCGCAATAGAAGAATTGTTAGGTTTGGTGGTTTGTATGTACACTTTAACTCTTACGGATATTACGACCATTGTACTGGTTATATTAATAGATACAATAGACGTTACGTATACCAACCTTACTTTAGTTATTACGCAAGACCTCATTTTGATTTTTGTATTGTAAGTTATAGACCATACAGACAATATTATCAACCACGAAGACATCATTTTAATAGAGCAAATAGATATAGAAGATTAGATAGTAGAAGAGCTGTTGCTAATACAAGAAGTAGAATTACTACACGAAAAACTGTACCACAAAGAGTTGTTCGCTCAACAAGAAATGCATCAACACGTAATTCGGGTACAAGAAGTGTCAGAGCAAATACTTCAACAAGAAATACATCAACACGTAATTCGGGTACAAGAAGTGTCAGAGCAAATACTTCAACAAGAAATACATCAACACGTAATTCAGGTACAAGAAGTGTCAGAGCAAATACTTCAACAAGAAATACATCAACACGTAATTCAGGTACAAGAAGTGTCAGAGCAAATACTTCAACAAGAAATACATCAACACGTAATTCGGGTACAAGAAGTGTCAGAGCAAATACTTCAACAAGAAATACATCAACACGTAATTCGGGTACAAGAAGTGTCAGAGCAAATACTTCAACAAGAAACGCATCAACACGTAATTCGGGTACAAGAAGTGTCAGAGCAAATACTTCAACAAGAAACGCATCAACACGTAATTCGGGTACAAGAAGTACGAGAAGAAGATAAAAAAACACTACATCTTAAGTAGTAAAAATAAGGTTTGGTTAGTTGAAAAAGCTCGTAGTTATTAAACTTCGGGCTTTTTCTTATTGCATTAAAGTTTGCTCAATCTATCTTTAAACACATACATCAAAACAATAGGAATTGCTAAAGCAATAACTAAAAACTTATTTGTTGAAAATACTGATGGATGTAGAAGTAAAGTTAATGCATAACCGCCAACTGCACCGCCTAAATGTGCAGAATGACCAATATTGCCTAACGCTTTTTTCATACCATAAACTGAATATAGTAAATAACCAATTGCGAAAATATAACCAGGAATTGGTATTGCAAAATAAAACAAAAGTGTCATGCCTGGGTTTAATAAAATTGCAGCATACAATATGCCAGAAACTGCTCCAGACGCACCAACGGCACTGTAAAAAGGTTCTTTTTTATGAAAAGATGTAGCAATAACACTTCCTGCAAGTAAGCTACCTAAATAAATAATAACAAAATTTATATGACCTACTCTATTTATAACAGCATCTGCAAAAAAATACAAGGTTAGCATGTTGAATAATAAATGCATGGTATCTGCGTGCAAAAAACCAGAAGTCAACATTCTATATTTTTCGCCTTGTTGTATAGAAGAAATTTGGAATTTATTCTTATTAAAAAAACTTAAATCATTAAATCCTTTGTAAGAAACAACTACATTTATTAATATAACTACTATTGTAACAATGTCTAAACCACCCATAATTTATTTATTAATTTTCTTCAAAGATAAAATTAAATCCGATATTTGCTAAAATTTAAAATATTCTTAATGCAGTTTATTGTATTTATCTTAGTTTACCCATTAATTTGGATGCTTTCCATTTTACCTTTAAAAGTTTTATATGTTTTATCAGATTTGATTTACATACTTTTATACCACATTATTGGTTATCGAAAAAAAGTGGTTTTTGGTAATTTAAAATTATCTTTTCCTAATAAAACGGATAAAGAGTTGATGGAAATTCAAAAAAAATTCTATCATCATTTTGTAGATATTTTTATAGAGATGATAAAATCGTTTACGATTTCAAAAAAAGAAATTAAAAAACGTTATAAATTTACAAATATTCAACTTGTTAACGACATAGAAAAACAAGGCAAAGATATTGTTATAATGGGTGCACATTATGCAAATTGGGAATGGGTTATCAATTTAAACAACTATGTTACGCATCAAACATTTGCTGCCTATACAAAAATAAATAACAAGTATTTTGAACGCAAAATACTTTCATCAAGAGAACGTTTGGGTGCAAGCTTTATAGAAACAAGTAAATTTGTGCCTGCAATGGAAAAAAATAAAATAGAAAAAACGGCTTCTATTTATGGTTTGCTAAGCGATCAATCGCCTCAATTGCATAAAGCAAAATATTTTAAAGAGTTTATGGGTGTTAAAGCACCTATTCATACAGGAGCTGAATTTTTAGCCAAAAAATTTAACCTTGCGGTTGTTTTTATGAAAACAGAAAAAATAAAACGTGGTTACTACGAAACTACTTTTAAAACCATAACATTAAAACCAACAGACTTTGATGATTATCAAATTACAGACAAATTTTTAACCTTAGTTGAAGAGCAAATTAAAGAAAAACCTGAATATTATTTCTGGACACATAAAAGATGGAAACATTCACACGAAATAGAAGATGAATTAAAAAGGAGAGCAATAAAAGAGTCTGAAATAGATTAGGAGTTGTTGATAATTTGGCTAGTTTTCACAATCATCACTCATCACTTATAAATCATAACTCATAATTCACAATCACAGTTTATCCATTAATTGCAATAACACTTTCAATTTTATTAGGCAAAATTTGTTTTAAGGTCGCTTCAATACCATCTTTTAAAGTGATTACAGAAGAAGGACAACCACTACAAGCGCCTTGCAATTCTACCGAGCAAATTTTGGTTTTAGCATCGTATGATTTAAACATAATATTACCGCCATCAGCAGTTACTGCGGGTTTAATATATTCGTCTAAAACAGCAATGATTTCTTTAGCAATACTGCTATGCGCT
>JALSLZ010000216.1 GCA_026988075.1 Flavobacteriaceae bacterium
CTTTAGACTTTAGACTTTAGACTTTAGACTTTAGACTTTAGACTTTAGACTTTAGACTTTAGACTTTAGACTTTAGACTTTAGACTTTAGACTTTAGACTTTAGACTTTAGACGAAAAAAAAGCAATTGGAATTAATTTCAATTGCTTTTTTAATTTTATTTTATTAATTTATTAACTTAAAAATCACCTAACGTTTCTTCGTTTTGCGACAATGCTACTTCTAACTGCTCATCTGAAGGTGGTTTTCCATGCCAAGCGTGAGAACCCATCATAAAATCGACTCCATTACCCATTTCGGTATGTAATAAAATACAAACTGGCTTTCCATTACCTGTTTTTTCTTTTGCAGTATCTAATCCATCTATAATACTTTTTACATCATTCCCTTTTTCAACATCTACAACAAGCCAATCAAAAGCTTCAAACTTTGCTCTTAAATTTCCTAAAGCCAAAACATCATCGGTTGATCCGTCAATTTGTGCTTTATTATAATCAATTGTAGCAATTAAATTATCCATTTTATTTGCACTTGCATACATAATAGCTTCCCAATTTTGTCCTTCTTGCAATTCGCCATCACCATGTAAGGTATAAACAATACTATTATCGTTATTTAACTTTTTAGCTTGAGCTGCACCAATAGCAACAGACATTCCTTGACCTAATGAACCGGCAGACATTCTAATACCTGGCAAATTATCGTGTGTTGTTGGATGACCTTGCAAACGTGTACCTAATTTTCTAAAAGTTGCCAATTCAGCTACCGGAAAAAAACCACTTCTTGCTAACACGCTATATAAAACTGGTGATATATGACCATTAGATAAAAAGAATAAATCTTCATTTACTCCATCCATATCAAAATCAACATTATAATTCAATACTTTTTGATACAATACTGTTAAGAATTCGGTACAACCTAAAGAACCACCAGGATGACCAGATTGCACTTCATGAACCATTCTAACGATATCTCGTCTTACTTGGGTTGAAAAATTTTTTAATTGTAAAATATCTGACATAATATAAATTTAAATGCAAAGCTACAAAAGCAAAAAACTATATCAATACAAATTTAATATTAATTTTAAACTGCTTATTAACAAGTTTAGGTCGAACCTTTAGGTTTAAAGCAAATCTTCTAATACTATGTTGTACTTATAAAGTATAAAATTTCTACTTATTTTTAATTTTATTTTCTTTTTCGCTTCGCCTGACAGTAGTTGAATTATGTCTTGCAACGTATATTCATAAGCAGGTCTGCCATTAATAGCAGCAATAAGATCGCCTTTAAGTATACCCACTTTAGCAGCAATTGAATTTGGCTTAACATACGAAATTTGATATGCATTTTTATAACTATAACTATATGTAGTATAAACCGATGTTATATTACCCGTAAAATTATTTCCGCTTTTTGAAACTGATTGAGATAGTGATTTTGATTCAAACATAGCGTCTGAAACGCGTTCTCTTACTAAAACTTTGCCATAATATACAATCTCCATTCCACTTTTATTGTATGGAAAGTGATTGCCATAAAAACGCTTATTTTTTTTAAATGTTATTTTTTTATGTGGATAATCATATATAACATGAAAGCGCTTTAAAATTTCTGCGCCCATTAAACCATTTCTTTTAGAACTAAAATTACTTCCGATAGTAGCAGTCGAATCAGGATGTGCAATGATAAAATTATTAAATTCAAAAGTGCCAATATTAAAGGATTTCAATTTACTTTTTTTTCCGAAAATATCTCCACTTAATCCTCTACCTAATAAGTCGGTAAAATTTTTATTTGGTATTTTATAACCATCAATACTTTTACCAAATAGCCACAACGAATCGCCTCCGCCAGAATCTATTAATAACTTTACTGGGTATTCTATCTCACTAAAAGTAGTTATGCTGCCTTGAATATATGGTTTTTGATGATAAAACGATAACGGAAATGTTTCGCATTTCTTACATTTTTTATATTGATACGATTCTGGTTTATTAAATATAATTTTTTTAGTATTATAGTTGACCTCAATGACTAAATCCTTAAAAATTTCACTACCAATAATACCGTGAATATCTGTACCCATTCGCTCTGAAAAATCAATTTTTTTGTCTAATATTACTAATAAATCAAAATTTGGACAAACCACATTACCAATACGCAATAAATTCCCTTTTGATCGTAACGCATCAAATTCAACATTTTGCCCCAAACCTTTTACTTTAATCTTTTTAACCTGATTTAAATTTATTTTATCTATTGTACTCACGTTAAACAATAAAGATTGCTTTACACCTGTATCAAGTAAAAAAGTGAACTCTTCTCCATTTAAAACTACTGGCAATAACACTAAGTTATTAACCAATTTAAAAGATATTTTTTCCTTTTCTTGTTTGTTTATAATACTAAAATTATTTTGCGCATAAGTTTGAAAGAAACTTAATAACCATATCAAAAAAAAGTATTTAAATACATGCATGTTGTTCGTTGTATTTTGTTAAGTTACTCTAAATATGACCACATTACTAAAATTTAACATTCTTTAACAATAAAAAACCATTAAAAAAGAGGACTATTTACAGTAAAAATTTGCAAATTTGCAACAATCAATAATCACAAAAACTATGCCTAAAATATCTAATAAAGGTACACAAATGCCACAATCACCAATACGAAAATTAGTTCCTTTTGCAGAAGATGCAAAAAAAAGAGGCACTAAAGTATATCATTTAAATATTGGTCAGCCAGATATTGAAACACCTAAAATGGCATTAGATGCTGTAAAAAACACAAGCATAAAAACCTTAGCTTACGCCAGATCTGAAGGTTCTGAAGTGTATCGTGAAAAATTAGTTGGCTATTATAAAAATAACAACATCAACATTAACGCTAACGACATTGTAGTTACTACTGGCGGTTCTGAAGCATTACTTTTTACTATTGGCAGTATAACCGATTTTGGTGATGAAATTATTATACCCGAACCATTTTATGCCAATTATAATGGTTTTGCAACTTCTAATGGTGTAACTGTTAAACCTATTGTTTCTTCAATTGATAACGGATTTGCTTTACCAAACATTAATGAATTTGAAAAAGCAATTACTTCTAAAACCAAAGCAATTATTATTTGCAACCCTGGAAACCCAACAGGTTATTTATATACCGAAGATGAAATACAAAAATTAAAGGATATCGTCTTAAAGCACGATATTTTTTTAATTGCTGATGAAGTTTATCGTGAATTTATTTATGATGGCTTAGAACACTACTCGGTTATGCATGAAGAACAATTAGCTAATCATGCTATATTAATTGATTCCGTTTCTAAACGATACAGTATGTGTGGCGCAAGAATTGGCTGTGTTGTTTCAAAAAACAAAGCCGTAATTGAAACTGTTTTAAAATATGCACAAGCACGATTAAGTCCGCCAACTTATGCTTTAATAGCCAGTGAAGCCGCTTTAGATACACCACAAAGTTATTTTACCAATGTATTGGATGAATATACCGATAGAAGAAATACTTTAATTAACGCATTACAAAAAATTGATGGTATTAAAGTATCTAAACCTAAAGGTGCTTTTTATTGTATTGCTGAATTACCTGTAAAAGATTCTGATCATTTTGCACAATGGCTATTAGAGAACTTTAATTACAATAACGAAACAGTAATGGTTGCGCCTGCAAGTGGATTTTATTCTACCAAAGGTTCTGGAAAAAACCAAATACGAATTGCTTATGTTCTAAATAAAGAAGATTTAATAAGATCGGTTACTATTATTAAAATTGCTTTATCCGAATATTTAAAAAATAATTAATTTTTTAATATTAACTCAGGTTAGTAAATTAATTGCATAAAAATTTACTCGATATTAAAAACCCTATCAGCGTTAATATTTATATGGATATTAACGCTGAAAGGGTTAGCTTACTCATTTTTATTTACTTTTAAAGGTGTTTGTGAGCCACTTTGTTAGGTTTCTATTGGTATTTTGACTTTCATACGAATAAATAATTTGGGCTAAATGTTATTTTACATACAACTATAATCGGACTCCAATACCAAAAGCAACCGTTTCTGCTTTTGCAGCATGTGCTTTTAAACTAACCGAAACAAAATATTTATCGTTAATTACATAACGTTTTAAACCCAAACGCTCATAAATTCTTCCGTTAAGTGCTACTGGATAATAAACATAATAACCTGCTTGAATAATTACTGACAACTTATTAATAAACAACTCATGACCAACAAACAAACCTGCTCGTTTAAAATCGCCTGTTTTATAATTTTCGTCTAAACTGTGTCGTATTTTAATATAATCTTTTAGCATGTACGATAAATAATAATCGCCACCAAATTGAATGGCAGACTTTCTGCTTAGTCTTTTATCTGCATACCACGAAAAAACAAAAAATGGTTTAATACCACTACCTATAATATCACTTTCATTCGCACCAAATCTAAAAACAAAATTGTATTTTATCTTTTTACTAAACGTACTCTCTTGCGCTAATTTTGTGTATTTTATTTTATTATTAGCTTGCAAATTATAATTTACACCAATAGTTGTTGCCCAAACATTAACACCTGTATTAGGTGATTTTACACTTGAATTTGATGCATGTATAAATGTTAAACCTGCATTAACACCAAATAAATTTAAAACGTTTTCACGTTTATAAAATAGTTTAAAATAAGTACTTGAGTTTAATTTTGAACCAAATGCCACATTTTTAGGGTTGGTTACTTTATCATACGGGTTTGTATTATAAGCAATACCCCAACCTGCTCTAAATACTATTTGGTTTTTACTTACTCTTGGTAATAAATAAAAATTATAATGACCATAAGCCGAATATAGCTTGCCTAAAATTGGATTTTTATAATCTTGATATGCTATTGAAAAACCTATATCTGGATAATTAAACCGATGCTGCCAGTTTTGTTTACCTGTCGTTTTTTTATTATAACTCAACATAAAACCTGTTGGGTGGTCATTTAAAAAATAACCCACATTTTTATTGTGTTTTAATATGTTACCATAAAAATATTCGGATTGCAAATAACTAAAATTGGTTTCTTTTTGAGCATAAAAGCTACTTAAACCAATAAAAAAAAAAAGTAAAAATATAAAACTACGCATAAATACAAAAATCGCTTATTTATTTAAATAAAACAAGCCTAATCCAAATTAAGGATTAGGCTTGTTAAAACTACAACTAATTTTTTATAAAATTAGTTTTTAATAAACTGTTTGCTATATTGATTATCATTAGCACTTATTTTAATTAAGTAAACACCTTTACTCAATTCACTTAAGTCTAAGCTAAGCTCATTTGATACATTTGTTGGCACAACGTTTTTAACCTCTTGACCTAACATGTTAAAAACAGCCACTTTAGAAATATTTTCTTCCATACTAATTGTTACTACATCTTCAACTGGGTTTGGGTAAATACTAAAATCTGCAGCAACTATACTATTAGATTGTGCACTTAATACTGGTGGCGTTTCCATTACCAAAACATTAAATAATGTATTTACGTTCATATTTGCAATGTCGTCGTTAAATATTCTCCATGTACCACTACTATCATCATACCAAAGGCTTTGTGTATTATTTACAAGAAGATTTGAAACATCGCCAGCCACGCCCCAATTGTGCGTAAATACAATGGCAGCGTCTGGGTTTCCATTTACTAATGGGTGATCAAGAATTGTATAATAAGTAGTTGTATTTGCAGCTGTTGCTTGATGCTTAAACGATACTACACTATTTTGTGATGGTGATAACACTACATTGAATGCAGCATTTGCTGGTATTGGGTTCGTAGCACCACCATCTTCATTAAAAATAACCCAATTTGTACCATTATAGAAAACACCATAATGATCTGGATTATAAACATTATTAGGATTCCAATATTTTCCGAAAACTACGATAGCATTAGG
>JALSLZ010000217.1 GCA_026988075.1 Flavobacteriaceae bacterium
CATTTCCGAAAAAGGCATTTATAAAAATTGTTTGAATAAAATAATTTATCGGAAAAATGGTTAATCCTAAACTGAATTTTGCTGTTGAAATAAATTCCAATTCTTTTATTTTGGGTTTTAACCAATTCCACATTAAAAAAGGAAGCATACTGTTTAACATCATTAAATAATAAAAAATATTTTTCTTTTTTTGCTTATTATTTTTTAAAGTTTTTATTGTTTTTTCAATCTTTTTATTTGTTGCAATTGGATTTAAAAAATCTTCTTTTGTCAAAGACGCATAAACGTTTTCGTAATTTTCTGAGTCAATATGCACTGTAACATTTTTTAATTTTTGATGCACTTCATTAATGAGTTTACTTCGTGAGGTATTAATGTCATCCTCATTAAAAAACTGCCTTGAGTTGATTGGTTCTCCAAAAACAACATGTAGCTTTTCTGCATAATTAAACGTATCTGAATAATTTAAACCAACAGGCACAATTTTTAAATTTTTAGTTGGGTTTGCTGTTAAATAATCAATAGTCATTCTAACAAAGCCTGCACGTAAAGATCGTACTTGACGTTTTTGACTATGACTTCCTTCTGGAAATATTAAAATGTTTTTATTATCATTAAACAAACCTAAACATTCGTTAAATACAGCTTCGTTGAGTGCTTTTGAATTTACGCCATCACGAACCCTGTATATTGCTATTGCATGAATTGATCGTAATAATTTTGATGCAATTTTCTTTTTAAAAGCACTTGCTCTTGCTAAAAAATACATGGTATTATTTGTAGCTGTAGCAACAACCAAAGGATCCATCATTGCATTTTGATGGTTTGCAACAAATAATATTGGTCCATTTTTAGGTATGTTTTCTTTGCCCGAAACTCTTATGTTTTTATAAAACAAATGCAATCCTGTTTTTACATAAAATTTTACTACTTTGTATAATATCATATATTTATATTTTTAACCACTGCTTTTTTATTCCAATAATATGCCAAAAGCAAACCTGAAAATATATCCCAAATTCCCCAAAAAGCAACTACAAGTGCCATACCGCCAAGACCATCAAAAAACAAAAACACCAGCATCAACCCTAAACCAGAATTCTGTATACCTGTTTCAATACTCAAGGTTTTTTGATCTTCAAAATTCATTTTTGCAATTTTAGCAGTATAAAAACCTACTAAGTACAAAATACTATTTAATATGAAAACTAAATAAAAAGCATGATGTATATAATTATTAAAAATATCTAAGTTCTTAATAAAAGCAACAACAATAAAAGCTATTAATATTAATAAAGAAATAGGTTTTAATATTTTAGACAGCTTACTTGCAAATTTTGGGAATTTATTTTTAATATACATTCCTATTACCAAAGGAATACCCAATATTAGCAGTACAATTTTGGTGACTTCTAACGGATTTAAGTTTACTTCTTTTAATATGCTTGCTGTTGGCTTATACATACTTGCCCAAATAGATAAATTAATTGGCGTTACAAATAAAGCCATTGCGGTAGCAAAAGCAGTTAAACTAACCGACAAAGCCGTATTGCCTTTTGCTAATTTCGTCATAAAGTTAGACACATTTCCACCTGGACATGCAGCAACCATCATCAACCCCAAAGCTAAACTTGCTTGAGGTTTTAACACATAAACTAACAATAGTGTCGTTGCTGGCACTAATAAAAATTGCAGCAATATACCTACAAATACTTTTTTAGGGTTTTTAAATAAATTTTTAAAATCTAATATGGTGATATCTAATGCAACACCAAGCATAATTATAGCTAAAGTAATGTTTACCATCCATAAGGAATTTGTATCAAAATCAATTCGAATAAGATCTAAATTGTCAATCATTTTTTATTTTTAAAAAAGTAAATATAAACAATTTTATTTTGGTCAAAATAATATTTGATATTTCGAATTTCAATCTTTAAATTTTCTATTTTATAAAAAATAAAGTTTAAATTTGCTTGAATTTATCAAGAATGGCTTTATCAAAATTTAAACACAATCGTATTACCAAGGAAACCAATAAGTTGTTAAAGAATAAAAACAACTCCTTACAGGTGTCAACTATTGTTAAGACTGTTGGTGTAATTGTTAATGAAGGTAGCGAATTTAATTTTGAATTATTAAAAAAATTGCAAAAAAAAATAGCTTCTGGAAGCACTAATTTTTCAGTATTAACGTGTAAAAAAACAGCCGATAGCTATAATGAATTTCGTGGCGCTACTATTAACGACAAAGATTTTTCTTGGAAAGGAACTTTAACATCTAACGAAGTTTTTGATTTTTTAGACAAACCTTTTGATATGCTTATCGATTTAACCAATAGTACCGAAGTTTACAATAATTTACTAGTTGCAAAATCTAAAGCAAAATTCAAAGTTGGTTTTTCAAATACAGATGAACGTTTATTCGATTTGATGATAGATTCAAAATCCATCAAATTATTTGTGGACGAATTAATAAAATACTTAATAATTTTAAAAAAATTGTAAAATGGATAAATTTATAGGTACTGGAGTCGCTTTAATTACTCCTTTTAAAAATGACCATAGTGTAGACTATAAATCTTTAGAAAAATTAGTCAACTTTCAAATTGATAACGGAATAAACTATTTGGTCATTCTTGGCACTACAGGCGAATCTGCTACATTAAACTCTACTGAAAGACAACAAGTTATTGAAACTATTATTAAAACAAACAACAATCGTCTACCTTTAGTTTTAGGTATTGGAGGCAATGATACAAGACAAGTTATAGCAGATATTAAAAACACTGATTTGAGTAAAATAGACGCCATTTTATCTGTTTCTCCTTTTTACAACAAACCAACTCAAGAAGGAATTTACCAACATTTTAAAGCAATAGCAAATTCTACCAAAAAGGATATTATTATTTACAATGTACCACATAGAACAGGTAAAAACATCGATCCCGAAACGGTTTTAAGGCTTGCCAACGATTGTGAAAATATAATTGCTATTAAAGATGCCGCTGGAGATATGCAACAATCATTTGAAATCATCAAAAATAAACCAAATGATTTTTTAGTTATTTCAGGCGATGATGGATTAACTTTAAGCGCTGTTTTAGCTGGCGGATCTGGAGTAATTAGTGTAATTGGACAAGGAATGCCAAACGAATTTACAAAAATGATTAATTTAGGCTTGCAAGGCAAAAATAAAGAAGCTTTTAAAATTCACTATAAATTAATGGAATTGACCGATTTAATTTTTCAAGAAGGAAATCCTGCAGGAATTAAAGCTATTTTAAAACACAAAGGCATTTGCGATATCAATGTGAGATTACCCTTAATCAAAGTTTCAGATAAATTAAATAAATCAATTATTAATAACCTTTAATTAGCAGAAACCACTAACATCATTTGCTTGTATTTATTCATCTCTTTTAGCGCTACCATATATTGAGCTATTTGACCATTAACCATTAAATTGTTGGCTTTTGCTTTAGCTAATTCGTATAATTTTTTAAAATCTTTCATAATAAATTTGTTTAGTTATAAAGCTATTAAAACAAACAGCGTGCCAAAAAAATAAAATTTTAAATTTAATTTTTTAACTTGCTTGTTATCAAAATGTTGAATATTAATATATTTTTAAAACAGTACTGAATCACATTATCTCTTATCTAATTAATAATAAACCATTAAACTTTTTTATATTTGGACTAAAATAAAACACTCTAAATGAAAAAAGCATTGCTAATCTTATTATTTATCGTTATTAACTATGCCAACGCACAGAATAATAAATTAGCTTATGATTATTTTAGAAAAGGCGAATTTGAAAAATCAGCCGCTATTTATGAAGAACTTTATAATAAAAACACACGAAGCAATAACTATTTTAAACAACTTTTAAAATGTTATCAAGAATTAGAATATTTTCCTAAAGCAGATACTTTATTATTAAATCATTTAAATAAATATCCTAAAAAAGGATATTTATTTGCCGAATTGGGTTACAATTATCAATTACAAAACCAGCAAGAAAAAGCAACACCTTTATATGAAAAAGCAATAAAAGCAGTTGAATTAAAACCAACTTCTGCTTATCAAACTGGTAGAACTTTTCAAGAAAATCACTTGTTAGATTATGCCATTCAGACTTATGAAATTGCCATGCAAAAACAACCAAGTCTTAATTTTGATGTTTACATTGCTAATATCTATGGCGAAAAAGGCGAAATAAATAACATGTTTAATGCTTATTTAGATATGGTAGAAAAAAAAGAATCAGCCATAACAACTGTACAACGATATATTAGTAAATTCATTACAAACGATAATCAAAACACAAATAATTTACTTTTCAGAAAATTAGTACTAACACGTCTGCAAAACAACCCAAACAATTCATGGAACAAATTACTTTCTTGGTTATACATGCAACAAAAAGACTACAACAAAGCCTTAATTCAAGAAAAAGCAATTTACAACAGAAACGGAAGCGATCTTAATTCACTTTTTAATGTTGCGGACATTAGCTATGAAGATAATGACTATCTAACCGCCGAAAAAGCCTATGCTTTCATTATAGAAAATGCAAAAAACAATATTGACATACTCTATGCTAAAAATCAATTGATACAAATCGCTATTAAATTAGCTAAAACAGAAGAAGATTATAACAATATTGAACAAAAATATAAACAAATATTAACTGAATTTGGTACTGGTAGCAATACGGTTAAAACACAAATTAATTTTGCTGATTTTCTTGTTTTTTCAAAAAACAAACCCAACGAAGCCATTACCATATTAAACCAAGCAAAAACTGTTGCCTCATCAAAATTTTTACAAGGAGAAATTAAAATAAAATTAGCCGATATTCTTGTTTTTAACAATAAATTTAACCAAGCCTTAATTACTTACACACAAGTACAATCTGATATTAGAAGTAGCGATATTGCACAAATAGCACGATTAAAAGTAGCAAAAACCTCTTACTATAAAGGTGATTTTGACTGGGCAAAAATTCAGTTAAAAGTATTAAAAGCTGCGACTTCAAAATTAATATCTAATAACGCATTAAAATTAAACTTATTAATTGGCGATAATATTGCTGGCGATACTATAAGAGTTGCTTTAAAAAAGTACGCTAAAGCAGATTTGCTTTCGTATCAAAATAAAACACAACAAGCCATAGACACCTTATCACTTATATTAAAAGACTATAAAGGGCACGCTATTGAAGATGAAGCTTTATTCAAACAAGCCGAATTGTATAAAAAACAGAACAAATACGAACTTGCCGTTAACAATTACATAAAAATAACTAAGCTTAAAAAAGAAGGCATATTAGTCGATGATGCATACTATGAATTAGGCGAAATTTATAGCAAACAGTTAAATGATACAGAAAAAGCAAAAGAAATGTATCAAAAAATAATTTTTGATTATGCAAATAGCATTTTTTTAGTCAACGCAAGAAAAAAATATAGAAAACTAAGAGGAGATACTTTAGAACAATAATTTATCCGCTTATTACAACTTTAATCCAACCAAAAAAAACACATAATGTACATATATAATGTAACCGTAAATATTGAAGATCCGGCTCACGACAAATGGGTTATCTGGATGAAAGAAAAACACATTCCAGACATGTTAGCAACAGGAAAATTTTCTAAAGCTAAAATGACACGTGTTGTAGTTGAAGAAGAAATGGGCGGAACTACTTATTCTATACAATACACAACCGATAGTAAAAAAACACTTGAAAAATATTTTAAAGAAGACGCTAATAAACTTAGAAAAGAAGGTCAAAAAATATTTGGTGGATATTTTGTTGCCTTTAGAACGGAATTAGATGTTGTTTTTGAACAAGTTGCTTTTAACAATGAAAATTAATAATTAATTATGAATG
>JALSLZ010000218.1 GCA_026988075.1 Flavobacteriaceae bacterium
GAGGTCTACTTAAATTAGGTGTAAAGCCAAACGATAAAATTGCGGTAATATCAAGCGCCAACAGAACTGAATGGAATATTTTAGATATTGCTATTTTACAAATAGGCGCACAAAATGTACCCATTTACCCAACTATATCTGCTCAAGATTACAAATACGTCTTTAATCACTCTGAAGCTACTTATTGCTTTTTATCTGACGAAAGTTTATTTGAAAAAGCTAATAGCATAAAAAATGAAGTAGCGTCATTAATTAAAATTTATTCTTTTGATACTATAACAGGTTGTGACAATTGGAAAGAAGTTTTCAAACTTGGAAAAGACGATAGCAATCAAAAAGACGTAGAAAAATTAAAAAAAGCAGTTAAAACAGATGATTTAGCAACAATTATTTACACTTCAGGTACAACTGGCACTCCAAAAGGAGTAATGCTATCTCATAAAAATATTGTAAGTAACGTTTTATCTAGTATTGAGCGTTTTCCAAAACTAAAAGACAATGCTGTTGTTTTAAGCTTCTTACCTGTTTGTCATATTTTTGAAAGAATGCTACATTACCTTTATATATATAGTAGTACTACTGTCTATTTTGCCGAATCTATAGAGAAAATTAAAGACAACCTAAACGAAGTTCACCCTAATTTAATGAGTGCGGTGCCACGCTTATTAGAAAAAATATATGATGGGATTATAGCAAAAGGATCTGAACTCACAGGCGTTAAAAAAGCACTGTTCTTTTGGGCAGTAAATCTTGGTTTAGCATACAAGCCTTATGGTCAAAATGGATGGCTTTACGAAAAAAAACTAGCCATAGCAAGAAAATTAATTTTTAGTAAATGGAAAGCCGCTTTAGGCGGAAGCATGGAAACAATGGTTTCTGGAAGTGCTGCATTACAACCAAGAATAGCAAAAGTGTTTTGCGCTGCAGACATGTATATAATGGAAGGTTATGGCCTAACCGAAACATCGCCTGTTGCAACATTTAATGATTATAAAAATAACGGTTTTAAAATTGGCACAGTAGGCAAGCCTATTACTGGTGTAGAAATTAAAATAGCTGATGATGACGAAATTTTAATTAAAGGTGATAATGTTATGATGGGCTATTATAAAGACCCTAAAAAAACTGCCGAAGTAATGACTGGCGAATATTTTCATACTGGTGATAAAGGAACTATTGACAGCGATGGCTTTTTAATCATTACCGGTAGAAAAAAAGAAATATTTAAAACATCTGGCGGTAAATATATTTCACCTGTTTTATTAGAAAATGAATTAAAACAATCCTTATTTATTGAGCAAATTGTCGTTTTTGGCGAAAATGAAAAAATGCCAACGGCTATTATTCAGCCAAATTTTGATTTTATAAAAGAATGGTGTAAACGAAAAGAAATTAATTACGGAACAACCAACAAAGAGCTTATATCTAACAAACAAGTAATTGATAGAATACAAAAAGAGGTTGATGAAAAAAATAAAAGTTTTGGTAAATGGGAACAAATAAAATTGTTTAAAATGACCCAAGAGATTTGGTCTGTTGATAACAAACTATTAACACCTACTTTTAAGACGAAAAGAAATGAAATTCGTAAAAAATACAATGATTTATACGAAAAAATGTATCGAGGTTAAAAATTTACAAAAATTAAATATTACTACTTTTAAAAATTTTATATTTATATAAAGAATGTTACAAAAACCAAATCCAATAGATTCAGAAATACACGTATTAAATAATGCCTCTATCATGGTAAAAACTGACAGAACTGGTACTATTGAATACGCCAATTTAGAATATACTAATTTAAGCGAATATGAAGTTGACGAAATAATTGGTCAAGATGTTAGTATTTTAGCACATCCTGATATGCCTGAAACAGTATTTAACCATATATGGGAAAGCTTATTTAAAAAACAACGTACTTATGCTATATTAAAAAACATCTCAAAATCTGGAAAATATTTTTGGCTACAAGTAAATTTTGACTTTAAAGTCAACGAAGAAACGAGAGAAATTGAGAGTATTTACGCCTATTATAGTAAAGCATCAAATGTTGCTAAAGTGGAACTTGGCGCTATCTACAAAAAAATTAAATCAATTGAAGAATTTTCAGGCATGGAAGTAGCCGAAAATTATTTAAATGGTTTTTTAGATGAAAAAGGTATAAAATACCATAATTTAATTGAAAAATACCTAACAAATACCAATAGTTAAAAAATCTATTTAAACCGACAACAACTTAAAATGACTACTGTTAAAAGACTTTTTGATATTCCAGAATTTCAATTAAAAAATTTTAATTTGCCCTTAGCTTTTGTAACTAAATACGGTGATAATTGGAAGGCTATTTCAACACAAGAATATATTAATAAAGCCAATAAGCTAAGCAGATATTTACTCAGTATTGGTGTGAAAAAAAATGATAAAATTGCAATCATTACCAACAGAAGTCGAAATGAATGGCATATAGCAGATATTGCTATCATGCAAGTTGGCGCACAAAGTGTGCCTATCTACGATTCGAATAGCGTAATAGATATTACCTATATATTTAATCATGCAGAGGTTAAGTATTGCTTTGTTGCAAATAATGATTTATACAATAAAATTATAAATCTTGAAGTTAGAGATTTGAAACAAATTTTTTCATTTGATGAAATTTCAAATTGTCTGAGTATTGATCAAGCAATAAATCAAGGAAAAGATAAAAACAATACTGCTTTATTAGCACATACTAAATCGAGTATAAAATCAAAGGACTTAGCAACAATAATTTATACTTCAGGCACAACAGATAAACCAAAAGGTGTTATGCTAAGCCATCAAAATATTTTAAGTAATGTTACAGCTTGTTTAGACATTCTACCAAAAATTGAGGGCGAAGGAAAAACACTTAGTCTTTTACCAGTTAGTCATATTTTTGAAAGAATGATGCTCTACTTATATCAATATAAAGGTCTGTCAATTTATTTTGCCGAAAGCATCGAAACTATTGCTGCTGATATGGCAGTAATTAAACCACATGTATTAACCGTTGTACCACGTTTATTAGAAAAAATACATGATAAAATTATTGAAAAAGGAACTAACTTAGGTCTGATAAAAAGAAAATTATTCAATTGGGCAATTGAATTAGGCTACGAATATGAACCCTATGGTCAAAATGGTACTGGATATGAAAAAAAATTAGCTCGAGCAAGAAAATTAATTTTTAGTAAATGGCAAGATGTTTTTGGCGGCAATGTACAAGTTATTTTCTGTGGAAGCTCTAAATTACAACCTCAATTAGCCCGTATTTTTAATGCCGCAGGAATACCAGTAATGGATGGTTATGGATTAACTGAAACTTCGCCTGTTATATCTGTAAATACACTACATGAAAACGGTATGCGTATAGGAACTATTGGTAAACCGTTAAACAATGTTGATGTTAAAATAGCTCAAGACGGAGAAATTTTATCTAAAGGACCAAATAACATGATGGGCTATTATAAAAATGATTTAAAAACAGAAGATTCATTTGTGAATGGTTATTTTAAAACTGGTGATTTAGGTAGAATTGACGAAGATGGTTTTTTATATATTACTGGAAGAAAAAAAGAAACTTTCAAAACTTCTGGAGGCAAATATATTAATCCATCAAAAATTGAAGCTGCATTAAGAAAATCTCCTTTTATTGAGCAAGCTGTCGTAATTGGCGAAGGCGAAAAAATGCCAGCCGCTATCATTCAACCAAATTTTGAACTACTAAAAAAAACACACGCTTTAAACTTAAAAAACAAAGCACTAATTATTGATGAAAAAGTACAAACCGAAATTCAAAATGCAATAAACACAGTAAATGAAAATTTAGGGCAATGGGAAAAAATAAAGCTCTTTGAACTAACCGAAGATCAATGGTCTGTAGAAAATGGACATCTTACACCTACTTTAAAAGTAAAAAAAGATATTATTAAAGCGAAGTATTATTTTTTATATAATAAAATTTATAGACCTATAAATAAATAGTTTAGCTTACAGCTTTAATCAATCAAACTCTTGTGATATTTTTGTTCTTAACTGTCTTTTATAATCTTCTTCTAACCACTTAATATAGTTATTAGTGTTTTTAATAATACAGTAAGAATATTGCTTTACTCTATGCGAAATATCATCTTTTAGTAAATTACCTAAAGTCCAAGCATCATAAACATCTTCACTATTTTCAACACATATTTTAACGTGCTGAGCAATAGAATTTTCAAGAACTGTTTTAGATTTTAAACCCGAATTAGTTATTCTGTCGTATTCTTTTTTAACATCAAACTCAACAACTTCAGATTTACTGAATTTCTCTCGTAATTCATCTGGCATTTCATAAACAAAATTACGTTCAATATCTTCATCACCAACGATGTTTTCTAAAAAGTAATTTGGCGATTTAAATACTTGTTGCCAATTTACATCTGCAGTCCATTCTCCAAAACGCGAAACATTATTACCTAAATCTAACAACGTAAATTCTTTTTTACCTGGTATAATACGAGATCCACGACCAATCATTTGATAATATAGCGCAACTGATTTTGTTGCTCTATTCATTATAATTGTTTCAATAGTTGGTTCATCAAAACCCGTTGTTAAAATACCAACCGAAGTTAAAATAGCTCCTGGCGTTTCTTTAAACCACTGCAATATTTCTTTACGTTCTTGCTTACCAACTGTACTGTCTAAGTTTCTAATATTATAACCTTCTTCTTTAAAAGTGTCATATACATACCAAGAAGTACGAATACCATTATTAAAAATCAACGTTTTTTTACCTTTACTATACTTTTCGTAAGTCGAAATTAATCGAGATTGCATGTTTTGTTGAATATACAATTCTTCTGAAGATTTTACAGTATAATCACCATTTGCACCAACCTTCAAAGAGGTTAAACCAACATTAATAGAATGCGTGTTTACTTTTGCTAAAAAACCTGCTTCAATTAACGATTCTATAGTTTCACCAACCAAAAGCTCTTTGTAAATTTCTTTCATTGGCAATTCAATATTAGAACTTAATGGCGTTGCAGTAACTCCTAAAATAAAGCATTCTTTAAAATACTTAAATAATTTTCTAAACGAATTGTAATGTGCTTCATCAATAATAACTAAGCCTATTTCTTTAAACTCAATATCACCTTCTTGCAAACGATTGTTTAAGGTTTCAACCATTGCAACAAAACATTGGTATTTATCTTGATCTGGTAAGGTTTTTACTTGACTGTTAATTATTTTATTTTCAACATGAAATTCAGTTAACATATTTGAAGTCTGATTGGCTAATTCAACTCTATGCGTTAAAATAAGTACTTTTTTCTTTTTTTCTTTAATATATCGCCGTGTAATTTCAGAAAAAATCACTGTTTTTCCACCACCAGTTGGTAATTGATAGACTAAATTATAATCGTCTGGAGAATTTTCAATTTTATCTAAAATAGATTCAATTGCGTTTTCTTGATATCCGTAAAGCTTTTTACCTATTTGTTGTTTGTTATCTGCCATGTTTTGAATAAATCTCTTAATAGAATAAGATTTGCAAATTTACGTACTTTATTAAGTTTTTAAAAATATAATGGACTAAATATTAACAGTATCTTTTTTATCTAATGTTTTAAGTATCTTTGACAGGTAAATATTTGCGGCTG
>JALSLZ010000219.1 GCA_026988075.1 Flavobacteriaceae bacterium
CAATTGAAGTTTATAACAAAATTGAATATTTTAAATATCACAATGAAAAAGATTTTTTAAAAGCACATAAAACAATAATGAATGGATTAATTGAAAATCCTGGAAAATACAGAAAACAAGGTGTTGGCATTGTAAAAGGAACAAAAGTAGAACACATCGCACCGCCGCACGGGAACGTACCTTATTTAATGAAAGATTTGTTTAAATATCTAAAAAATGAAAATGAATTAAGTCTTATAAAAAGTTGTGTTTTTCATTATGAAATGGAATTTATACATCCTTTTTTAGATGGCAATGGAAGAATGGGTCGTTTATGGCAAACTTTAATACTGAAAGCCGAATATCCTGTATTTGAATTTATTCCTTTAGAAACCTTAATTAGTAAATCACAAAAAGAATATTATCAAGCATTATCAGAAAGTGATAATAAAGGAAAATCGACAATGTTTATCGAATATATGTTAGCAATTATTAATAATTCTCTTGAACATATTCTAAAATTTGGAAGTCATAAATTAAATCAAACAGATAGAATAAATTATTTCAAAGAACAAGGAATAAAAGAATTTACACGAAAAGACTATATGAATATTTTCAAAAATATTTCATCAGCAACTGCAAGCAGAGATCTAATTAAAGGAACTGAATTGGAAATATTTTTTAAAATTGGAGCAAAGAATAAAACGAGATATAGACTTGAATAAACTGTACTCACCAAAATGTAAACATGATTGTGGGTTTTGTGCTAAATTTAAAGATTGTATCTTTGTACAAAGCACATTATTAAATCGAAAGTTAAGTGCTTTAAAGTCATAAACTACGGTTATCCAGCGTTATTTCATTCTAAAAAACCTATTTTAAGATAACCCAGAAATCACTCCATTATCATCAATAGTCATTCCTTCGCTTGCAGGTGTTGCTGGCAAACCTGGCATACGCATCATTTTTCCTAAAATAGGAATTAAAAAACGTGCTCCAGCAGCAATTTCTATTTCTCTAACGGTAACTCTAAAACCTGTTGGTCTTCCGATAAGTTTATCATTATCACTAAACGATTTTTGTGTTTTTGCCATACAAATAGCAAAATCATTAAAACCTAAACGATCAATACGTTTCATGTTTAGTATTGCTTTTCTATCAAAATCAACACCATCGGCACCATAAATTTCACGGGCAATAGTTTCTATTTTTTCTTTTACAGGAGATTTCCAATCGTACAAAGGTTTAAATTCTGCTGCTTTATTTTCAATAACATTTACAACAGCTTTTGCCAAATCTTGCGTTCCATTTCCTCCTTTTGCCCAACCTTCAGATAAGACAGCTTGTACACCTAAACTTGCGCACTTTTCTTTAATAAAGTTTACTTCTTCATCACTATCATTTATAAAAGAATTAATAGCAACAACAGGTTCTATATTAAATTTTCGTATGTTTTCAATGTGCTTTTCAACATTTTCGAATCCGTTTTTAACACGTTCTAAATTTGGTGTGTTATATTCTTCTTTTGGCGATCCTCCATGATGACGTAAAGCTCTAATGGTATTTACAAGTACAACACATTTCGGATTTAAGCCTGAACTTGCACATTTTATATTTAAGAATTTTTCTGCGCCTAAATCTGCTCCAAAACCTGCTTCGGTTACTACATAATTAGATAATGACAAGCCCATTTTAGTTGCAATAATCGTGTTTGTTCCTTGTGCAATATTTGCAAATGGTCCACCATGAATAATTGCAGGGTTTTTTTCTAAAGTTTGTACTAAATTCGGTTTAATAGCATCTTTTAATAAAATTGCCATGGCATTTTCAGCTTTTAAATCACGAGCAAAAACTGGTTTTTTATCAAAGGTAAATCCAACAAAAATATCGCCCAAACGTTGTTTCAAATCTTTAAAATCGGTTGCCATACAAAGTATTGCCATAACCTCAGAAGCAGGTGTAATATTAAAACCATCTTGACGAGGAATTCCGTTAGCAGTTCCGCCAAGACCGATTGTAATATCGCGCAAAGCTCTATCATTCATGTCAATTACACGTTTCCATGCAATGGTTCTTCCGTCAAGGTTTAAATTTTTTGTTTTACTCTGTAAATTATTATCAATCAACGCAGATAATAGGTTATTGGCTTTTTCAACGGCATTAAAATCGCCTGTAAAGTGCAAATTAATATCTTCCATTGGTACAACTTGCGAATATCCGCCGCCAGCAGCGCCACCTTTTATACCAAAAACTGGACCTAAAGAAGGTTCTCTTAATACAACAGTTGCTTGTTTGCCTATTTTATTTAAACCTTCGGTTAAACCGATAGAAACGGTAGTTTTCCCTTCACCTGCAGGAGTTGGTGTTAAAGCAGTTACTAAAACTAAATTGTTTTGTTTTATCTTTTCTTCATCAATTAAATCTAAAGGTAATTTTGCTTTGTATTTACCATAATATTCCAAATCATCTTCTTGAATATTAATTTTTTTAGCTATTTCTCTAATATGAGCCAATTTAGTTGCTTGTGCAATTTCAATATCGGATTTATAAGTCATAATTATTTGTAATTTTAACGAGTTGCTAATTTACGTAACTAATATTACATTTAAAATAAATTTTTCTAATTTTTATTTAATCGATTTTAATTAAGTGTAACAATTTTGTTAAATTACGTCCAATATAAAACTCAAAAAGCCAAACATGAAATTAAGCATCAGTAATTTAACAAAAACATATAAAAATGGGGTAAAAGCCTTAGATAATAGTAGTATCGAAATAGGAACAGGAATCGCCTTATTTTTAAATTAAAAATTACGGAAATTATTTTATTTCTCCTTTTAAAATTAGTTTAATTACTCTATCTTCGGAATCACATTCTACTAATACTATATTTTCAACATGACCTTTTTGATTTGTTTTTGGAATAAACTGAGTTTTAATATTTAAAGATTCATCTTTTTTGTATAATTTTTTAGGAATAGAATCTATAATAGTACAAGTGCATGAAGGTAATATTTTTGCTATTACAAAAGGATTATTTGAAATGTTTTTAATAACGAAAGTGTGGATAACTGTGTCATTAGAGCTTATCATTCCGAAATCATATTCTTTATTTGAAATAGTAGTTTTAGCAAATTTATCATAAACAGTTTTTGTTTTATGTGTTGAAATAATTAGAAGTATAAGTGTAAAAATACCTATTATATAATATTTTCTTTTCATAATTATTTCTTTGGGAATAAAACTTCAATTTTCAACATTAAATTTTCATAGTAACCTCTAAACTTTTCAGAACTTTTTTTCCATCCAGAATTTCGGTAATTTGACCATGTGTTTTTACCATTCAAACTTCTTGTGTATCTTAAAGCGGGACCTATGTGGTCATATTTTTTATATTCATTATTTTCATCTATATACTCAATTCCAATACAAACTCCATTTTTTGGAATTATTAGATTTAAATCTGACACGTTAATAGTAAGTGTTCCATTTTTATTTTTAGGTGCAACAACTAAATTACTGTGTAGTAGTTCTTTACCAGGTTTGTCATTAATTGAGTCGTAAGTGTAAATTTTTAAATTAAATTTTGCAACAAAAACAGGTGCTTTCCATGAAGTCCGTTTTCTACTTTTCTTTAAAAATAATGTTATTGTTTTTAATTTTCCTTTTTTATTTTGAGTGTTTTTAATATGGGTAGTAGTGTTAAAACCAATTAATTTTGCAGATGAAATATTGCCATTCTTTTTAGGTCCTAACTTTATTTTTTTATTATATTTTATTTTTTTAAAATTTAAAAACACCTCATTAATATTTGTGATGTTTTCTTTTAATATAATAGTGTCTTTTTCTTGTAATGAGGAGATGATAATTGTTTTTTTCTGAAAACCTACCGATGATATTAGAATACTATCTTTTTTTTTGTAGAGAGAGTTAAAATTAAAATAACCTTTTTTATTTGAGTATGTTCCTCCTCCTTTTTTGTTAAGTAGTACGATGTTTGCAAGAGGCAAAGGCTTATGATATGTATCATATACATAACCTTCAATGTTTTGTGAAAAAGAATGAGTGCTAAATAGTATGTAAGTTATTAATATAAAATATTTCATATAAAATCGAAAAAGGAGTTGTTACAGCTAATATTGCAACTATTAAAGTGTTAGTAAGTGCTCTTCAAATAACAATGTCAGAATTATTTTTCGAATAAATTTAGGAGTGCTAATTTACAAAAATTATTTTCTTTCTAAAATTGTAACAAAATAGTTAAATTACGTCCAATAACAAACTTACAAAACACCAAACATGAAATTAAGCATCAGTAATTTAACAAAAACATATAAAAATGGGGTAAAAGCCTTAGATAATATTAGTATCGAAATAGGAACAGGAATGTTTGGTTTGTTAGGACCAAATGGCGCTGGAAAATCTACCTTAATGCGAACTATTGCTACTTTGCAAAGTCCAGACTCTGGCGCTATAAATTTTAATGATATTGATGTTTTAGAATACCCAATGTCTTTACGTAAAATTTTAGGCTATTTACCACAATCTTTTGGTGTTTATCCTAAAATGTCTGCACAAGATTTGTTAGAATATTTTGCTAAATTAAAAGGAATTTCTTCTAAAACAGAAAGAGATGCTATTGTAAAAGAAGTGTTAGAAATTACTAATTTATACGATGTTAGAAAAAAATTCGTAGCTGGTTATTCTGGCGGAATGAAACAGCGTTTTGGTATTGCTCAATTATTATTAAACAATCCAAAATTAATTATTGTTGATGAACCAACTGCTGGTTTAGATCCTGCGGAACGTAATCGTTTTTTAAATGTTTTGCGTGAAGTTGGTACAAATAGTACGGTTATTTTTTCTACACATATTGTAGAAGATGTTAAAGAATTATGTAACGAAATGGCAATTTTAAATGGCGGAAGAATTTTAAAACACACCACGCCAATGGAAGCTACCAAAGAAATTGAAGGGCAAATTTGGGAAATCACCGTAGATAGAGAAAAATTAGACGATTTAGAAAAAGAGTTTAATGTATTGTCATCTAATTACAATACCGATAATAGTTTGAATGTTAGAGTTTATGCACAAGCAAAACCAACCGAAAACTTTAAATCGGTCACACCACAATTAGACGATGTATATTTTATTGCACTTAAAGACGAAGAATTAGTACATTAGTCTTTAATGAAAATATATAATTAACACATTAATTTAACACTAAAGACAAAACAAAGTTTCTTCCCTTTTGGAAGATAGGTTTTAACAAATACACAAACATTATGTTTTCTACTATATACAATTACGAATTAAAATACTGGCTTAAAAAACCGTCATTTTATATTTATTTAGCCATATTTTTTGGATTAGGAATTTTAATTGCCGCAGCAAGTGCAGGTATTTTCGATTCCATTACCGTTTCTACTGGTTCGTCAAAAATTGTAAATTCGCCTATTGCCATAACAGGATCTTTCATGGGTGTTTCTACATTGATTTTCTTTTTATTTCCTTCAATTGTTGGTTTATCTACTTTTAGAGATTATAAAAGTAATATGCATTCCATTTTATATTCTTATCCATTTACTAAAGCCAATTATTTATTTGGTAAATTTTTAAGTGCAATGACCATTGTTTTTATTATCGTTATTAGTCTTG
>JALSLZ010000220.1 GCA_026988075.1 Flavobacteriaceae bacterium
TTAGAAAACCTGATAAGTGTTTCTGTATAGCACTATGGTATTGTAGTTTACTAAATTATAATATGCCGTTTCGGTTATTTTTGTTTTACCTCACCTTGCGGTCGAAGGTTCGAATCCTTCTCTATAGCAATATAGATGGTTTAGTGGTTAGAATAGCAAGATGCTTTGTCGTAGGTTCGATTCCTACCTTCAAATTGGTTTTTGAAGTAACTCAGTTGGTAGAGTAAGCACTACATTTTGAATGTGGTTTTTAGGAAAGAAGGCAACTTTAACAAATACGCCACCAAAAGTTGATTACTTGTAAAAATAATCACCAAAAAGAAATCTAAAACAAAGTCTGTTATCGTACTTGTACGCTAACACTCTTCATAAATCCTTGAAATTTAAGGATTCCGTAATAGTAATTAAAATTACTTTGTAAGGAACCGCTATTTAGAACCGTTATGAATATAACTCAGTATAAATCAACGTGTTTATAAACTACTTTTTAAGAACTTTACTCAATTAAATTTCCGATTTTAAAAGAGGATTTTTGTTTTAGACTTCTTTATTAAAATGAATAGTAACAATTAAATATAAATAAAATGAAAAGAGTAAGAATTAATGAAGGTAAAGTAGGTTTAGTTTTTAAAAACAACAATTACCAAAGCGTTTTAACTAGTGGTAAACACTGGTTGTCTTTTAATGAAAGAGTTGTAAGCTATGGAATTTCAAATGAATTCTTTACTCCAATAAAATTAGAAATTTTATTACAAGACGATCAGTTAGCAAAAATGCTAGAGGTGATTACTGTTTTAGATAATGAGATTGTATTAAAATACGAAGACAACATCTTTAAAGAAGTTTTAAAAACAGGTAAACATGTTTTTTGGAAAAATGATATGAATAATTTTAACTTCAAAAAAATAGATTTGAGTACAATTGATATTTCAAATGATATTGATAAAAACACTTTGTTAAAATCAGAAATCAGAAATTACATACGCGTATTTATTGTTGAATCTTATGAAAAAGCAATCCTATTTATTGATGGTAAAATGGATAGAGTTTTAAAAAGTGGTGTGTATTATTTTTGGAAAAATGCTGTTAATATTCTTGTAGAAAAAATAGATTTAAGAAGAATTCAATTAGAAATATCTGGTCAAGAAATGCTAACTAAAGATAAAACCGCCTTACGCATTAATTTCTATACACAATACAAAGTTACCAATATCCATAAAGCTTTAATGGATAATAAAAACTTTGAGAAACAATTGTATATTTTAATTCAGTTAGCTTTAAGAGAATATATTGGTGCGGTTACTTTAGATGAATTGTTAGAAAACAAAGAATCTGTTACTCATAAAGTTTTAGATTCTGTTTCTAAAAAAGCCATTGATTTAGGCGTTGAAATTTTAGATTCTGGTATTAGAGATATTATTTTACCAGGCGAAATTAAAGATATTATGAATCAGGTTTTAATTGCTCAAAAGAAAGCACAAGCAAATGTAATTACTCGTAGAGAAGAAACTGCAAGTACTAGAAGCTTATTAAATACTGCAAAATTAATGGAAAGTAACAGTATGTTATTCAAGTTAAAAGAAATGGAATATGTAGAAAAAATAGCAGATAAAATAGGTGAAATATCGGTTTCTGGTAGTGGTAATGTTGTAGAACAATTGAAAACAATTTTTACTAAATAGAATTAATCATTGTCTGTTTTACAAAACAGGTAAGGCAGGCAATATCGTAAAAATGGAGAGCTTTATTTCTTCATAAACTGAGAAGATAACGTTGGTAGTTTACTCGCCTTGGACGCGAGAGGTTGTAGATTCGATTCCTACTTCTCAGACAATAAAAAATATTTTTTACTACGCAAAAAGATTGCGCATACATTTACAAATATTTGTAGTGTAATTAAAAACAAGGTTATACATAGTAGCTCCTTGGTGTTTAAATGGACGGAAACGCCAAGGTTAAATAAATAAAAACATGAAAGAATTAAAAAAAGTAAACGGAAACACATTAATCAATTTAGGGTTTATTCCAGGGAACTGGTTTACAGAAGCCTTAGATTATATCAATATCAATAAACTTGAGGATAAAGAAATGTTAGAATATTTAGAGCAATTTATGTTGCCCCCAATGTTAGAATTACAAGAAAATGTAATATTTCATAAAAATATAAAAGCAGAAACAGTACTAGAACAAAAAAATGTGGATGATGTAATTACAACAATGACCGAAGTTATGAAAACACCAACTGTTGTAAATGGTTCTATTATGCCAGATGCCTGTCCTACAGGTAAAATAGGCGTAATTCCTGTTGGTGGCGTTGTAGTTACTAAAAACGCTATTCATCCAGGTATGCATAGTGCAGATATTTGTTGTTCGGTAATGTTAACCGATTTTGGTAAAACGGACCCTAAAATAGTTATGGATGCGGCTCATTCTGTTACGCATTTTGGTCCTGGAGGAAGAACAAGAGAAAATCAGTTTAAATTTCCAGCAGAATTATTAGAGCAGTTTGAAAATACGCAAATGTTAAGAGATAAAGATATGATAAAAGTTGCAAGAAAACATCTAGGAACACAAGGCGATGGAAATCACTTTTTATTTATTGGGATATCTAAAAAAACAGGAAATACAATGATGATTACACATCATGGTTCTCGTGGTGTTGGTGCAATGCTTTATAAAAGAGGAATGAAAGTTGCCGAACGTTTTAGAAAACAATTATCTAAAGATACTTTACCGCAAAATGCTTGGATACCTTACAATACACAAGAGGGAAAAGCATATTGGAAAGCTTTGCAAGTTATTAGAAACTGGACAAAGCAAAACCATATTTGTATTCACGATGCTACAGCTGAAAAAATAGAAGCTACGGTTGAAAATAGATTTTGGAACGAACATAATTTTGTTTTTAAAGATGGAGACTTATTTTATCACGCAAAAGGAGCAACACCATTGAATGCTAAATTTATGCCTGATATTACTGGTCCAAGATTAATACCATTAAACATGGCAGAACCTGTATTAATTGTACAAGGCGAGTCTACCGAAACTAATTTAGGTTTTGCTCCACATGGTGCTGGTAGAAATACTAGTAGAACACAGCATAAAAAATCAAAAGCAGATAAAACTATTCAAGAAGTTTTTGAAGAAGAAACGAAAGGATTAGATATCCGTTTTTACTCTAATGAAATCGATATATCAGAATTACCTTCTGCTTACAAAGATGCCGAAACAGTAAGAAATCAAATGGATGAATTTGGTTTAGGAACTGTAATTGATGAGGTAATGCCTTATGGTTCTATTATGGCAGGCGATGTTAATAAAAATGCACCTTGGAAAATTAAAGCAAGAAAGAAGTATGAAGCTAAAATGAAGGCTTTAGAAAACAAATAGATTAAAAACTCCAAATAGTAAATACTGTTTGGGGGTTTTGTAAATTAAAAGATTGTCTTAAGCTAAATTCTTATACCTGTTTAACATCAAAATTTGCTGTAAATTGATTGTCTTTTTCCGTTCTACTTCTCTAAAAAAGTTATACTAAAATTAGGCTTATACTAAAATTTTATAGATTGTCAATCAAAAAAATATAAACTTTATTACACGTCTTTTGAAATTAAACTTGTATCACTTAACAATATTACCATTAATATAAGTTTGCAAACATTTAATGTTTTCCAAGTCATTAATAGGTGTTTTGTATGGGTTTTTATCTAAAATGATGAAATCTGCATATTTTCCTTTTTCTAAAGAACCTATTTTGTTTTCCATTTTAATTTGCCAAGCAGCATTAATTGTCATTGCTTTTAAGGCTTGTGTTAAACTTACTCTTTCATTAAACGAAATAGTATCTCCTGTTTTGGTTTGCCTTTCTATAGCAGTTTGTATTAACCTAAAAGGTTTACTTTCAAACATTGGTTGATCTGCATGAAATGAATATATAAGATTGTTTTTATTAGCAGAACCAACTGGTAAAATTCTTTTCACTCGATCTTTACCAAGTAAATCTGATTTTAAGGCATCTCCATAAAAATACAAATGGTTTACATGAAAACTTGGTGAAATATTTAATATTTTCATTCGTATAATATCCAATGTGTCTAACAACAAGCAATGTTCTAATCTATGTCTTGAATTTGTATAATCAAGTTCTGAATCTAATTCTTCATACACATCAATAATTTCTTTATTAGCTGCATCACCTTGAGCATGAATTGCAATTTGCCAACCCTTATTATGCGTGTTTTTAATAAAATTTTTTAATTCCTCTTTTGTTATTAATGCTTTACCTTTTGAATTTGGAGGAATATTTAATTCCTCTCTTGTCAAATGTGTGTTTAAATACGGTTCATTTAAATACATAGAACCAATATATGGAGCACCATCATACCAATGTTTTACACCAATAATATTGTAAAAATCATTTTCTATTTTATTTTTAGGTAGTAAATTTACCATATTAAACCGCATATATATAAAGTGTCTTGGAGCAACTTTTCGTTTAGGTAATTTTCCTAATTTCTCTAAAACACTTCCTAATAGAGTAGGATTTTTATCGGATAGATGCCTCATTAAAATTAAGGCTTTTTTATCACTAATAGTCAATCCTGCCGAAACGATTGTTGTATTGCCGTTTTTAGCATATTTAGTCATTATTTTACTTGCAACATTGCTTAATACTTTTGGTGTTAAAGCTTCTTTTTTAACTATTTCTAATAAAGGAAATATGGCTTTTTGTTCAACAATTAAACCTGTTAACTCACCTTGTTTGTCTTTTGCGTAAAAACTATGTTTTGATGGATTAGGCGTGTCTTTATTAATACTTGCCTTATTAAAAGCCATTGTATTTGCCCAATAACTATGTAAACTTTGACTAAACATAATTACAGGGTTATTAGGTGCAATACTATCTAAATATTTAATAGATGGTGTTTTTAAATCTGATACTAAAACAGGGTCAATGCCTTTACAAATAACCCATTCTCCAGATGATAATTTTGCTGCTTCAGATTCAAAATAAGACCAAACTTCTTTATTAGATTTGTGTTTAAAACCAGATAAATCTATCATGTTTTCCATAAACATAGATAATACAAAATGAGTATGTGGATCTATAAAACCTGGTAATACTGTTGCTCCATTTAAATCAACTTTTTTAATGTTTTTAGTAATTTGTTTTGATAATTCTTTAGTAGAACCAATAGCTTTAATTTTTCCGTTTTCTACTAACATTGTTTGTGCAATAGTAAGGTTTTTGTCTAAAGTAATAATGTTACCATTTACATATAAAGTTGTAGGTGTTTTTTTAAAATCTCGCCTTAAATATAAATAAGAAGTCGATAAAAGTAAAATTAGTAATCCAAATATTAGGTGTTTTTTTTTCATAAAATGTATCCGTAATTGATTAGTTGCACTACGTTGTTGTTTATTTTTATTATTTTTAAATTAAAAAATGATGATAATTGTGATGGCTTGTTGAACTGGAAATAACTTTTTTTAGGAACGAAGTTCCGTTAAGAAAAAA
>JALSLZ010000221.1 GCA_026988075.1 Flavobacteriaceae bacterium
GTATCACCGTCTAATGGTGCAGTATAACCATCTGTTCCACTAGTTACTAAACCATTTGCATCTGACGTTATTGGAGAGTTACCTAATATTCCATCACTATCATTATCGGTATATCCTGCTTCGTTTACGTCATTACAACCGTCGGCATCAGAATCTAATTCCAACACATCAATATTTCCATCATTATCGGAATCTTTTATGCTATATGTTATACTCGCAGAAGCAGTATCATTATTTTCAATAATATCAAACAGACCATTATTTCCAAAAGCTGCTGGAGGTCCATCAATAACACCATCATTGTTAGCATCATTAACTCCTGTTACATCAAGCACACCGCTTTCTACAACATTATATATTCCGTCATTGTCTAAATCTAAATCTAAATTATCATAAACACCATCACCATCCGTATCTGGTATAATACACGCATCTCCATCTAATTCAACATAAATAGCATCTTGTGTTCCTACTGAAGTTATAATGACTCTATCTATAGGATTAGGAAAAGAGGTAAAAGAAAATACTGTAATAGGAGTTAATGCAGAAATATGACCATTATTATAAGTACCACTTCCAAAGATAGTAGGCGTAATAAAAACTGGTTGAGATCCTTTATAAAAAGTTACAATTTGATCTTCATTTGGATCTATTGCAATAGAAACTTGTTGAATAGCAGGAACACTAAAATTAATAGTACTTGAAGCTCCTGAACCTCCATTTCTATTAAAACTAATATGAATAGGAGTATCTATATATTGAGGATAGCCAGGAGCAAAACTACCAGATGTTGGGTTTGTAGTGGTTATTGTACCTGTATAAAAACCTGTATCATGTGTAAAGGAAGCTGTTAAATCACCATTATTAGGCATAGGTGTATAATCTATATCATCACTTAAACCGGAACAGGAAACTGTTTGAAAATCTAATAAACCATCATTATTATCATCTATATCTACATCATCCGGTATTTGATCTCCATCGGAATCGATTAATATAGTTAAAATAGCGGTATTTGTAGTTAAATCTGTATCGCAAATCATACTTGGAGAAGTAACAATTACATGATACAAATTACCATTCATTGATGTTGTAACTCCTGTTAAATTTAGTGTATTTGTATCTACACCACTATATATACCTCCATTAGATAAGTCAGACCAAGTTACACCTCCATCGGTACTTTCTTGCCATTGAAAAATCATTACCAAATTTGCTCCTTGAGAAGCTGTTGTTGATGCAGAAACTAACACATTAAAACTAGCATTTCCACCAACTGGTATGTTTAATTGATCAACAGGTTGTGGATTTATTCCTGTTAACATAAAGTTGGCTTCTTGAAAGTCATAAACAGTATTAGTATCACCGTCTAATGGTGCAGTATAACCATCTGTTCCACTAGTTACTAAACCATTTGCATCTGACGTTATTGGAGAGTTACCTAATATTCCATCACTATCATTATCGGTATATCCTGCTTCAGTTACATCGTTACAACCGTCATTATCGGAATCTAATTCTTGAGCATCTATTCTATTGTCTGAATCTGAATCAGCAGTTTGTACTATAAGTAACCCTGATGCACCAAAACTATCACTTGTTTCAATTCCATTAAATAGACCATTATTTCCGAAAACTGCAGGTAAACCATCAATAATACCATCATTATTAGCATCTGTTGCTCCATTATTTAATTGACCTGATTCTACTAAATCGTAAATACCATCGTTATCGGAATCTAAGTCAATAGGATTTGGTATACCATCTCCATCTAAATCACATAAAGGTAATAAATTAAAATTATAAATTGCAGTATTTACTCCTGTACTTCCATTACCAGGCTGTACGATAGCGTAACTATTTTGCCTTCCACTTCCTGACACTGTGCTCCAATTAGAACCTGATTCTATATAAGATGGTGGTGTGTCCGTTGTATTATCGATCCCTGCCGAAAAACCTCTACTTGAAACAATTAAAAAAGCATCTGAAACTACATAACCATTTGCAGTGTTACCTATTTGTATATTAATATCTCCGTTGGCATCTGCAGTAACATTAGCTGCTATTAACTCCCAATTTGTACCACCTTGAACTAAATCATCTGGAGCTAATTGCTGATTAACTATGGTATTTATAGTCGTTTGACCTGTAATTGTAATTGGAGTATTTGTTGCTCGGTCTGCACCTTCCACCCAAGTTGCATAAATAGAAGCGTTATAAATAACAAAAGCACCACATTCATCATAATCTGGTATTCCATCATTATCGTCATCTACATCATCAATATCCGAAATATTATCTCCATCGGTATCTTTTAATACTGCCAATAAAACATTCTCACTATATAAATCCTCATCACATATATAATTAGGTGACGATAAAACTAAATGGTATAAATTTCCGTTAAATGCTGTTGTAACATTAGTAAAAGTTATTTGTGTTGTTTTGGGAAATGTATCATAATAAATAGGTGGTGAAAAATTTGACCACGTTGTTCCTCCATCTGTACTTACTTCCCAATGATAATAAGCAGGTCCGTTACTTATTGTTGTAGAAAAAGTTGCTGCACCTCCTTCTACAATAATCTGATCTACTGGCTGGGATGAAATAAAAGTAGAATCCACTGGTAATGTAGCTTCTTGAAAATCGTAAACAGTATTTACATCAAAATCATTTGGCGCAGTATAACCATCTGTTCCACTGGTTACTAAACCGTTTGCATCTGATGTTATTGGTGAATTTCCTAATAAACCGTCATTATCATTATCCGTATAACCTGCTTCGTTTACGTCGTTACAACCGTCGGCATCAGAATCTAATTCTTGGGCATCAATATTACCATCGTTGTCGGAATCAGCAGTTGGTGTATTTAAACTTGCATTAAAAGTATCATTATTCTCAATTCCATTAAACAAACCATTATTTCCAAAAACTGCAGGTAGTCCATCAATAATACCATCATTATTGGCATCTGTTGCTCCATTATGTAATTGACCTGATTCTACTAAATCATAAATACCATCATTATCGGAATCTAAATCTAAACTATCGACAATATTATCGCCATCTGTGTCTGTACAACCATTTTGATCGATAATTGTAATACCATCTAAACCAGGACCAAAATAACCTTCACCAACGCCAGAAATTGGACAACCAGCAGCTGGAGTTGTGTATAGACTTTCAAAAGTGATTGTTGTATTATTATTTGTAGGAACAAAAGAAACGTTTCTTTGTCCCCAAATTGGTGGATTTACTTGAGAATTTAATCCTAAAGTACTAAAATCTTGTGTAAAAATTATTATTCCTCCAGAAATTACATTTACTCTTATAGGCCTGTCAATTGTTTCGTTACAAGCCGTATTTGGATGGTTGTTTGTTATATAAAAAGACATATTATAAGTATGTCCTATTTGCATATAAAAATCTTTTGATATTTTCCCTGCTGAAGCACCGTTCATATCTAAAGCATAAGAACCACTTGGAACACCGTTAATGTATGCACTACCTGTAATGTTTTCTTGAAAAACGTCTACTGTTCCTGATATAATATCCCATTTACCAACAGTTTCACCAGTTTCACAATACGCACATTCTGTTCCTGGTAAACAACCAGTTAAGTTTACAAATGGTCCATTACAATTATCAAATTCAAAATCACCAGCATTTGAATCTATACATCCTTCTATTTCATCTGGAATGCCGTCATTATCATCATCTATATCTACATAATTAGGAATTAAATCGCCATCAGTATCTAAACAAGAAACATTATTAAAGGAGTTTATATTATTAGTATAATCACATTCTTGAATACCATCATTACCTAAATCGTTTAATACTAATGGCAATGGTGCTGTGCCATCTTCGTTGACAACTGCAAATAATGTGAAATTTAACGAGGACGCATTAGATATATCGATATTATCTGTAAAAGATACAGAATTACCTATACCTACAATGGCATTGGTGGTTAATGTGTCTAATAAATTTGCTCCTGCAACTGTAGGGTCTGCATCATAAAATGCAATAGCCAAATTAGAAGGTATAGCTGCATCTCCTAAATTAGTTACAGTATATTGAATGTTAAAACTTGGGCAATCACCTGTAACACCATCAATTACAATAGAAGCATCGGCAACTGGTATTAAACCTATTTGAGCAGGCGTAATGTTTAATAAATAAGGGCTAATTTGAGCTAAATAGGTGTTTAAATTATACACATTACTACCTTGTGGATACGGCAATATTTGTGATTGTTCTTGTTTCGGAACAGTTAAATCATCATTAATATTTACCACATGATAACCTCTTTGATTCCACATTTTTCTAGCATTTACCCAAGAACCATTTGCAGATTCAAATATTTGAAGTTCACCTCCATTGATATTAGAAACGGTAACAATTTCGGCTGCCCCATCATTATCTACATCTGCAACTACAGGACTTTCTACCCAAGTACTTGAGCTAGAAGGTACAGTATAATAATCAACAGGAGGGTTAGTATTCCCATTCATTATTCTTAAATTCGATTGATCACGATAAACCATTTCTTGAATACCATCACCATTAAAATCAAAAGCGGTTAATGTAGTAGCTCCAGAACTATCTTGAACAGGTAAATTCCACAAAACACCGTAATTTAAATTTACGGCTAACAACTGATCTTGATATATGGTGAATATCATTTCAGGGAAATCAATAGCATTTCCGTCTTGTGTATCATCATAAACATTTGCTATAAAAGCAATACCTGTGGCGAATGCTGCTGGAAAGTTTATTTTTTGTACAGTTAAATTTACTGGATCCCAAACAATTAATTGATTTAAAACCGATGAAGGATAAACGATATCATAAAAACCATCTAAATTAACATCTGCTACAGAAGTTGGACCATCATCATTTAAAGGTATTGTTGCGTCAATTGCGTTTAAATTTACTCTTTCAATTAACGTGTTTGTTGAAAAATCTACAGAGAAAACTTTTGAAGCTGCTATTAATTCTTTACCTGGAAATTGTGGTAAAATATCTTTTATTACAGGGTCTAAATCCCAATCGCCAGTTTTTATTTTTCCGTTTGGTAAAGTGTTTACAGCAGCAATAACACGCACTAATGAAGTAAAACTTGCATCCGTAAATTTAAAGATAGCGTTTCCTACTACAATTTCTGGAATACCATCTTCATTAATATCAACTATTTTTGGAGATCCTCCATGATCTTCAGGTCTCCAGTAACTATTATCGACATAACCTGTTGGTAAATTTGATTTTTTCCAATAATTACCTGTATTAGCATTACCACCTGTATTGTTAAAAATATACACATAATCATCTGCACCCATACATACAATTTCTGCAGTTCCGTTTCTGTTAATATCTGCAATAGCTGGTTGTACAATAGGCTTATAAGATTGTGCTTGGAGATCTATTACAATATCAATAGTATTATCACTAAAATCAGAACCATCACCTTTGAATATTCTATAACCTGTATTGGTAATTGGACCTGTATTAACTGCTGATTGCCCATTTGAAACTGCAACGATAATCTCTGGTAATCCATCACCATCTAAATCTCCAACTGTTGGTGTTACCGATTCTGACTGACCTGAAACAGAAGATAATGGATTGATATCCATTTCAAAATTTGGAACGATAGAACTTACTGTACAGTTGTAATTCGTATTATTACAATCTGAATCAAAACCATCAATATATCCATCACCATCATCATCAATACCATTATTACAGATTTCAGGTGGTACTTCACGCCAATCTCTATCTCCTCCTGGAGGTGTAAAATCAGGATAATTAATAGGACCACCTATATTTTCTGGATTAATTTGTGTGTCGTCAATATCATACGCATCATCTAATCCGTCATTATCGGCATCGTTGCCAATTGGCACAATATCTGCTGTACCATTATTTGAGGTATCCCATCCTTCGATTGCATCGCTTCGCCCATCATTATCTGAATTTAAATCTAAATAATCTGGTGTATTATCACCATCGGTATCAACAGGATTTATCCAATTACTAAAAGTTGTTCCACTATAATCTTGATCTACACCATTAACATCTATAACGTGTGATGGCGTGTCATAACCTGCTGTAGTTTGTCCTTCTATATTATCTACAATTCCATCGCCATCAGCATCGACATCTATTGTATTGATTAAGGAATCGCCATCTGTATCTACAGGTATTACTCCTTGATTATTACCATAACCTGCTTCAGAAGCATCAGAAAGCCCATCATTATCAGTATCATTTGGTGTTACTCCTTCCATATCGTCTAAACGACCATTATGGTTGGTGTCTAATGTTGCGCTATTTTGTCCGCTTTCCGTCAAATCAAAAACACCATCGTTATCAGAATCTAAATCTAAATGATCTTGAATATTATCACCATCGGTATCACCACATTCTGAATTATTAGAGATAATAAATACTTTTCCATCTTGACCGTCATTAGCTCCATTTGGAGTAGTTGTAACTTTAATTGAAGATATTAGTGAACCTGATGGCGCCAATAAATTAATAGAATAAAGCGCTATCCTAATTTCTTGACCATTAGAGTGGTAAGCACCAGTATGCAAATAATCAGGGTCATAATCTAAAATCGTAATAATTTGCCCATAAGAAATGCCATTCTCATCTAAAGCTTCAATTTTACAACCATTATTACCACCTCTCTCGGTTACTAACACAAAAGAATTACCTGTAGATACCACAGGATGATTGTAATTTAATAAAAAATAATCCGTAGCTGTAACAGATGGAGAACCTGGATCTATTTGTTGATACCAATTTAAATCTCTTGATTGAAATGCATCAATTACTAATGTATTCCAATTTGGATCGGCAATTGTATGATAATTCCAATTGTTATGTAAAGCTTCATGAACAACACTAGAGGTATTTGTAACAAAGTGTTCTTCATAAGAGTCTGGCGCTACATATATAGGATAAACAACTCCGTTGTATGTAACAGAATTAAAAATAGCAGAATTATTCCAACCAGTACCTGCAATATCAAAACTTGTATTTGCAACATTAAAAGGACCGTAAATTGTCTCATCTATACATTCAACTACATCTAAAATTCCATCATTATCATCATCTAAATCATCTACATTTAGTATATTATCTCCATCTGTATCTTGAGCAAAAGTAGTATTTGTATTGAATAAGGAAATGACAAACACTAAAAATATCGTTAAAAAATGTTTGCTTGTTCTTCTATATATAATTTTCAGAAAATTTAAAGGCATAATAAAAACGTAAATTTTTGACTTCAAAATAGATTTAAATAATATCATAACTAAGGGATTAAAATGTAATTTAATTTACAAAAGTATTTTTAATAATAATAATAAGGTAGTAGTAAATACACTTTACTAAGACCAATATTAACAGGTTGCAACAAGCTATTACCGCTTTGAAAAGAGTAAGTTTTTGTATAAACCAGAATAGTTAAACAAGGTAAAAAACAAAAGACTTACCTTAACATTTTTTATTCCTTGTAATAAAATTGTGTGAAATTGTATTTTTTTAATCATAACATTTAAATTTAGAGGGATTTCAATATTTCATCAAAACAAACACCTTTGCTCATATGAATTTAGAACAAAAATACTAAGAAATTGTTACCTATAATAGGTTTTTACTAACTAATTCTCAACATTACTACATTATTATTAAAAAATATATTATTCTTCGAACATCTCACATTTTAAAAACCTCATTAGGGCAAACTCATACTTTTATTATTTAAAAGGTTATAATGTTGTTTTCAACATGTTACCTTTTTTTTAATTTAATACAAACAAAAAAGTATGAGTTTGCCCTGAAAACCTCATGAATTTATTATAATAATCAAAATTAGTTCTCTATTTTTACACATTACATTTAAAAAACAATGATTTCATGAAAAAAATAGTAACATTACTATTAATCTCTTTTACTTTAACATCAAATTCACAAACTGAATTTAAAGTAATGTTTTATAATTTATTGAATTACCCAACAGCACCTCCGAATAACAGAAGCCTGATATTGAAAAATATTCTAAACAATTATGAACCGGATTTATTTATGGTTTGCGAATTAGAAAACAACGACGCTTCGAACGAGATACTTTCCGTTTCATTATCCGAAATTAATAAAAATTATTCAAAAGCTCAATTTATCACAAACCAATCTAACACCTTTGGAGATACACATTTACAACAATTAATTTATTATAATAATAATTACTTTATTTTAGACAATCAAAGTATTATTCTTACCAACATTAGAGATATAAACCATTACTCGTTTATTTTAAACACCCCAAACTACTTAACAAATCCTATTTATCTTGAAGTTTTTGTTACACATTTAAAAGCAAGTCAAGGGAATACAAATATTCAAAAAAGATTAGAAATGGTTACCGAATTTACTAACTATTTAGACAATCTACCTGTAAATAGCAATGTAATATTTGCTGGTGACTTTAATTTTTATACAACGAGTGAAAGCGGTTATCAAAAAATACTGAACAATAACAATAATATTATTATGAAAGATATGCTGAATTTAAATAACAACCTTCAAAATTGGCACAATCATATAAGCTACGCTAACATTCACACACAAGCAACTAGACTAAGCAACTCAGCTTTTAATAATTATGGAGCTGGTGGAGGATTAGATGATCGGTTTGATTTTATTATGTTATCAGAAAATATTACAAATAACTCGAACATAAATTACATCAACAACACCTATAAAAGCTTCGGAAACAACAGTAACTGTTACAATAGACGTATAGACGACAGTAATTGCAACGGCTTTTACAATCAAAATTTAAGGAGTAACCTATACAATATGAGTGATCATTTACCAGTTGTTTTATCTTTAGAAAGTAGCCAGACATTAAATACAAACAATGCCACACTAAACAAAAACTATATAAAAATTATTAATGGCAATCTTATAAAAAATGAAATTACTATTTATTCCAGTTCAGAATTAATAAACACAAAGTTTTCAGTATTCAATTCAATTGGACAAATAGTTTATTCAAATAAATTAAATAACAGCATAACAAATATTAACATTTCCTTATTAGATAAAGGTATATATTATATTAAATTTGAAAACATAAAACAAAATCTAAAATTTATTGTCATCAAATAAAACTATCAATTACTAATTAATTATAATTAAATTTTATTTTAAAAGCGCTTAAAAAAACGATTTTAAGGCGCATTTAAACAAATAGAAAGAAGAAACTACTATATCTTCGTTAAAATGACAGAAATGACAGTTAAAATCGTTTTCAATGAAAAACCCAAAATTAATGATAAAATACACCTTACTTTTTTTAACATTAACTCTATTTTGGAATTCAAAATTAAACGCCCAACAATTATCTTCAGAAATAATAGCCAGACTTAACGTTAAAAAAAAAGAAATTGATATTTCTCAAACAATAAGTTATCTTAACAATTCAAAAGACACTTTGAAAGAAATTTATTTTCACAATTGGATGAATGGCTACAAAAACAAAAACACACCATTATCAAAAAGACTTATAGAAGACTATGATAAAAGTTTATATTTTGCGAAAGAAAAAAACAGAGGTTATTCAAAAATAATTGATATTAAAAATAAAACTAATAACAAAACACTTAATTTTAACAATCTGAATTACGATGTTATCAAAGTTGACTTAAACAAACCACTACTTCCAAAAGAAAAAATAATATTCGAAGCCAAATACTTCGTAAAAGTACCAAATAGTAAATTTACAGAATACGGCGTAAATAAAAAACAATACAATTTAAAATATTGGCATTTAACAACAGCCATTTACAACGACAATTGGGAGATTATGCACAACTATAATATGGACGACTTATATAGTAATCCTACAATCTACAAAGTGCAATTTACTTTACCGAATGGGCATTTTTTAGAATCAAATTTAAATACCACAAAAAAAATAACAACCAAAACAACTACGTATTTTTTAGAAGGCGAAAATCAATTAGATACAGAGGTTTCAATCAGTAAAAACAATAATTTTAGTAATTTTAAAATAGACAATAACACACTTGTAACCAACCTTAAAAACAATAAATTAAACAACGAGTTAAAAAATAATATTGCCAATAGACAGGTTAATTTCATCAAAAAATTACTGGGTGAATATCCACATTCAAAAATATTTGTTAATAAAACAGTTTATGACAAAAACCCTGTTTACGGGCTCAATCAATTACCCAAGATATTAAATCCATTTAGCCAGTTGTTTTTATATGATATTCAGCTATTTAAAGCATTGACAAATAAATACATCAACAATACACTGCCTATAAACAAACGAAATAACTATTGGCTTAATGATGGAATTCAAACATATCTTCTGCTTAAATATGTTGAAAAATATTATCCTGAAAAAAAAGCAATGGGTGCAATTTCAAATATTTGGGGAGTTCGAACGTATAAATTAGCCAAATTATCATTTAATGACAAATATGCGTTTGTACATCAATTTGCAATGCGTAAAAATTTAGATCAATCGTTAAATACCAGTGCAGATTCACTCTCTACTTTTAATCGAAAAATTGTAAATAAATACAAAGCTGGCTTAGGAATTATTTATCTGAACGACTATCTTGATAACAAAATAATTAACAATAGTATTAAAGAATATTTTAAGAAAAACGCACTTGCTACCAAAGTAAATAAATCGTTTAAAGAAATTATTTCATCTAAAACATCTAAAAAATTAGATTGGTTCTTTAGCGACTATCTAACGAGCAACAAAAAAATAGATTACACCATAAAAAAAGTAAAAATCACCAACGACTCTTTATTAATAAGTATTAAAAATAAAAGTGATTTTACCGCACCTATATCTATATATGGCATTAAAGACAAGCAAATAATTTATAAAAAATGGTTTAATGACATCACTGATTTTTCGACTATTAAGATTCCGAAAGGAGATTTTGACAGAATTTCATTAAATTATGAAGCTAAATATCCTGAAATAAACCTTAACGACAATTGGAAAAACTTAAAGCCCAGTTTATTTAACAGACCTTTACAGGTTCGGTTTATGAAAGATATAGACAACCCATATTACAACCAAGTGTTTTACAATGCTGAATATTCATATAATTTTTATGACGGCATTATTTTAGGTCTTAAACTTACCAATAAAACCTTATTCAAAAAAAAATGGTTATACTATATAAAACCAACTTACGGACTTAAAAATAAAGAAATAAACGGGTCACTTGGAGGAATTTATACTATATATCCAAAAAACAAAATAGTTCAAAAATTTAGAAGTGGTTTTAGTTATAGTAGCTACAATTACGCTCCTGAATTAAGATACCAAAGATTATCACCTTTTGTTAGTCTTGACTTTAAAAGAAAAAGTTTAAGAGATGTAGGTGGAAAAAATTTATCAACACGATTTTTAATAATTAATAAAGAGGTTGACATAAACAACATTTCGTTAGAGTCTGACAAGTACGCTGTTTTTAATACCCGATATACATATTACAAACCAGACATCATAAAAAATACACGTTATAATTTTGATTTTCAAACATCTAAAAAATTTAGTAAAATTAATTTTGAACTGCAATACAGAAAACTACAAAAAAATAACACACAAATAGATGTACGCTTTTATGTAGGTTCATTTATACACAATAAAACAACCAGTGGCTTTTTTGACTACTCTTTAAACAGACCATCTGACTACTTATTTGACTACAACTATTTTGGCAGATCTGAAAATTCGGGTTTTTTATCTCAGCAAATTATTATATCTGAAGGTGGTTTTAAATCTATATTTAAAAACAATACGGCAAACCAATGGATAGCTACAACAAATGCGAGCCTTGGAATTTGGCGATGGATTGAAGTTTATGGAGATGTAGGAATTTATAAAAACAAAGGCTACCATTCTCAATTTAAATATGATTCTGGTATTCGCTTAAATTTTGTTCAAAACTTTTTTGAAGTATATTTTCCGATACAATCTAGTAACGGTTTTGAAGCCAAACAACATAAGTATCCTGAAAAAATAAGATTTGTATTAACATTAAGTATTGGTAAAATATATAATTTTATAAAAAGAGGATTCTATTAAATAAAATAAATTTAATATATTTGCAAAAAACTAACCCTAATGCATTCTAAACAGACTGTCTACATACTTCTTGCTGCAATAATGCTACTTTCTGTTTTGTTTCTATATGCTACCTATACAAATTATAAAAAAACAAATCAATTAAACAGCGTAATTAATCAATTTAACAATAAATTAAAAAACGATTCTCTTTATTTTATTAACTCTAATAAAGACCTAATTAACAAAATAACACAACATATTGTTGATTCATTAACTACTATTACTAATGACAACAAACTAATATTAGCTAAAAATAAATTAAAAGAAAAAAGTCTAATTGTAAAAAACAATAATTCAATATTAAAAAAGAAAAAATTAAAATCGAATATTGAATTAGATCTTGATGATTCTAAAATAACATCAAGTAATAATAAAACAACAGAAAAATCAGTAGTTACAACATACAGTCAAATAGAAGGCTATCAAATTGAACAAAGTGAAAACAATTCAAACACATATAACAATGTAACGACTTATAGCCAATTAAAAAATAACAAAACACAAAATATAAATAGTAAAGCAACTAACCCTTCTTTAAACAGCACATATACACCAATTAGCAATAAAAACCCCATTACCAAACACAACAATCCACTATTAGACAATGCGCTAAACATTAATAATGTTGACAATGTACCTGTTTATAATGGATGTGAGCAGTACATGACTGAGATTAACAAAAAAAAATGTTTTGAAACTAAAATATACAACCAAATGATTAGTAACATCAATTCAAACAATAACAAAAAATCAATAAATAGAATAGAAAAAATTAGAGTGCTATTTATAATTAACAAAAATGGTTTTTCAGAAACAGCAAAAATAGTGGGTAATTGGTCTAAGACTATCCAAACAAACATAAAGCAAGCCATTAAATCAATCCCTAAGATGAAACCTGGCTACAAAAATAACAAATCCATAAATATAAAATACAGTATATTAATACCCTATAATATATAATAACAAACCTAATTCCCCTAAAAAAATCCCCCAACAATGAAAACATTAACAATTTCCCTAATTTTATTATTATCCATAAACTCTTTTAGTCAAAACTCCACAGCTAATTTCAGACATAATAACAATAGTTCAAGATTAAATAATAACGAAGTAACACATCATAATTTTGATTTAGACCATACAATTAGATTAGAAGATGCTGATGAAGTACCAACCTACAAAGGCTGTGAAGATACAACAAGTAATAATGAAAAAGTTAATTGCCTTATAACTAATTTGTCCATTCATGCTCGATCATCATTTATCAATTCGGGTGTTTTACAAAAAAATAAAATAAAATCTGGCACTAACCGACTAAGAGTTTTATTTATTATTGATGAAAAAGGACGAATTAATGTAAAACAAATATTTGGTCAAAATTGCAATATATTATCAAAGGAAATGAAAAAAGCAATTGAATCTGCACCAATATTATCTCCTGCAAAATTATCAGGACAAAATGTACCAGTAAAATTCAGTATTAAAATACCTTTTATCGTATAACTCAAACAAATTATGAGATTTATTCTATTAATCATTTCTACAGTAATACTGAATGGCAGCATATATGCTCAGTCATCTACACGTGAATCTATCTCGTTTGGCTTAGGATATAGCAACGCAATAATCAATGGTGATTTAACCGCAAAAAAATCTATTTTCAACACTGGTTTTTATGCATATACAGATAAAATGTTCACACCAAGCATTGGTGCTGAACTTAAATTTAATTACAATAATTTATCAGGCACAGGCAACAATAAAGATATCGCTATTCACAATACTACTTTAAACAATACAAAATTTAAAGGAACAGCAATTGGCGCTGATATTAGTGTAATATATAACATTAGCAACATTTTTTATCAAATACATAAATACCAAGAAAGAAAATTTAATTTTTCAGCTTTATTAGGTCTTGGTATGCATCGCTACAATTCTAAACTATATAATACCACCACGAATGAATTACTTGCCGATTTTGGCAATAGCCCAAGTAAAAACGGCACTACAACATCATTGTATTACACTACAGCGTTAAATGTCAAATATAAAATCACATCCAATTTAAATATTGAGTTAAGACAAAATTTTAACATTAATAATGACGATCATTTAGATGCTGTAGTGATGAATGAGAACCATACTGATTTCTTTTTTAGCACTAATATTGGCGTTTCATATAGCATAAATAGTAAAAGTAAAAAAAACTATGTTTGGTACGATGATTCAGATGCAATTATAGAAAACGGCACATCATCAAACAAAACTGATGAAGCAGATACCGATAAGGATGGTGTTATCGATTTGTACGATATAGAACAGGATACTCCAAAAGGCGCAATTGTATATGGTAATGGTGTTGCTATTGATTCGGACGAAGATGGTATTATTGATTTATTTGATAAATGTCCCTTAGAATTTGCAAAAACTAAAACTGGTTGCTTAAAAATAATAGACACTGATAATGATGGTGTTATAGATAGTAAAGACGAATGTCCAAACACATATGCAAAAACACTGAATGGTTGTCCGTTAATTCAAAAATCTGAAATAGTTATAATAAAGGATAAAATTACAAGTCCAAAAATTAAAACTGAAATTAAACCAAAAATAACAAAACCACTTACTAAAGAAGATATTGAACGAGAAAAAATGATTGAGCAAGTCAATACCAATAACGTTTCACATGGAAACATTGAATTAGACCATTCTGTAAATATTAGTGATGTAGACACATCACCTGTTTTTCCTGGTTGTGAAAACAAAGCAACCAAATTTGACACTACCAACTGTATTATTTCGTCAATAGCAAAATATGTAGATTTAAATTACAACGACACTGTATCAAACAAAATTAAAGGTAAAGTAAGAGTGTTATTTATTGTAAAAGAAGACGGAACAACAAAAGTGATAAGTATTATTGGCAACTACCAAATAGGTGCTAAAAAAGAGCTTAAACGCGTTATTGAAACTCTGCCAAATATAAAAGCTGGAACTTTAAATGGAATGACTGTACCTGTTAAATACAGCTTACTATTTTCTTTATAAACCGAAAATAAAATCGAAAAACAAGACTTTAGTTCAATATAGCGTTGTTATTTAAATATTTATTTCTTGCAGTTGCGTTTTCAAAACTTAATTCTATTAGTCTAAGCATGTAATCATACCAATTACATTTTGAAATGAGCTGAAAGGAATTGAATTATTTCATTACTCATTAAATAAAATTGTTGAAATTATTCGTATCCTACATCAACGAATGGATATTGAAAATAAACTAAAGTGGCAGCTAATACAATATAAAAAAAATAGTCGAAATAGTATTAAATATGAACATTATAGTTCGCAATAAAATTAGTATAAACTAAAAAAATGCTGCTTTCGAAATCGGCTACTATTCTTGTACAAACGATGACCAATCTACAGTTTAGTTTACTTATCAATCTTAATTCCTCTTTAGTCACCCTAAACAATTCATTATAAAAGGTCAAAATATTAAGAAAACATTTTAGAAAAAGTTTCTTCTTTGGTTTTCTTTAAAATATTTAATTTGAATTGCGATTTTACAAAACCAAAGCCATAACCTAAAAATTGAATAAAAGTGGCTTGTACAGATAACAATGCGACTTTTACATTTTTGTTTTTTATTAAGGAATGCATAAAAATTAATAAAAAATACAAGGTGTAAAAAATATACAATAAGGTAAAACCAAACAATAAACTTATAACTGATAAAAACAAACCGATCACAAAAACGGACGGAAACCAATATGTTAATTTAGCGCTGTTTTTATGTGTTTTATTTAAAACAGGTCTTGTGCTGCCAAAATTATAAGTTTGTTTGTAAAAACGCAACCAATTCGTTCTACGTTTATGATACACAAATGCTTTATTTATATATTGCTTTGACAAAGCCAATTGATCAATTCTAAAACTTAAATCAATATCTTCGCCTATGTTTTGTTTAGCAAAGCCTTTAGACAACTCAAAAGCTTTTTTTGACATGCCCATATTAAAACTTCGCAACTGAAAATTTTGCTTGCCTTTATTATTACGCAATCCACCAGTAGTAAAAAAAGAAGTCATTGCATAATTAATTGCTTTCTGAATAGCTGTAAATGAATGATGTGTTTTATCTGGAGCTGCAAACAATTCTGTAAAATTATTTTTTAATGCGTTTTCAATAATTGATAAATAACTTTTTGGTAAAATTACATCGGAATCTAAAATAATAAAATAATTGCCGTTTGCACGCTGCATACCAAAATTCCTTGCTTGTCCTGGACCAGAATTTTCTTTAAATAAATAAGTTATTTTTAATTTTTCTCGATAAATTTTTACAATTTCTTTACATGTTTTTGTAGAACCATCTTCAACAATTACTATTTCAAAATTATTTTTATAATCTTGAAACAACAAACTGTTTAACAACTCGTCTATTTCTTGTGGACGATTATAAACGGGTATTATTATGGAAAACATATTGTTACTCAACTAAAACAATTTATATTATAATTAGCTGCATTAAACAATTCACAAGCAACAAAACAACTTTGCATTATTTACATCGTATTTTACTGATTAAAAACAGCGCTAAAATTTGTACAAATATAAACTTATAAAACACAGCAACAAAACTACTTTAATTATAGTGCAAACTTATTGTAAAGAAAAAAGGCTCCGATTTCTCGGAGCCTTTACAATTATTTAATAATTAAAAAATTAGTTTTTAATTACTTTAAATGTACCAATTGCTTGACCTACTTGTGCTTTTACAAAGTAAGTGCCATTTGATAATTTAGACATATCTATATTAGCTTCTAAAGTTGATAATTTTTGAGTATAAACTTCTTGACCTAACATGTTAAAAATACTTACCGAAGTAATATTTTCATTAGCTGTCATTGTTAAATTATTATTAACTGGGTTTGGATAATAGTTAAACCCAACTGTAGCTAAATCGTTAATCGCTGCAACAGCACAAGTAATATCTGCTTCCCAACCTGCTTTGACAACCGAACCATCAGAGGTAAATACAAATGTTAATGCTCCACTTGCATCTGTCGATGTAAAAGAAGTAGGTGCAAAATTGGTCGTACCAGTCCAAGCTCCATTAGGACAAGTTGCTCTATTAGCAGTTGAACCAGAATCAAATAGTGGGAATGTAGCATCTGGCCCATCATAAACCATTAAGCCATCATAATCTTCTTCAAGATCAAATGCAGTAAAGGTTACTGTAACAACTTCACCTGAAACATCTGGTGTAAATACATAAGTTATATTTGAGTTCACTGCATAATCTCCTGCTGCGCCTCCCATATCTACGAAAGTTTCTCCACAGCCAGGTTGATCTACCGTTGTAAACGACCAAACACTACAACCAACTGCATTACCTCCTGCATTCACAGCAACTACTTGCCAATAAAATGTAGTAGCATAAGCACCAATGTTTAAGTCAATTGTTAAGTCTGTAGTATTTGTTACAAATCCTAAATTATTCATATCTGTACCTGCATATAAATCATACGAAGCAACAGTACCTCCTGTTATTGGTGCTACCCAAGAAAATGTAGTTGCTCCTTCAGCAGAAATTCCAGTAGCCATATCTGCAGGCATTGGTGTAGAAACACATTCTGGTAAATCTATTTGTGTCCAAGAATATGTAGAAGACCACAAACTTTGGTCAGCTGCTCCACAAATTGCTCTTACTAAAAATTGGTATTCATTACCAGCTGCTAAACCTGAAATAGAAACTGGGTTTGTAGCCGTAGCTATACCTGTACCTGTAACAGTTCCTCCTGCAGTAATATCAACTATTTCGTATTCCCAACCATTTGCTGGAGGCGTACCGTTAATATCTGTCCAAGATAAATCTGCCGTTCCTGCTGTTTCATTAATATTAGTAACATTTAATGCTGTAGGCACATAACATGAAGGTGCTTCGTCAATAACAACATCATCAATTGCAATATCATCATAAAAAGAACCAGAATCTGCAACAATAAACCTAACTTGAATATCGCCTGTATAACCTGTTAATACAATTGTTTGGTTTGTCCATTCAGTAACATTACCCGATAGCGTTGCTATATTATTCCATGTTGTACCATCAAAAGCTTCTACATTTAAAGTTGCACTAGCATTACCTTCATTATTGCTAATTAGATAAAAATACAATGCTGGCACTGTTAATGCATCAACATTAATTACTGGTGAAGTTAAAGTAACATCATTATTATTTGGAAATGAATCATCAACCCAAGCAAAATAATTATCAGAAGCTGTATTACCAGTAATCGTACCATTATTCCCAATATGCTCACCTGTAGCGTCATTAGAAAAATTCCAATCTTCGCCACCAGACATTCTCCAACAAGAATCTATTGCTCCTGCATCTTCAAAATCTTCTGTATATGGAGCAGTCATAACCGAACAATTTGTTCTAAAGCTCGTTACAACAGACCAAACACTTACGTCAGTATTATTTGCTCCACAATCTGCTCTTACATAGACATCGTACATTGTATCTGCCATTCCTCCTGTCCAAACAGGAGCTTGAGTTGTATCATCATCAATTGTAGGTGTAGAAGCCGCTGTAGGTGCTGCATCACCAGCAGGAACTATATATAAATCCCAATTTGTAGCAGCAACTGCATTATTTTCAGTCCATGCAAAAGTAGCACCGTTTTCAGTCATATTAGAAGCAACAACATCTGTTGGCTCATAACAAGTTGGTGGTATTCTTACTTTAAAATTATCTATATGAAAATCCATATCTTCTGTATCATCTACAGCTCCTTCAGAACCCCATAAAGCAAATTGAACACTTGCACCTGTTGTTGCTAAGGCAAAATTAACCGTTTCTCCTGTTGCAGATGGCTCATTACCAGCACTCCAAGTTTGTATGTTATTCCAAGTAACTCCATCTTGTGTATATAACAATTGTACTTCATCATCAGATCCAAAAACACCTTGATTTGTACCGTTATAATTAGTAAAAGCGACATCAAGTACTACTTCGTAACCACCGCCAGATAAATCAAATTGTGGTGAAATTAACCAGTCAGATTTACCTTGTGCCCATAAATTAATATTTACAGCTCCTAAACCTGAAGTAGCCATATGCGCAAATTCTTCTGCACCCCAAGCACTTGAACCAAAACCTGTTGGTCCAGATGCTACATCTCCATCAGTTGCTTCTACCCAACAATTTGGCAGGTAAGTATCGAATGCTTCGGTATATGGTGGGTTAACAACTACACATGGTGTAGTAAATGCAGCTGGACCTATCCAAAGACTTTCGTCACCAGCACCACAAACACTTCTAACATATACTTCATAATCAGTTACTGGCGCTAAAGAGGTATCGGTAACTGGGTTAGTTGCAGTAGCTGTTCCTGCTCCTGCTGGCATACCTGTTCCTGCAGCTTGAACTACATATTCCCATGCTGTTGCAGTACCCATTTCAGTCCATGAAATAGTTACATTATTACCTGTTATGTTAGATAAGTTTAAACTAACTGGTTCTACACAAGTAGGTATTGGTTCCCAATTAAAATCATCTAAAGTTATTGTTTGATTTACTGCTGGTAAAATTGCTTTTATAGCAACATAAGTATTTGTTGTAGATGCTGCAAAACTATACGAATATTCTGTCATTACATTAGTTAATGCAAAACCAAACACAGGTGTAAAAGTTCCTGTTGGCGAATCCATTGTACCTATTTGCACTGCATAACCAGTATCTCCTTGTGCAGAAAAACGAATACGGTGTGTATCTAAAGGCAAATCTGTTAATTCTGGCGTTACTAAAATTAATTCCGAAGCAAGGTCTGCTGCATTAGAAAATTCAAATGCACCACCTTGTACATCTACACTTGCTGCTGCATCTCCAGAATTTACAACTGTAGCCCAACATAAGGTTACATCGCCATTTGCTGTAGCGTCAAAATTTTCAACAAAACTACCAACGGCATCACAAGCTGTTCCGAAATCAACCTTAACCCAAGTACTAAAATCACCACCACCACAGTTTGCTCTTAAATATACTTCGTACTGCGTACTACCCATTAAACCAGTTAATGGTTGTGGGTTTGCAGTTGTTGCAGTTCCTGCACCTGCTGGTACACCTGTTCCAACAGCTTGTACAACATATTCATAATCGGTTGCTGCTAAACCGTTATTATCAGTCCAAGCTAAATCTGCACTCGTAGTTGTTGTATTAGATATCATTAAATTTGAAGCTACCAAACAAGTTGGTAACATCCAATTAATACAAGTAACTCCTGCTAATGCTACATTCTCAGAATACACATAAATACCATTAGCGCCAACTACACGTATTCCTGCTGAGACAGCATCATCATAGGCTGGATCTCCAAAATCGGTATCTTGGTATAAAAATGTAATTTCATTAGTAGTTTCATGTAAAATTAATTCAAATGTTGCTCCTGAAGTCGAATTTGAAAAGTGAGGTCTATCATTCCACATAACTACAACTCTTCTATTTGGCGCTGTACCTAAAGTTTCCCAAACTACAGAACCATAATCTGAATCAATATCATCTGCAAATGGGTAAAAACCAATAGCCGTTGGTGTAGAACCTAACGACGCATCACCTGTGGTAACTCCAAATAAAGCACCTCCATTATTACCAACACGTAAGTCGGTAGAAGAAACGCCATCTAAAGTAAAAGCAAACGGTAATACAATATTTCCTTCTCCATCATCTTCCAAAGGCGTTATACCATCATCCATCATTATTACTGCTCCAGAAGCACTAATATCATCAAAAGACACTGTACAAGCGTTATCAAACGTTAACTGTGCATTACTTTGCCAACTAAACATAGTTGTAAGTAATAAAATAAAAATCCATGTAATTTTTCTCATAAAATAAAATTTAAGTTATTAATAATTGCTAAATTTATGATAAAAAAAAACACCAAGCAAATTTTCAACAAAAAAAACACTTCAATGATTTAAATCATTGAAGTGTTTTTTAACTAAAACAAGTGATTATTTATTTTATTTTTTAATTATTTTTATTGTTTTTGTTTCATTATTAGCTAACAAAACTTTAACAAAATAAGTACCAGCATGAAGGCTACTCATATCTAACTCAGTTTCTGAAATATTATTAGTACTTGTTTCTTTTTGATAGACTTCTTGACCTAAAATACTATATACATGAATATCTAAAATAGCTGCATTCGATTTTAATCTAAGCGAATTAGAAACTGGGTTTGGATAGTAACTTAAGGTTACTTCTTCTTCTAAAACTTCTTCTTCTACCTCTAAAAAGTTTCTATTAGCTACAGCTGTTCCTAAAGCACATATAATAAATTGACCTTGCGTGTTACCTAAGCCTAAGTTAGTTCTATCAACAGACCAAACACGAATGTAATATTCATCGCCTGGTGTAACATTTTGAAGTACAATCTTTGTAAACAAATTAGAATCGTTTGGATAACCTGGATCTATATTCATATCATCGTCATCACTACACGATTTTAATGCAACATTAACAGTAGTTAAATCTGGCATATAACTAAGTGCTGGTACTAAAGCACCACAAGCACCTTTATAAACTGCCATAGCAGAATCTTCCATAACACCTGCAAAACCTGTAGTAATTGTTACTGTACCAGAAGCTGGTATAATAATTTTGTACCAAACATCAAATAGGTCAAAAGCTCCATTTGTACCACTTACTGCAGGATCACTACAATTTGTTGCTAAACCAGCAGTTTGATTTGCTTGAATATTGTTTCCTAAAACTGGCTCACATTCTGAAGTTACATCTAAGGTAATGGCTGTAGCGCAAGTATCATTTATTGGCGGCCCTACTTGTGTGTTTATTACAAAAGGTCCAGTCCATCTACTTGAGTCAGCATCGCCAACAGCACAATTAGCTCTAACATATACTTCGTAAGTTGAACTTGGTATCATATTACTATACACAAAATTATCATCTAATGTTACTGTATTTGTAAATACAGTTGAAACAAAACCTGTACCTTGAGCAAAACCTGGATACGTAACTTCAATATCCCAACCTCCAACAGGCACTATAGGGTTTACATCATTCCATGTTACATCAACTGTTGTTGTTGTTTGGTTAAATGAATTAAAGCCTGTTACTTCAAAACAAGTTGGCAAGGTTGCGCCTTGAACTGGCCCGACAACACTTTCTCCGTTAGGACAAGAGGCAACTACATAAAAATCAAAATCAGTATCTACTGGCAACCCAGTAATTGTATAAGGATTGTATGGTACAGCAGACATGTTTACATTTTGAGTAGTACCTGTACCTAAAGCAAAGCCTACATCTCCGTATTCAATATAATAAGTAGTTGGCGGCACATCATTATCATTATCTACCCAAGTAATATCCATTGTTGTTGTTGTTGCATTTGATACTGAAGGACTAAATATTGGCCAGCAATCTGGTTCATTATCTATTCTAACATCATCAATTGCTAAATCATCTGTTGTACCTCCATTATTTTCATCAACAATAAATTTAGCTTGTATTGGACCTGTTATGGTTAAAGTTGTTAGATCTAATATCGTTTCTTCCCAACCTGCAGTATTGTGATTACTGGTAAAGAAACCTACATTCCAAGCTGCGCCATCCCAAATATCAATTGAAAAATCTACATGATCATTACTATTACTTACATAATAAAAATACAATGTTGGTGTTGCTAATGTTGATACATCAATCATAGGTGTAGCAATTGAATTATTAAGTACTTTTGGCACATCATTTTCGACATAAGCAAAATAATTACCACTTGCTGTTGCTGTACCAAACACGTTACCATTATCACCTAAATCACCTGGCACAGTTATATTGTTTGAAAGTTGCCATTCTGTACCCGCAATCACAGCACTTTGAGTCCAACATGAATCTAAGAAACCTGCATCTTCAAAATCTTCTGTATAAGGAGCTGTAAAAATAGGACAAAGCGTTCTAAACTGTATTGGTCCTACCCATAAACTATAAGAACCGCCACCACAATCTGAACGTATGTATAATTCATAATCTGTTTGATCTGTAAGACCATTTAATACGTACGATATATTATTGTTAACATCTAATGGTGTTTCTGCATTAGGATCTATTCCTGGCGCACCATAAACTATTTGCCAATTGGTAGAAAGTGGCGAATTGGCTTCATTCCAACTTAACGTAATATTATTACTACCTACATTTTCTACATTGACCGAATTTACATTTATACAATCTGGTAATTCTCCAACAAAAACATCATCAATAGCAAAATCATCAAAAATACTAAAACCAGCCTCATCAACAATAAATTTTAATTGTATTGTTTGACCTGCATAAGCACTCAAATCAACAAAAGCTTGTTCCCAATCTACAGTATTACCCGTATGTGTAAATATTTCTTCATGCCAAGTTGTACCGTCATATAAATCAATTGAAAAATTAACACTTGAAAATAAAAATTCATGATTACTAATGTAGTAAAATATTAATGTTGGATCAGCTATTCCTGTTAAATCTATTAAAGGTGATATCAACTCTGTATTTAAACTGTTTGGGTTATCATCATCAACCCAAGCAAAATAACCTCCACTTAAAGTTGTTGTTCCATTAACATTACCTGCGTTACCAATATGACCTGGCTCAGTTACATCGTTTGAGAAATTCCAAGGCTCATTATTTCCAAGTCCTTGCTCCCAACAAATTGGTGTATCTCCATTATTTTCAAAATTCTCTGTATAAGGCGCATTAAACACATCGCATTTTGTTGTAAAACAAACTGGACCTTCCCAAAAACTATCCTCTTCTCCTACTACAGAACCACAAGCTGCTTTTACATAATAACAATATTCGGTAGAGTCTGAAAGTCCCGTTAATGTAAACGGGTTTGTAGTTGCGTTTACAACTGTACCGACACCTGTTCCTTGTTCAAAACCTATTGGCCCGTATTCAATTGTCCAACCACTTGTTGGTTCGCCTGCAGCTGCATTTGTATCTACCCAAGACACCTCGGCTTCATGAATTGTAATGCTTGCCGCATTTACTGCTAAATTTTCAGGCATAAAGCAAGTAATTGGTGGCGAACAAAAAATTCGTGCTGCCCAACCTGCACGTACACCAACACCATCTGAAGTAAAATGAAAAGTTAACGCACCGCCATTAGCTAATGTTGCTGATGTCATAGGTGGTAAAGTTGTACCTGTATAAGTACCGATAAGATTCCCTGCTGTGGCAGTTGGTCCATCATGTATAGATAAGAAGTCCCAATTATTTTCAAGTTCAAAAGCATCAAAAAGAACTGTAACAACATCTGGCCCAATATTATCAGGAAATATCGTTCTTGTATCATCTGCATTATTAGCATAATTAGCATTCAATCCTTCAAGGTCACTAAAAACATCTCCACAACCTGCGGTATGTATTGGTGTACAAAAATTTAAAGGACCAACCCAATCACTAAAAATATCGTCTGCATCATTAACAGCGTCTAAACATAGCGCTCTAACATATACATCATAACAGGTTGATGCTGACAAACCACTAATTGATAAAGGGTTGCTAAATGTAGTTATTGAAGTACCATTACCTAAAGTAAAATTTGCTAAACCGTATTGAATTTCCCAACCAGCGTCAGGTGTTACTGAATTATTATCTGTCCAAGAAACCATTACTTGATCGTCTTGTATGGTAGTTTCGTCTATTGAAATAGCAGATACACCTAAACAAAGTGGTGTTACTCTTGATTCTAAAGTAGGTGTGCCAACACAAAAACCTCCGTATTGAAAACTAGTAGCATTGTCATCGTAAAATATTCCGTATCTAAAATTTTGTAATTCCCCTTCTGTAAAAGAAGTTAATAATTGCGGATCGCTTAAAAAACTGGTTAAACCATCACAAGTTTTATAACCTGTATTTGATGTTGTATTTAACGGAATGTCTTGCCAATCAATCCAAACATTTCCTCCGACAGTATATCTTAATTTTAAAGTAGTACCTACTTGATAATTTACATAATCAAAATGTACTATAACTTGTTCTTCTGCTGGCACTACTGTAGTAGCATCTCTTAAATCATAAACTGGAGATATGGCTTGTAAGTTGTCATTTTGAGAACCTGCACCTGCTACTTGATTATCAAAACCAAAAGTAGCATCTACCATTGGATTACCATTTAAACCAGATACGGTATAAACGCCTGTTAGTTCCCAATCTGTATTTGGCCAGTTTGCAGCCTCGATAATTGCTTGAGATTGTATTTTATTTGTACTTAATAATAAAGCAACAAAAACTATGAATAAGGTAATTTTTTTCATCAAAAAATAATTTACGTTAGTGTTATAAAAGGCTAAATTTATTATTATTTTTTCAAACTGCAAAATTAATGCTAACATTTTAATTATTACAGTGCCTAAAAGAACATCTAATTCATGCAAAATGCACCGTTAAAACGGTGCATTTTACACATGAAATATTAAAAAAAATTTCAGTATTAATGTTTATATAAACATTAATAGGTTAAATTATTTATCAAAATCTTCCATTATTGATTGGCTTATCCCCATATTAGAAAAACCGCCATCATGAAATAAATTTTGCAAAGTTACTTTTTTTGTTAAATCAGAAAATAGCGATATGGTATAGTCTGCACATTCTAAAGCTGTTGCGTTACCTAAAGGCGACATTTTTTCTGCATAATTAAAAAAGCCTGTAAAACCTTTCACACCACTTCCTGCTGTGGTAGGCGTTGGCGATTGAGATATGGTATTTACTCTTACTTTTTTATCCATTCCAAAATAATAACCAAAACTACGAGCAATCGATTCTAAATACGCTTTATTATCTGCCATGTCGTTATAATCTGGAAAAACACGTTGTGCAGCCATGTATGTTAAAGCAACAATACTTCCCCATTCGTTCATTGCGTTTTGTCTGTATAAAACACTCATTACCTTATGGAAAGATACTGCCGAGATATCCCAACCTTTATGTGTAAAACTGTAATTCTGATCGGTATAATGCTTGCCTTTACGTACATTGATTGACATTCCTATAGAATGCAAAACAAAATCTAATTTTCCTCCTAAAATTTCTACAGATTTTTGAACTAAATTCTCTAAATCTTCTATAGAAGTAGCATCAGCAGGAATTACTTCTGAACCTGTTTTTTCTGCAAGCTTATTAATTAAGCCCATTCTTAAAGCAACAGGTGCATTGGTTAGCACAAAAGTAGCACCTTCTTCATGGGCCCTTTCTGCAATTTTCCAAGCTATTGAATTTTCGTCTAAAGCTCCAAAAATAATTCCTCTTTTTCCTTTTAATAAATTATACATATCTGATTTGGTTGTTTGTCTACTACCTAATAAAAGTAGATTTTGACGTTATATTATTTAATTTTATGATACAAAAATAAACAAATTTATTGTTTTAACAATTCTTTTGCGTGCGCTAAAGCGGAAGTAGAAATGTTTTTTCCGCCTAACATTTCTGCTATTTCGGTTAAACGTTCTTTATCTGTTAGCTTTTTAATGTTTGTTTCTATTTGTTTATTTATCTCTTTTTTAAATACTTTATAATGTTGATTACCCTTAGAGGCTATTTGAGGTAAGTGTGTAATAGCAACAACTTGCATGTTTTTACTCATGTCTATCATTACATCTGCAATTTTATTAGACACTTCACCAGACACACCAGTGTCAATTTCGTCAAATATGATTGTTGGAAGTTCTATGTATTTTGAAAGTATTGCTTTTACAGCCAGCATAATTCGTGACATTTCTCCACCTGAAGGTCCTTTTTTAATTGAAATAAAATCTGCGCCTTTATTGGTTGATATTAAAAAATTTAACTCATCTTTACCATTAGTAAAATAAGTATCGCCATAAGACACATCAATTTTAAACTTTACTGATGGCATTTTTAAGTTCGCTAATTTTTTTTCTAATTGCGAAACTAATTGTGGTATTGCTTTACTACGTTTGGCATGAATTTTAAGTGTCAATTCATCTAATTGCTTGCTTACTTTTTCAATTTCTTGTTTTTTAGTATCAACAATTTCATTAGCGTTTTGTACACTTTGTACCTTTAATGATATTTTTTCAAAAACAATATTTAAATCCGCTATCGAATCAACATTGTGTTTTTTATACAAATCGAACAATATTTGTAACCTATCGTTATATTTTTCTAATTCGAATGGGTTTGATTCAATTTGCTCGTTTTCGTTTTCTATTTCTTTTGCAACATCGTCTAATTCGATTTTAACACTCGCTATTCGCTGATACAAATTTTCGTAATTTTTCGAAAAATCACTAATTTTAAGCATACTTTGATTTACAACTGACAAAGTATCTAACAAGCCTTGATTTTCATCTTGTAAAATAGATAGACTTTCTGAAAGACTTTCTTTAATTTGTTCAACATTACTTAGCTGATCAATTTTATTTTCCAACTCAGCCTGTTCATTTTCTTGAAAATTCGTTTTTTCTAATTCTTCAAATAAAAACAAATTATAGTCGTATTCTTTTTTTGCCAATTCTTGTTCATAAAGAATTTTATCTAATTCCGATTTTAACTTTTTAAAAATTTGTAAACCTCGTTTATACGATGCTAAAAATTTATGATTACCCGCTAATGAATCAATCAACTCAAATTGGTATTTGGATTCTGAAAGTTGTAAGGTTTGATGTTGCGAATGAACATCTATTAGACGTTCGCTTAACTTATTTAATGTATTCAACAACAATGGTGTGTCATTAATAAAAGCCCTTGATTTTCCGTTTGGTAAAATCTCTCGTCTTACAATAGTGATTGGTTCGTAATCTAAATCATGGTCTTTAAAAAATGATTCTAATTTATAATTTTCAATTGAAAATTCCGCTTCAACAATACATTTTTTATCTTTATTTTTTAATGATGACAAGTCCGCTCGTTTACCTAAAACCAAAGCTAATCCACCAAGTAAAATGGACTTACCTGCACCAGTTTCACCAGTAATAATGGACAAACCATTACTAAAGTTAACTTTTAAACTATCTATTAGTGCAAAATTCTTTATAGCAAGACTTAAAAGCATTGTATTAACCTTTATTATTAATTATTTAATAGCGTTCCAACTTTCATTGTTAGCAGGAATAAATCTCATTAACATTTCTTTTAAATCAAC